>JAGSHH010000007.1 GCA_023954655.1 Colwelliaceae bacterium
AAAAGCTTCCATTTAATGTAGTAATCAGAGAGAGAGAGATAGATAGAGAGAAAGAGAGAGAGAGAGAGGAAGAGCTCTGAATACTGTTAACATGTACAAAAATGTAAATGTAATTGTAGATTGAAAAGATCGAACATTTTGCCTCATTTGTGCCAAACACCAACCCACAAAAACAGAGAAAAAATGACGAACGCAAAAGCTCCCGCTCGAACGTCCTCGCGAACGCCCAAACCGACGATGAAAACGAATACCATTGATATTTATTATCTTCATTTTTATCATGAAACTTTATCGTTAAACCTGGGCACAATACTGCTTTGGCTTTAAGCAAATGAACTAAACGACGTGCTGAGAATTTTGATGAATCAAAATAGCTTTCATCGGGCCAAAATTTAACACGAGTACCTGTATTTCTTCGCCCTACGGTTCCTGTTTCATGTAACTCTTCAACTTTTTCACCGTTCTCAAATGCCATTTCATGCATTTTCCCATCACGGCGAACAGCTACATCAACCCGTTTAGATAAAGCATTCACAACGGATATACCAACACCGTGCAAACCACCTGAGAATTGATAATTTTTATTAGAAAATTTACCACCCGCATGAAGCTTACAAAAAATTAATTCAAC
Organism: Colwelliaceae bacterium; assembly: GCA_023954655.1. Taxonomy (GTDB): domain Bacteria; phylum Pseudomonadota; class Gammaproteobacteria; order Enterobacterales; family Alteromonadaceae; genus Thalassotalea_H. The sequence continues at coordinate 632 of JAGSHH010000007.1, forward strand.
CCCAGACACACCCTCTTCTTTATGGATATCAATAGGCATACCTCGACCATCGTCAATCACTTCTAAAGACTGATCTTTATCTAATATTACTGTGATATTTTGGGCATGCCCAGCGAGGGCTTCATCAACAGAGTTGTCGATAACTTCTTGACCAAGGTGATTAGGACGAGCAGTATCTGTATACATTCCGGGACGATGACGCACGGGATCCAAACCGCTAAGCACTTCAATGGATTCTGAATTATATTGTTCGCTCATAACTCTATTCTGATAATTTTTATAATGTGAGTGGTTTTATTTATTGCAGATCTAAAAATTCCATCATTGCTGGCAACATATCTTCATAATTTATAAAACTATGATCACCGCCTTGTTGAACAATTAATTGGCAATTTTGATATTTTTCTACTGCTTGTTGATAATCTAACACTTCATCACCTGTTTGTACCATCACCATATAATGTTTTTTAGCAATTTTTTCTTCTAACAAACATTCTAAATCAATCATATGTTGTTCAGTAACGTGATAAACCTCTTCAGTATATGGATTTTTCTGTATTCCTAAATAATCCACAAATAATTCATAAGGTTTAACTGCAGGATTTATTAACACTGCTTTCAATTGATATTTTTCTGATAAGTATGTAGCAAAATAACCACCTAAAGATGAGCCGATAATACACCACTGTTGGTTGGGTGCTGAAGCTATAATATTTTCCAATTGGGCAATTGCAGTTTTGGGGCTCGAGAGTATTTGAGGACAATGAAATTGAATATCGACATTATGTTCAATCAAATATTGCTTTGTTAATTGTGACTTCATCGATAAAGGCGATGAATTAAACCCATGAATATATAACAGGTTTTTTTGTTTCATAGTTTCCATTTATTTTTAACAACTTTCCTAAAACTAACTTAAATAAAAATAGCTTTGCTTTTAATTATACCGTTTTTTCCTAGCATAAAAGCTCGATAGCCTGCTGGTTTACCTGAGTTTTCAAGTGATGAGCTCTTCTTAAACTGAATAGATGTTGCAGGACAAGTAAATAACGGCATATTTTTATTATTAATATTTAAAGACAATTCAATCGCATTATGAACGTGACCACACGACACACCTCGAAATCCCTTTATTTTATCAAGTGTTTGATAAAACGTTTGCTGATTTTGCAAACCATGTTTGTCAATAAAGTAGTCGACATTCATTGGGTGGTGATGCATCAATAACAATTGATTTTTTGTATCATCTAATGACTTAAGTAAGTATTCACTTTCACATGAAGATACAAAACCAGAAGGAGTTTCACTTTTACTATTAACTAAAATTAATTGCCAATAGGGTAACTCAATAATTTTTTCTTGAATAAAAGGAGCATGTTTTAAGTATTTATTGAGTAACTCCGGTTCATCATGATTACCTGCTAAAAAATATATGGGGATATTAGTTTTTGTAACTTTTACGGCATCAATAAAATTCTGATAAGACTGTTCACTGTGATCTTGAGTTAAATCACCGGTAAAAATAATAAAGTCAGCTATGTTTTCCTCTTTTATATGAGTAAGCACATGACAAAGATTATCAAAAACATTCACACCGTAATGAAGGGCTTTTTTCTCTTCATATAAATGGCAATCTGATATTTGAGCAAAATGATGAATGTAAGACGTTTTATTATTCAACAGCAGTTAACCTTGTCTGTCCAAGTTGCAAGCTTAGTTGCAACCATTCTTTTAAAAATAAATTAATTTGCTGCTTTTCATCGGGAAGGTGCATCGCATTATTTGGGTAATCATAACGAGGTTTAACTTGTCTAACATCTTGATTACTTATAACTTCAGCCATTCTAGCGTCATGATATAAGCGTATAACCATTTTTGGTCGAAGAAAATCCGCTAAGTGTTTTCCATTAATCGTGGCATCTTGAGTCATAGTGACTAATGACGTGTAGCGAGTAACTTCATTAACAACAATACTATAAGAAAGAAAATCTGAAATAAAAAAACACCGTTTTTCACCAACCGTTTCTTTATCTGCTAATAATCGCAGTAACATCATATAATTAACATCACACAGATTCATCAAATTTGATAAATTTGGCCGATAATATGTTGATTTATTTAATTGTGTAGTCACAAGCCCTCACAATAAATCAATTACCTTTAGCTAAATTAGCTTAGTAAATTGATCTATGATGTTATTTAATTTCTTGCTTAATATTTTGGTAATTTAGTGCTAACCATTGTAACCCAATTATGGTTGCTGCATTTGCAATTTTTCCTTGTGACAATAATATCATTGCATCATCTCTTTTCACCACATGCACTAATATATCTTCGCCTTCTTCTGGTAAGCCATAAATACCTCCAACATTTTGACTGTCAATTGTAGCAAAATAAAGATAAATAGCCTCACTCATACCTCCTGGACTTGAAAGGTATTTCATTATTTTAGTGACATTATTTGAATCAATATCAAGATTAGCTTCTTCTTTTGCTTCTCTTATTGCCACTTCAACAGGCTGTTCACCTTCTTTAAACATGCCTGCAATAAATTCTAGCATCCATGGAGTATCTCCCGCTCGAATAGCTCCTGGACGAAACTGCTCAATTAATATCACTTGATCCAAAACAGGATCATAAGGAATTAGCACTACGGCATCACCGCGCTCAAAAATTTCTCTGCTAATATTATCGCTGACCCCCCCAGAATATAGTTTATGTTGTATGACATATTGGTCGAGGTTAAAAAAGCCTTCATATTTTCTAACCTTTTCTTTTAATTCAATATCCTGGTGATTGAATTGTAATAGAGCAGTTTTATTTATATTTTCGTTCATTTTTGGTCAAATCTGATAGAAAAAAGGGAAGTTCACTATGACAAACCATTAGCATTAAATATTTTGTTACACTAGAATGGTTTAGCAACTAACTATACTATTTAGCTTAAACACTAAAACTAGTAGAATATACCACCGATTAACAATAAAAAATATTAGCTAGATTCAAGTTATTCAGCCACCTAGACTCAATTAAGTTGGCAAAATACGTTTGGTAAGAGTTGATGGTTAATTTTTATCATTAAGTCCAAATAATGAAATTTGGCAGGGTAATTGCTTTTTACTACTTAGTAGTATGATTAAATGGCATGTTTTAAATAATACCCACACATAATAACAAGTTTAGAAAACGAATAAAGGAATTGCTCTCACATGAAAAAAAATATTACCTCGCTTATTATAGGTATAGCTTGTGCAGCAACAAGCACATTAACATTAGCAGAAGACTTACTATCAGTTTATGAACAAGCTAAAGCAAACGACCCTGTTGTATTAAAAGCTCAAGCCCAATTTAAAGCTTCAAAGGAAGGGATCACCCAAGCAAGATCGGTCTTACTCCCAAACTTAAGAGCTACTGCTAATTATAGCAACAATGAAACTGAGTTAAGAAATGGCGGGATCATTTCAGATAGCGAGGGCACCACCTTTAGTGCAAGTTTAAATATGCAACTTTATCATCACGATACTTGGTTACGTCTTGATAGCGCTAAAAAATCAGCACATCGTAGCGACATCAGCTTTCAAGCAGCTAAACAAGATTTAATCGTAAGAGTAACTGAAGCTTATTTTAACGTATTGAGTGCAAAAGATGATTTAGAGTTTGCCGAAGCAGAAAAAGCAGCAATCGAACGTCAACTTGAGCAAACAAAGCAACGATATTCTGTTGGTTTAACTGCTGTTACCGCTGTTCATGAAGCACAAGCTCAATATGATAATGCCGTTACCGAAGTAATTAGAGCAAAAAATAGAGTTTTTAATTCTGAAGAAGCCTTACGTGTGATAACTAATGTTTATCCTCGTGATTTAAACACTTTAAACAAAGAACGCTTTAGTGCATCACGCCCAACACCTGATAGTGCAAATGAATGGCAACAAACCGCTGAAGCTAAAAATTTAGATTTAATAGCCCAAAAAATCACTGTTGATATTGCCAAAGAAAATATTAACATTGCACAATCTGGCCACTATCCAACCTTAGACCTAAACGGAAGTATTTCTCGTTCTGATAATGATGATTTAATAGATAACTTAACAACCAAAACTCAGGGACAGTCGTTTGGTATTACTTTAAGTGTTCCTATTTATTCTGGTGGTGCAACAACAAGTGCTGTTCGCCAAGCACAAAGTAATTATGTTGCTGCTAGCCAAGATTTAGCACAAACACACCGTAATGCAGTACGAAATGCACGAAACTCATATAACACAGTAATTGCTGCCGTTTCAGGTATTAAAGCTTTACAACAGTCTGTAATTTCTGCTGAAAGTGCTTTAAAAGCGACTGAAGCTGGTTTCGAAGTTGGTACTCGTACTATTGTTGATGTATTAGATAGCACAAGAAATTTATATAACGCAAAGCGTAATTTGTCATCAACTCGCTACAGTTATATTCAATCAGTCCTTGCATTGAAACGTGCAGGTGGAACTATTTCTGAACAAGACATTAGTGATATTAATAAGGGACTATCAGCTCCTTAATCACTAAATTAATACTAAAAAGGGTGTCAGTATGCTGACACCCTTTTTTTATTTTGTAAGTCTTGTATGGGAAAAGAATCAATTAATCTTCTAATCGAATAGTATTAATTATTTCAGTTGTGGAAATACCATCTTCAAAATTAAGAACCTGAACACTTCCCCCTGCCGCTATGACCTCTTCCCCACCTGCTATTTCAGAAACTTGATAATCCCCACCTTTCACTAACGTATTAGGTAATATATTAGCGATCAAACGTTGTGGTGTATCTTCAGAAAAATTAACTACCCAATCAACCGCGCCTAATCCAGATAGTACAGCCATGCGACGATCTACCGGGTTTACCGGACGTCCAAGACCTTTTAATCGAGTAACTGATTTATCGTCATTGACAGCAACGATAAGTCTTGTGCCTAATTCAGCTGCGTTAGCAAGATAAGAAACATGTCCTGCATGTAAAATATCAAAACAGCCATTGGTCATTACAATCTTTTCACCACGTGATTTGGCCATATCAACAGCAATTTTTAATTGATCTTCAGTAACAACCCCGAAGCCACTTTCTTGACCTGTAGAAATTGCATTATGTAATTCAGTTTCACTTACTGTTGATGTACCTAGTTTCCCAACTACAATACCTGCGGCAATATTAGCTAAGGCACTTGCTTGAGGATAATCTGCATTTGCAGCCACAGCTAAAGCAAGTGTAGCAATAACGGTATCTCCAGCCCCAGTCACATCATAAACTTCTTTAGCTTGAGTAGGTAAATGGAATTCTTCATGATCTCTTCGAATTAGAGTCATACCTTGTTCACTTCTAGTCACAAGCATCGCTTGAAGATCTAGCTCTTTAAGTAAGTTGAGCCCTTTAGTGACAATTTCAGCTTCATCTTTACATGTACCAACTACCGCCTCAAATTCAGACATATTTGGCGTAATAATTGTTGCACCTTGATAACGAGAAAAATCATTCCCTTTAGGATCGACTAATACAGGAACATTAAACTTAATAGCCGCTTTTATCAGGGATTGAACATCTGATAAGGTCCCTTTATCGTAATCTGATAGCAGGAGAACATCATGCTTAGAAACTATTTCCTCAACTTTATTATTCAATAAAGACTTGTTAACTTGAGCTATTGACTCTTCAAAATCTAAACGAATGAGTTGCTGATTACGACTCATTACTCGTAGTTTAGTTATCGTTGGTATTTCATTTTTACGATCAAATTGACAAGAAATATTCATTGCTTGTAGATGAGTCTCTAATGTTAGAGCTGCTTCATCATCGCCAGTAATTCCCGTTAGTGTTACTTTTCCGCCCATTGAGGCAATATTTAATGCAACATTTGCTGCACCTCCGGGTCTATCTTCATCTTGATTAATTTTAACAACAGGTACAGGGGCTTCAGGAGAAATACGTTGTGTAGGCCCATACCAATAGCGATCTAACATAATATCGCCAACTACTAGAACGCTTGCTTGATTAAAAGCTGGAATATCTACTTTCATCTTATGTCTCTTAACAGATATAATACTCGATAGTGTATCACATGAAATTCAATGAGTTGACATCATCCCGTGAGTAAAAATAAAGTTTTACAGCCTGATTTTAAAGTATCTTTCCTATTGCCTAAATATTGGCTTACTTGGCTTGGGGTTTTTATTTTATATTCTATTTCTTGGTTACCTTATAAAGTACAACTTTCACTTGGTCGATTTATTGGTCGTTTGTTACTTAGAATTGGCTCAAGCCGAAAAAAAGTTGCCTTAAGAAATTTAGAGTTATGCTTTCCAGAAATGTCAAATAATGAACGCCAACGAATACTTAAAGAAAATTTTGAGAACACAGGGATCGCATTATTTGAAACAGGCATGGGGTGGTGGTGGCCCGACTGGCGCATTAAACGAAAATTTAAAGTAATAGGCGTTGAACATATAGAGAAAGCAAAAGAAGAAGGCAAAGGTGTTCTTCTATTAGCAATGCATTATTTAAGTGCTGAAATTATTGGTCGAGGATTTGGGCATGTTCATCCTTTAGTGATTTTTTATCGTCCACATAACAATCAATTAATGGAGTTTTTTCAATTTAGGGGCCGTGGGCGATCTAATAAATATATGCTAGGGAAACGAGACGTTAAAGGGCTAATCAAAGCACTTCGAGATAAAGAGTCTTGTTTGTATTTACCTGATCAAGATTATGGTAGAAATCGCAGCCTGTTTGTTCCATTATTCGCGGTAAAAGATGCAGCAACAACGACCGGAACGTTAATTTTTGCTCGTCAAAAAGAAACACAAACAATGATGATGATTCCAAAAAGGAATGAGGATGGTAGCGGTTATACCATTGAGATCACTCCAACTTTAGACAATTTCCCAACAGATAATGACGAAAATGATGTGATAAGAATTAATCAGGAAGTAGAAAAAGCCATACTACGTAAACCTGAACAATATATGTGGCTTCATCGTCGTTTTAAAACACGACCAAACATAGAAGATCCATCCCTTTATAACTAATTGTATAAGTCACAAGTTTTCAGTATGGTATATAATAATATTATATTTATCGTTTTATCAGAAGTTTAGCCTATGCTTTTTTGGATAAAGAATGCTGTTTTTTTAATAATTCTCGCAATTCTCGCTTATTTTTTAATTGCGAATCAAGAAGCGTTGTTTTCAGAAAAAACGGAAGAACCAATTTCAACTGAACAACAAGAAATCGAGGCAGCAGAAAAAGCTAAGCCCGTAACTAAAGAAAAATCTAATGCCGCAGCTGATGGCTTATCACGTTTTTATGCCAATTTACACGGTACTGACGATGATGATGGTCCCAAAATTCGTAATAATATTGTCTATTTACCAGAGCCTAAGGGTGATTTAGTCGAACTATTAGAAGCTCGACGTTTAGTCACAAGGCCTTTACGAAAGAACTGGAGTGGCACTGTCGATAATAGGCCCTTTAGAAAAGGGCAAACCTTATATCAAAAACTAGTTGAATATGCCGAAAAAGATGGTTTAGAAGTTATATGGTGGTTAAACAGAGACTTTATTGTTAAAGACGCTTTCCGGATTAATACAAATATAATCAATACAGCTTATAGAGTCGGAAATGCAGTTACAGGACATTTTCAAGAAGGTATATCAACTTACTTCTGTTATCAGCAACGTACTTTAGTGCTTGCTGATATTGAATCATCTTATTTAGATGAAGAGTGCATATTACTTCCGCAAAAAAAGCGTAATCGTTAATCCTCTTTTCAATTAAGTATTTTTAATGAAGCTGTTTCTTAGAAGTAACATTTATTCTAAAAACTGCTGAACAATTGTCGTTACTTCATCAGCAAAAGGCAAAAATTGCTCACAATTCATCATTGCCGACTCATTTTGTAAACTTGTTTTATGGCCATAATCTCTTAATTGGCAATAATGATTAATAAGCACATCTTTTTGTTTATCGGTTAATATTCCAAATTCCGCAAATGTTATAAATAATCGATAGTTATCTGAGTATTTACATACGTCATGGTGTTTGGAACTATAATTTAACACTAAATATTGCGTTAAAAATTCAATATCTACTAGCCCTCCTTTACCTTGTTTAATATCACAAAGTTCACTTGTTGATTTATCCAAATGGCCTCGCATTTTATTTCGCATATCAATCACTTCTTGACGTAACAATGCTTCATCTCGATTTTGAATTAAAATATCATGACGGATCTCATTATACTGCTCAATAATTTGTTTTTGACCATATACAGCTCTAGCTCGAACTAATGCTTGATGCTCCCATGTCCATGCTTCTTCATTTTGATATTGTTTAAAGGTTTCAATATTAACTACTAAAACACCAGAGTTTCCTGACGGGCGTAAACGCATATCCAACTCATACAAGATGCCATTATTCATGCGGGTATTAAAAATATGCATAATACGTTGCGCTAATTTGACATAAAACTGACTAGCCACAACAGGCTTTTTACCATTGGTTATATCGTCAATTTTACAGTTATGAATAAAAACTAAATCAAGATCTGAAGAATAACCAAGTTCACACCCTCCTGTTTTGCCGTAACCTATAACAGCAAAACCTTTATCGTCTGTCTCAGCCAAACTTGTTGGAATACCAAATCGCTCACTAACCTGTTGCCACGCCATATTAACAACTTCACCAACAATCGCTTCAGCTAAAGCAGTAAGATGATCGCTAACTTTTGTTACGGGTAACACACCAACAATGTCACCTGCGGCAATACGTAATTGCTGTGCTTGTTTAAATTGTCGCAGCATATCCATTTGTGCTTCTAAATCTTCTTCAGGAATGCGTAATAAAACTTGCCTTAATTCAGCCGAATAACTTGACAATTCGGGGGGGTTATTGAGCAATTTAGGATCAATAAGTTCATCTAATAAAATAGGATACTTAGCAATGTGCTCAGCAAGCCAACTGCTTGCTTGGCAAAGCTTTACTAAATGTTTTAAAGCACCTTCGTTTTCATACAAAAGTTCTAAATAAGCCGTTCTCGTGACAATTTTTTCAAGCAACCAAGTTGTACGTTCTAACGTCACTTCATTACCATTGATATTTGCAATATGGCTAATTATTAATGGCACAAGTTTAGTTAATATTTGTCGGCCCCTATTACCAATAGAACGTTGTTTAAAATCACGTTTTAAGTCAATAAGTAACTGCCAAGTTTTTTCAGCGTTCCAGTCAGGTTGGTGAGCTAAAATCCACTCAATAGATTCTTCATCTTGCCAATCACTTTCCCACAAAGTCATCCAGTGTTCGTCTTCCATCTTATGATTTGGACTTTCTTCACCTATAAGTACAATAAACTCTTGATGTACACCACTCGTTAGTCGTTGTAAATAGTCTAAAAAATGCTGCCAAGTAGGAAACGTTTCATCACCCAATACATGTAAAATTCTTGCCTGGTCTAAAGGATTATCAGGAAGTGTTTGAGTTTGCTTGTCATCTATGGCTTGAATAATATTTTCTACACGTCTTAAAAAACGGTACGCTTTTTCCAAAACTTGTTGACTATGTGCTGTTATTTCTTGATGTCTCACTAAAATAGGTAAGACTGTTAATAAGCTTCTTTGTTGTAAGTCTTTAATCCGTCCACCACGAATAAGCTGAAATACTTGCACGATAAATTCAACTTCACGAATACCACCTGCACCAAGTTTTATATTACCTATTAATTTTTTACGGCGTACTTCTTGAGAAATCATCATCTTCATGCGTCGTAAACTATCAATCACACTAAAATCAATGTATCGACGATAAACAAAAGGTCTCAATAAAGAAGAAAGCTGACCATGATATGCTCCTTGACCGATTAAACGTGCTTTAAGCATGGCATAGCGTTCCCAGTCGCGGCCTTGCTCTTGGTAATAATCCTCTATTGCGTTAAACGTTAAGACTAATGGACCACTTTCACCAAAAGGACGTAATCGCATATCTACACGATAAACAAAGCCATCTTCTGTTTTTTGGTGCAAAGCCGTGATCAACTTTTGTCCTAAACGAGTAAAAAACTGTTGATTATCAAGAGTACGTCTTGTACCCGTGGTTTCTCCTGATTCGGGATAGACAAAAATCAAATCTATATCAGAAGAAAAGTTAAGTTCTTTTCCTCCTAATTTTCCCATACCATATACCAATAAAGGTTGTGTCTCGCCTTGACTGTTAGTAGGTATACCCCATTTTTTGTAGCAAAATTCACTTAACCATGCCAATGCTTCTAAAATTAGCGCATCGGCTAATTCTGATAATCGTTTTAATGATTCATCTAAAGCAATATTTAGAACAAGATCGGCTATTGCGATACTCACCATATGTTCTAATCTAAAAAGCCGAAGTTCACGATGTAATTCATCTTCAGAAATACAACTTTTTAAACGTTCTTTAAGTAAACTTTGGTAGTGAGGAGACTCATGTTGGTATACGTTTTCTGTTACAAATAAATTAATGACTATTTCAGGTGCTTGTAGTGCACTTCGTAAAACAAACTCACTTAGCGTAATGATATGTTTAAAATCAGCAAAAGCTTGACTTGTTGCGGTTTCCTTGAGGTGTTTCGAACACTCAGGGTATTGATAGCAAAACTGCTGCCAGCTATTTTCTTGATGTTTAGCTAAACAGGGGAGAAATGTTTTACGAAATAAAGTTGTCACTAAAACCTCAACTGGTAAATTTTTTACTAAGATAAGTAGTTAAAAGATAATACTTAACGTTACAAAGAATTAACAAATCATTAGACATATTATGTCAACGATGTTATTAGTATATAAATCGATAAGAAATTGAATTCTTTAACCGTTTTTAGCTTAGCTATTTGGTGCTTTAAATTCAATTACCTTTAACTTTCACCATAGCATTTTTGAGGGAACTATGGCAGAAATGCAATATTATAAATACTTGTTATTTAGTCTTTTATTGATCTTAGTCGGATGTTCTGATCCTGTAAAAGAACAAATTACTCAGCAAATGCCAATTACCGAACAAAGAATCATACAACTTGGTAAGGCGCTTGACGAAGGTCAAGTAAGAAACGCTAATCTAATTAAACAGTATGCGAGTAAATTAAGAACAGCTAAACCAGAGTTATCAACTTTGGTTAATGAATTTGCTAAAGATGCAACTCAGCAAAGTCCAATGTATTTAGCATTAGTTGATCGTTTAAACACAGTTCAAACTCAGCCCAACATGTTTGCCAATAACCGAGCTGTTTTTGACGAATTATTAAATATTTATCAAGCTGCAGACCCTGTATTGTTTTCTGACGCTTTGAGTGATCCTTTAAATGTTTTAGCGGATATGTCTGATGGACTTTTACCTCGCGTAAATTCTTTATCAAAAGCTCAAAGCCTTCAAGCTAACAATGCACAAGACTTTGGTGTTGGAGAACAACTCATTGGTAACCCTAGTTATGGACAATGGACCACAGGAAGTAATGGCATGTCATTTTGGGCATGGTATGGCATGTATTCAATGATGGGGGACATTTTTGGTTCACGTAGAGTTAATTATGGTAGTTGGGGTAGCAGAAGAAACTATAGTTATTATAATGACTATGGAAGAACGCGTTATAGCTCGCCTTCTCAATTACGTAAGCAGACACAATTAGATACTCGTACAAAAAAATCATTTCAAAGTCGTGGGCAAAAATACACCAGCGCCTACAGTAAAAGTAGGACCGGCTCCTCGAGTTTATCAGGACAAAGCAAAACAGCACAAACCAGTGCAAAACGTTTTAGTAGTAACACTGCGAAAAAAAGCTCTTATGCAAAAAAATCTTCAACATCCAAAAATGCTAGTTTTCGCAACAGTTCAAGTACCACTTCTCGTAGCTTTAGACGTGGCAAATAACGAGAAGAGATCAAGGAAATAATATGAATACATTGTTTGAAATAACAGGCTTAAATCAAGACTTAGCTATTTACTTAGCTATTGATATTTCTATCGCTATTTTATTACTCGGAGCGATGAAATTTATCTCGGGATTGTCTGCTCAGGTAAATGCCACAGATGAATTATCAAAAGAAGATAACTTTGCTTTTGGTGTTAGTGTTGCGGGAAGTATTGCAGCTTTAGGTATTGTACTAACAGGTGCAATTACTGGAGAAAATGCGCCAAGTTATCAAATGGAAATTATCGGTATGCTTTCGTACGGCATATTGGGTTTGATTTTAATTAAAGTTGGCCGCGTAATACATGATCGTTTAGCACTTAATCAAATAGATAAAACTGCACAAATTAAAAATCGTAATATAACAGTTGGCTTAGTTGATGCTGCAGGCGTTATTGCTACAGCCATCGTTATTCGTGCTGTACTATTATGGGTAAATGGCATAAACGTAAATACCTTTATTGCGATTATCGCAGGTTTTATCGTTTCTCAAGCAATGTTAGTTTTAGTGACTCGAATTAAAGAGCGCCAATATGCAAATAATAATCAAAATGATTCTCTTCAAGAAGCTTTTGCTAATGGCCAAGTAGCGCTAGCTATTCGTTATGCAGGACAAGTGATAAGTACGGCATTAGCAGTAACAGCAGCTAGTCATTTCCTTGAATACAATCCTGAAACGCTTGTTTCTACATTAACAGCTTGGTTAGTTTTCAGTGTTGTAATGACTGTATTAGTGGCTTTGCTTACCACTATCGCAAAAAGTATTGTTTTATGGGGTATCAATTTAGTTGAAGAAGTCGATCAACAGCACAATATAGGTGTCGCCAGTGTTGAAATGGCAATCAGTATTTCTATTGCATTGATTCTAACAGCGTTGATGGCATAAAGAGTAAGCAACAAATACGAATAATCTTGTGAACCTACCGAATAAGCAGCATGTAACTCGTCAAAGCTTAATATGGCATGACATGCTGCTCATCATTACCATGGCCGTATTGGCTGGCTGTGGTCTTATTTACGAATATTTACTTTCACATTACGCCGGTAGGGTATTAGGTGTGATGGAAAGTGCAATTTATACCATGATTGGTCTGATGATCGTCTCCATGGGTCTTGGTGCTTTTGCCGCAAGAAAAATCTCCTGTGCATTCAATGGCTTTGTTTGGCTTGAATTGATTATTGCCTTTTTAGGTACAACCGCAATTATAATCATTGCCAGTTTAATTGCCGTTACTCAGCTACTTCCACAAATAATTGCTGATACATTTTCGCTGCCTCCTGACGCCCTTCCACGTGGCGGTTTTTTTAAACAGCTAAGCTTTTTAGCATTTAATAGCCCTTATTTTTTTGGATTGTTACTCGGTTTTTTTATTGGTATGGAAATCCCCTTAATCGCAAAAATTAGAGAACAAATCCATCAAAAACACCTCGCAAATAATTTAGGTACAATTTATGGCGCTGATTATATTGGTGCCGGTATTGGTGCTGCTATTTGGGTATTATTTCTTTTAACTATTGATATTAGTAAAGCCAGTGCATTAACTGCAGCATTAAATTTAGTAGCAGGGTTTGCTTTTATATTTTTCTATTGGCATCAATTAAATTGGCGTAAGTTATTAGTTTGCCTTCATGCATTATTGCTCGTAGCAATAATAATCATTTATCAACAAGGAAATAGCTGGTTAAATCAATTAAGCAACTTACTTTATTTAGATAAAGTGGTTTACACAGATAAAACTCGTTATCAGCAACTCACTTTTACTGAACGTCAAATGGGACTTGAGCAACAACCAATTATTAACTTCTACCTAAATGGTCGATTACAATTTTCATCAAGCGATGAACATATATACCATAACTATCTTGTAGCTCCAGCTCTAGCAGGTTCGGCTCGACAACAAAATATTTTGATTATTGGTGGAGGTGACGGACTAGCATTAAGAGATGTTTTAGCTTGGGAGCCTGAAAAAGTAACTTTGATCGATTTAGATAAAGAATTAATTGAGCTATTTAATCATCCTCAAGAAAAGCTTCCTGCTTCGTTAGCAAAAAAGATTAGTCGCCAAAATCAAAGTAGTCTTTCTCAAGGAAACGTAGAGTTAATATATAGTGATGCATTTATTGCCATTGATGAATTATTAAAGCAGCATAAATCATTCGATAGCATTATTGTTGACCTTCCAGATCCAAGTCATCCTGATTTGAATAAGCTTTATTCAGTAAACTTTTATGCTCGATTAAAGCAACTTCTTTCAGGTGATGGTTTAATAGCAGTGCAATCAACAAGCCCGTATCATGCTAAAGATGCTTTTATTTCTATAGGTAAAACAATGAAAGCTGCTGAATTTGCACATGTTCAACAATATCATGACAATGTGCCAAGCTTTGGTGAATGGGGTTGGACTATTGCTGCAAAGCATGGAGAAAGCCCATTATCACGCTTATCAAACCTTGATGATTTCCAAGTAAAGCAACAGTGGTTGACTCTACCTATGTTGATTGGTGCTTTTGAATTTTCAGAAAACTTTTATCAAAACAAAAAAGAAATCCCAATTAATTACTTAGGAAATCATACTATTTATCAATTGCACCAAAAAGCTTGGCGTAACCAGCAAGGGCTTGAAAATTCTTATGCACAATAATATTTTGAGTAGGAAATAAAAATTAAATAAAGAAAATTAAAATCAGTACTTGACATATTATGTCACAGTGCTAAATTTACCACATCGACATAATATGTCGTCGGGTTATTTAAGAGAAACCAATGACCCTTTGATAAAACATGAGGAACCACATGAATATTCACAAAATTGCGAACCACTTGAATACATTAGCAGATAATTCTGAAACCGGGATGGTTTTCGATTGCCAACCAATTTCAGGCGAAGTTGATGTATTACAAATTACCGTTATCGGACGTGAAGAATTACCTGTTTTTGTTTCAGTGACAGATGATCAGATTCTTTGTATCACTTATCTATGGGGATCAGAGGAAGTTAAACCTGAGTGTTTAGCTGAAATGCATGAGAGTATGTTAGAAATGAATATTCCAATGCCACTCTCTTCATTTTCAAAAATTGGCGATAAATATGTGATTTTTGGCGCATTAGCTATTAGCTCAACTTTTGATGACATTGAACATGAACTCGCTGTTTTGAACAATAACGCCATCGAAGTTATCGATGATATGAGTGATTATTTAGTTTAAGCAACCACCCTGTTAGGAGTATTATTATGAGCATTTTTAAAAAAATTATGACCGCTATCCGTGGTGGTGCAACTGAAGTAGGTGAATCAATTGTTGATTCTAATGCCACCCGAATTTTTGAACAAGAAATTCGTGATGCAGAAAATCATCTAACCAAAGCAAAACGTGACTTAACTGGTGTAATGGCACAACAAATGGCTTCAAGCCGGGAAGTTGATCGCATTAAGCGCGAAGTGGTTGAGCACGAAGGTTATGCAGTACAAGCGCTAGAAAAAGGCGATGAAACATTAGCACTTGCCGTTGCTGAAAAAATATCAAATTTAGAAAGTGAATTATCTTCACAGCAACAATCTCTTGATAGTTTTGAAGGTAGTGCAAATCGATTAAAAGAATTAGTGAAAAAGAGTGAACGACAAGTACAAGAACATAAACGTCAACTTTCAATGGTAAAAACCACAGAAAGTGTACAAAAAGCGACATCAGCAATTACTGATAATTTTTCATCAAGTAACTCGAAACTACTTAGTGCTAAAGATTCATTAGAGCGCATCAAAGCTAAACAACAAAAATTTGATGATCAAATGAAAGCAGCTGAAATGTTAGAATCGGAAAACTCTGATAATTCACTTGAAGCACAGCTTAAAGAAGCGGGAATTGGCGCAACAGACAATAATGCAAATTCAGTATTAGAACGTCTTAAAGCCAAACAAAAGTAACGTTAATTCATTCATAGATAACCGTTTATTAGCTTAATCGTTAATAGACGGTTTTATGGGATAAAAATGAGCTTTTTAAAACGAATATTTAAAAAAGAAGAAAATGCCCGTCAAGTTAATAAACCTAATGACTTGCTCAAAGGCGATATCATTGTTTTAACCGACAGTTTTGCTCTTCCTGAAACACTACGAACTCAACAATTTCAAGTCACTGCAATCAACAGTTATGAGTATGAACATCGAGTTGATACTGAATGGGTATTAACAGGAAATGATGATACAGAGTTGTATTTAACTTTAGATATAGATGATAAAACCTACCTTAAATTCTCATTAAAAATTCAACACCAAGATGTAGAAAGCTTATTTGATCTTGATGACTTCTCTACAATTTTTGATGAACCAGGAGAAGCCTTTCTAACTCGACAATCTGACAATGCTTTCACAAGCGGTTGGACAAGTGAGCAATATCAACAAACAATTTTCTCTAATGTTGGCTTTTTTCATCGCAAAGATCATCGTAGCGAAAACTTATCGGCTTATGAAGGTGAAGATTCTGGTGAACAATTTGAGCTTTATCAATTATTAGATAAAGAACAGTCTAAAGGTATTGAATTAGAAGTTTGGCACGATGGTGATACCGATATTTTTTTAACTTTATATCGACCAACAACAGACATTATTGATATGTTCCCGGGAAGTTAATTGTGAGTAGAAAATTACCTGAAAAATGGCAATCATCAATAAAGGCGGCCAAAGCAACACAAGTCGCTTTTGATATGGATGAAAAAATTCAATTAGAAATCCGAAAAGAAGCCGTTGAAGCGGGTTTAAGTCCTTCCGATAAAATAAGAGATATTCTTGGCTTACCTGTCAATAAAAGGCCGAAACGACCAAGGTTGACGGTGAGTTTATCAACTGATGACTACATTGCTTTAGCTGAAAAATATCAATTAGATCCTGAACAACAACTAGAAATTAAAAAGAAATTGATGGATGATTTGGTTCATCATGTATCAATGAAAGATTAAGTGCTTCCCTATGAATAAATCATTAAAAGCTTACTCAATTGACGAGTTTGGTGTTAAAAATTATAATTCCTTTTATTTGTTACTCATTACAATAATTGTACTTTATGCAGTAATTGCCCTACTTTCTTTTCCTTTATTTCACTTTGAAATGACAGCAGAACACAGCAATATAAAATCTTACCGTGATGCATTTTGGACCTTACAAATGAGTGCAAGCACTATCGGCTTTGGTGATTTCTACCCTGTCACGGCACAAGGACGAATTATTGTAGCAGCAATGTTTTATATTGGCGTAGGAATGGTTGGTTTTGTTGGCGCACAATTTGTTGATAAATTTGTCGGTTTTTCAGATACTAATGTCAAGAATAGAGAATTAAGAAAACAAAATAAAGAATTGCTTGAGCACAATAAACAGTTAGAGAAAAAGATTGATTTATTAGTAGAAAAAGTTGAGAAATTCATTAACAAATAAAAATCCTTTATTGTATTACATATCTTAACGTATAAAATGTATGCCATACTGTTGAATATTAAGCCAAATTTAATGACTAAAAAGAATAAAGGAAAATTTATGTTAATTAAAAGCCTGTTTACTATAACTCTTGTCGCATTAGCTACTGGCTGTGCAAGCTCTGATAGCTTAGACCAACAAGTCAGCACCCTTTCAAATAAGGTCGATAAACTAACAATGGAAATATCAAAGCTTAAAGCACAGCAAGATAAAAACACAACAGCTATTGATACATTGAAAGCCTCAAGTGAAAAAACGAATCAACGTATTAATAACGTAGCAAAAAGTTATAAAAAATAGGCCGTGTATTGTTTTTACACTGCATAAATTCACTGCAATATATAAAAATATCGTTGAGATAATTGCTTTTGAAGACTAATCAAAGCTAATCCCAACTAAAAAGTAGATAACTTTTAAAGCAGTTATTATCAGTGAACTATAGATTCAACTAGACCATTTGGTTTTTGTAATCTTTGGTTGATAAAATGAAGAGTATTTATATTGTTACCAACAAATGCTTCAACTGCTGGAGTAATGAAATTTATATCTAGATTTTCTGTTAAAGGCTTATGAATTTCAATGAGCTTTTCACCATTAGGTTCGTATGACATTTTGATCGGTTGGTCAACAATACGTACTTGTGTGCCAACTATTACATTATTAAATAACCATTCAATATCATTAGCATACATACGAATACATCCAGAACTTGCTCGCATCCCTATGCCCATCCTTTTATTCGTACCATGAATTAGATATTCACTGCTAGCCAATCTAAGTGCATATTTTCCGAAAGGATTATTCGGCCCTGCAGGAATAACTTTTGCTAACTCTTTCCCATGTTCTTTTTTATACCTATCCCGCATTTCTTGTGGAGGTGTCCATGTTGGATTCTTCCGTTTATCTCCAATATAACTAATCACTCTTGGTGTAGATAAACCTTGTCGACCAATTCCCACAGGAAAAACATAAACAAGTTGCTCGTTTGGAGGAAAGTAATAAAGCCTTAATTCAGCTAAGTTTACGACAATACCTTTTCGTTCAGCATACGGCAGTAGCATTTGTTTAGGGATTTCAAGTATTGTTCCTTTCTCAGGAAGAAAAGGATCAATAGTAGGGTTTGCCGAAATTAATGCCAAAAGACCAACATTATGATATTCACTTAATTCCTGAAAAAAGTCTCCCTTCTCTACTTCATATTGAACTGGCTCTCCTAATAATTTAGAGTTTATTTTAGGTAAATTATAGATACTCGCAAAACATGCTATCGGCAATATATAGACAAGAATAAAGTAAAGAATATAAATTTTCAGCTTGCTTATCATTTTTACTCTAACCAATAGGCTGGTAATGATATCGCTGAATCTTTGCAATGAGCTAAAGCAAGTAATAAGTTTTCTACTTTACTTTCTTGCCAGTCAACAACTTTTTTATTGCTTGATTCATTAACTAATTCAACTTTTTCAAGTTGCTGCTTAATTATCCATAAACTTTGCAGCTCTCTTAAGCCTATTTGCATATCTTGCCATGGCAATCGAAAATCAATGCGTTTATTATCATCAAAAAATCCGCCAAACCAGTGTCCGGTTAATAAACTCCTATGTAATATTTTTCGTTGTGCTAACCATTGCTCGGCATCAGATGAGGAAAATGAAGACATCGCGTGAGTTAATGATGCTAAACTTTGTGAAAGTTTCTTTTTGGCAAATGGCACTATGGCTTCTTCATTCGAGTCAATAAAGTAGTGTTCGTTTTTATTGCTAGTAATTAGCTTTAATAACGATAATTGTAATAAATTAAAACGTTCACTATGTAACAACTCAGCGATCATTTCTTTATCCGGAAAACGCCTTTTTTCTAATCTTAGTTGCTCAATTAATTGCTTACTGTAATCTAGTTTCTTTCGATAATTTCCTGTTTTTGTCATCAATTCTTGTAAGTAAATTGCATTATCTACCCAAGCAAATAACTGAATAAAAAAGCTTAATTCATTTCTAATCTTTAAACTATTCTCAGTTAAATTATCTTCAAATAACCAAAAACCTTGTCTTAACAAGGCAAGGACATCAACGAATGCATCAAGTTTTTTGAACGTTTGAAAGTGTAAATATTGCTCAATCGACATTTGCATTTGTTGTAAACAGGAACTTATCCCTTCAACAAAACAACTTTTTATATTTTTTGAATCATTGTTTATTTCCAATAAAACATCAGAATCTTCAATTTCTTCTTTTTTAAAATATAATCGATAACCACGAGCAGCTTTACTTTGCATGCCTGGACGTAATGATAAATCATGAGACAAAAGTTGAGCTAAAGAAAACAATGCATCCTTATCACCTGAAACTAATTCCAGTTCTAACTCACAAATATCAAAACTTCGTCCATCTGAGCTAATTTCACCTCTATCAAAAGCTAATTCTATTTCAGCTCCTTCAATAGATACTAACCAAATCTCTCGAGTAAAATCAGTATTAAAAAGTGGGATCAATTGTGTTTGCAATTTTTCAATATTCAAGTCATTTGACCAAACATCTTGAGGAAATAAAGTAAGTTGAGGAAAAGAAGTATCAAGATCAACATTATATTCAGGCCTTTGATGTAAGCCACCAATAACGACTCCAGCAGTCTTTATTGTTTGCTCAATATGCCCATCACAAATTCTGATCCTAAGTCCCATATCTAAATGGCGTAAAGCAAGTTCAGCCGTATCATAATAACAATTTGATAAATGTTTTATTTGATGTGTAAAAGCCAATTCTTTAGCTTTTAACAGGTTAAAAACTTTTATTGAAACATCTTCACTTAACGTTAAAAACTTAAGCTCGACTTCTGTACTCATACCTACCTTTATCGTGTTTTATTACACAAAAATGTTTTAAGAGTTCAACCTTACAAAAGCTGTTTGAATGAAGCAATATTTTTCGCTTGCTATCGTCGCAACAAAGCCCTAATATTTTCCCATAGAATATAGATATTTTTTGGTAACTAAATGAAAATAATAAAATGTTTGCTCATAAGTCTTCTCTTTATTTCAAGTTTTCTCATTCAAGCTGAAGAAGAAACCACGCAAACAGTTGATGATAATCATATAGCAGCATATATTTCTGACGACTTATTTATTTATATGCATGCAGGTCCTGGTAACAATTACAGAATCCTCGGTAGCATAAATGCTGGTGACGAAGTGAAGATGACTGGTGAAGTTGAAAATGGTTATACACAAATCACTGACAATAAAAAAAGGGTCACTTGGGTTGAAACTAAATATGTAAGTACAAACCCAGGGCTTCGAGCGGCAATAGCAGAACTGAATAGCAAACTTGCTAACAATGAAAATAACAATCAGCAAATCTCAATTGACTTAGAACAGGCAAATACTGATATTGCTCAATATAATGAAAGAAACACTATACTGACCAATGAGATAACAGAACTTAAACAAAAGTTAACTCAAACAGAATCTCAACTTTCTAATCAAGATCTAGATTTAAAGAAAGAAT
This sequence comes from Colwelliaceae bacterium, assembly GCA_023954655.1. GTDB lineage: Bacteria > Pseudomonadota > Gammaproteobacteria > Enterobacterales > Alteromonadaceae > Thalassotalea_H. Next base: position 21,552 of record JAGSHH010000007.1, read on the forward strand.
ATTTTTTTAATGGGGCAATTGTTTTAGTTATAGGTTTAATTCTTGGCTTAGTTTTACCAAGGTTATCCGTTCGGAAAAAAGGGTCAATGGAAAGTTGGAAATAAAAAATCTAACGCTTTCATAGCAATACTAGCTAAAGTATAATTTGCACAGTTTCTTTGTTATACAGTTGTTTTTGTGTTTAAAAAAAATTTAATTTATATTTTATTCTTCTTATTTTTAGATCAGGCTAATGCAAATGGTGTTAGTCCTTATCTTCCTCTTAAATCAGACCCATTAATTGAATTACAAATTGAGCGATTAGCTTCAATTACTCAAATGCCGATACTCAGTAAGCCGTATCACATTGTAACTGTTGTTAAATATTTAGAGAAAATAAAAACTTCTCATCCAATGCTATATTCTCGATTAAACAACTACATTAAACGCTATAAACAGCAAATGGCCCTCACTCACTTTTCTAGTGAAATAGGACATTCTAATAAAAAGAACACTTCGATCGATAATAATAGAGGTATTGATAAAAATAGAGTAACTCAAGCAAAAATTTCTGCATTTTATCAAATGAACAAATATGTAATCGCAAATATAGGTGGAGCTTTTGTAGACAGGGATAAACTAATTCCCTACAACACATATTTATCATTTGGTTATGAGTATTTACAATTTGATTTGGGTTATCGTGAACATTGGTTATCTCCTCTGCAAGAGAGCGCTTTAGCTCTTTCAACAAACGCACAACCAGCTCCTTCAATAACATTAAGCAATGTGAAACCAATTACAAGCTGGAATGTAAAATATGAGATGTCTCTAGGTATCTTAGAAGAAATGAATGGCATTCACTTTGACGATTCAACATCTTCGGGTCAACCAGGTTTTTTAACCATGCATTTAAGCTTTCAGCCATTTGATTGGTGGACAATTGGCGGCGTTAGAACGTTCATGTTTGCCGGTGGTGAAAGAAAGTTAGATTTAAGCACTGTGTGGAAAGCGATAATAGATCCAATTAGTGGAGATAATTGTGGTGGCGAATCAGAACTACAAGATTGTGATCTTGAATCAGGTAATCAAATAGCCTCTATAACATCAAAATTTGATTTTTCATTTAACAATTATCCCATAAGTATTTTATTAGAATATGCTGGCGAGGACGCTAAAGACTATGAATATTCATTAGGTAACATTGCTAGAACATTTGGGATTTTTCTTCCTTTTATTACCGAGGAAACTTCTTTTTATGCTGAGTACACTCAATTTCATCAACGTTGGTATGTTCACCACCTTTATGATGAGGGTTACAGAAATGATAATACGGTGATGGGTCATTGGTGGGGGAACAATAAAGCGTTAGATGACATATCTTCAGGTAATGCAGCAACGATAAGATTTAATTGGGATATCCAAGATAATTATCATTTACAGTTAAAATTAAAATCTGCATACATTGATCCTTCATTGAATTATCAATACAAAAGAACAAATGATTTTGAAATGAAACTCAAGCAAGTTTATAAGAAAGGTTTTTTAAATTATTCCATAAACCTAGGAAAAGACATAAACAACGACTCTTACTACAGAGTCTCATTTGGTTATAACTGGTAATTTAAATGAAAGTTATTTTTGATATAAAGCACCTTTATTATTTGCCACAATACTTACCGGTAATAGAAGCTTTAAATCAATTAAACATCAAATGTAATTGTCTAATTCATCATCAAGAACTTCCAATAGAAGCATATAAACCATACTTAACAAAAAACAAACTAAGTTATTCTTTTATCCAAAACGACGATGAAGCAAGAAAATATTATTTATCAGAAAAGCCTGATTGGATCATATTTGGTAATAGTTTTGATGAGCTTAATGAAATAAACAAATATTCAAAAACCGTATTAATGCAACATGGTATTGGGCCAAAGTCGTGTTATTACGAAGTTTCAAAATCCGACATAACATATAGATTTGTTGAAGGAGAGCATAGGTTAGAAAGACTTAAAAAAATGTTTCCCAATAAATCTTTTATTAATACCGGTTACGCAAAATTAGATCCTATTATAAATAAGACAGTCGATGAAATTAATTTAGACAGCTTAGGTTTAGACTCTTCAAAACCAAGTATCCTTTATGCTCCTACATTTTATCCAAGCAGCATAGAATGTTTATCTAAAGATTTTCCTTCATTGTTTGCTAACTATAACTTGCTTATTAAACCTCATTTTTTTTCATTCATTAAAAAGCGCTATGCTAAGCAAAGAAAAATGATTGAACATTGGAAAAGTTATGAAAATGTTCATGTTGTCGATATTACCAATATATCTATTATTCCATATCTAAATATTGCTGATTTATTGATCAGCGATGCTTCATCAACCTTATTTGAATTCACAGCTTTAGATAAACCCGCAATATGGTGTGATTTCTATCATGTAAGATGGTCTTATAGAGGTATTTTTAAATGGCGTCTAAAGAAAAGACTCGATGATGATTTGAAATACTTTGCTAAAGTTGCTCAAAGAGTTTCAAACGAAATAGAGTTGATTGAACAAGCTAATAAGCATTGCTTATCCCCTGATTTAAAACAACGAGAACGAAATGAAATGACTGAACTTTTAACGGGTAAAATTGATGGAAAGTGTAGCCAACGTATTGTTCAATTCATTACAAAGGGAGAAATCTAATGCGTATCATTACTTTTGGAACATTTGATGTTTTTCATGTTGGGCATGTAAATATTTTAGAAAGAGCAAAACTTCATGGAAGTCATCTGATTGTTGGAGTATCTTCGGACGAGTTAAATATGTCTAAAAAACAACGATATCCAATATATTCTCAAGAAGATCGTCTTCACATTATTAGGTCTTTAAGCTGTGTAGATGAAGTTTTCGTCGAAGAATCACTTGAATTAAAAGGTGAGTATATTAAATATTATAATGCTGATGTTTTAGTAATGGGTGATGACTGGCAAGGTAAATTTGATCATTTAGACAGTATTTGCAAAGTCGTATATTTGCCTCGAACACCTTCGGTTTCAACAACTGAAATAATAGAAATAGTTAAAACCAAAAGGTAGTAATTGTGTCAGCTAAAAAATACCTTTTTTATATATCACAAAATTATTCTTTTGAAATTTTACGCCCATTACAAAGCCAAATAAAAGTGTCAGGTGGAGAAGCGGTGTGGTTCGCATCAGGAAATGATGTAAACCTAACAAACTTTAATTCAGATGAAGTTGTATTGAAGACTATAAAAGAAGCTGTCAATTTTAAAGCCGATGCTTGTTTTGTACCAGGAAACGTCATTCCTAATTTTATCCCTGGTTTAAAAGTACAAGTATTTCATGGGCTCGAATGGAAGAAAAAAGGTCATTTTGTTATACGTGAATGTTTTGATCTATATTGTACCCATGGTCATGCAACCACACATCGATTTAATGAGTTAGCTAATCAGCATCAGTTTTTTGATGTGGTTGAAACAGGTTGGCCTAAACTAGACCAACTGTTCTCAACTTCACCTATCGTATATTTTGAAAATAACAAACCAACCATTCTTTATGCGCCAACATTTTCTCCTTCACTTACTTCAGCACCACATTTAATTGAGCAAATTAAAACGCTCTTAAATGAAAAAAAATATAATTGGCTCGTTAAGTTTCACCCTAAAATGGATATAAACTGGATAAATCAATTTGAGAAGCTTGGATCAGAGCATTTCAAAATTATCGAAACGGCGAATATAAATGAATTATTACAATCTGCTGACATAATGATTTCTGATACCTCATCTGTCATTGGTGAATTTTCATTATTAGCTAAGCCAGTTGTTTCTTTTAACAATAGTGAACCCGGCGATTATCTGATCAATATTAAACAAGCAAATGAACTTCCACAAGCAATCGAACTTGCATTATCCCCTTCACCGGAGTTACTTAAAGCTATCGATAAATACGCAAATGACTTACATCCTTATAAAGATGGGAATTCATCAGCTCGGATACTCGAATCAGTTGAAAACATGATAAAAAACGGTAAACGAGCTAACAAACCTTTACCACCAAATATCTTTAGAAATATAAAACAACGTATAAATCTAAAGTATTGGGGGTAATATCCTCACGTTTTTTATGGTACTTATTCACAAATCGCTTTTAGTTAGATGTTTAAAGTATTAATAATAATTTGACAAAAACTGAGTAAATACGTTATTAATAGATCATTAACTACTTTCATAAGCTGATTAGGCTTATTTTAATAAAAGAAAAGTTAAAAAATATGTTTGATTTATTTAACACAATTCGTATCAACCTCCTCCTCGTATCATCGATGCGCGGATAAGTTTTTTATTGATTAAATAAATAGAAACAACTAAAACCCGCGCCAATTATCGCGGGTTTTTTTATGCCCGTAATATATATTTTTTTTGGCATAAACTAGTTATTAATATTATTAAGGAAGCAAATATGGACAACCAAGTCGTTATTTTTGACACTACATTACGAGATGGAGAACAAGCGTTAAACGCAAGTCTGTCTGTACATGAAAAACTTCAAATTGCTTTAGCAATTGAACGTTTAGGTGTTGATGTAATGGAGGTAGGCTTCCCTGTATCTTCACCTGGTGATTTCGAATCAGTTCAAAAAATAGCTCAAACAGTTAAAAACTCTCGTGTTTGTGCATTAGCCAGAGCAGTAGAAGGTGATATTCAAGCATGCGCTGATGCACTAAAAGTTGCAGATCAATTTAGGATTCACACTTTTATTTCTACTTCAGATGTTCATGTTCAGCAAAAGCTTAAAAAGGATTTTTCTGATGTAGAAGCAATGGCTATACATGCGGTTAAATTTGCTCGAAAATTTACTGATGATGTCGAATTTTCTTGTGAGGACGCTGGCCGTACTCCTATTGATAACTTGTGCCGTATGGTAGAAAACGCCATCAAAGCTGGAGCAACAACAGTGAACATTCCAGATACTGTTGGATATACATTACCAAATGAGTTTGGTGGCATAATTACGAATTTATTCAATCGTGTTCCTAATATAGATCAAGCTATAATTTCAGTACATTGTCATAACGATTTAGGTTTAGCTGTTGCTAACTCAATGTCTGCAGTACAAGCTGGTGCTCGACAAATTGAATGTACAATAAATGGTATTGGTGAGCGAGCCGGTAATTGCTCGTTAGAAGAAGTCGCTATGATCATGAAAACTCGCCATGAGTTTTTAGGTGTTCAAACTAGAATTAATCACCAAGAAATAGCTCGTACATCAAAGCTTGTCAGTGATTTATGTAATATGCCAGTGCAATTAAACAAAGCGATTGTTGGTGGAAATGCTTTTAGCCATTCATCAGGAATTCATCAAGATGGTATGTTAAAAGCCAGCAATACCTACGAAATTATGACACCTGAAAGCGTAGGTATAGCTAAAACAAAACTAAATTTAACATCTCGTAGCGGTCGCCATGTTATTAAGCACCGCATGGAAAGTTTAGGTTATCAAGAAAGTGAATTCGATTTAGAAGAATTATATGCTGACTTTCTAGAATTGGCCGACAAAAAAGGCCAAGTTTTTGATGATGATTTAGAAGCATTGCATTTTAATATTCAACAACAAGACGATAAAGACTTTTATCATTTAGATACTTTAAACGTTCAGTGTGGGGGTGGAGAATTTTCAACCGCTAGTATCAAATTACTGTCAGGAGATAAAAGTCAGATAGTTTCAGAAACAGGTAACGGACCCGTCGACTGTTTATATCGTGCAATTAAAAAAGCTGTTGATATTGATTTTGAAGTTGCCGATTACAAAATATCGAATAAAGGTGAAGGTGAAGACGGTTTAGGTAAAGCGGATATTGTTGTTTCTTGGCAAGGTAGGCGCTTCCATGGTTACGGTTTAGCAACTGACGTTATTGAAGCATCCGGACAAGCATTAATTCACACTTTAAATAGCATTCATCGTGCTCAAACAATTGCCGCGATAAAAGAAGACAATAAAAAATAATAAATGGCACAAGTATAAATTGAGTGCAAAACACATTTTTATAAATTTGAAAATCAAAAGGTTTTATAGATCATGTCAAACATAGCAGTTTTAGCCGGTGACGGTATTGGCCCAGAGGTAATGGTTGAAGCAAAAAAAGTTTTAGCCGCTGTAGCAGATAAGTTTAAATTAGAAATAAACACTAAAGATTACGATGTTGGCGGTGCAGCAATAGACAATCATGGTAATGCGTTGCCAGATGAAACAATGCAAGGCTGTCAAACAGCTGATGCAATTTTATTTGGTTCAGTTGGCGGCCCTAAATGGGCTAACCTTCCACCAACTGAGCAGCCAGAACGTTGTGCTTTATTAGGCTTGCGTGGCCATTTTGATTTATTTTGTAATATGCGCCCTGCAACTTTAAATTCAGCCCTATCAAGTTTATCAACCTTAAGAAGTGACATTTCAGAGCAAGGTTTTGATGTTTTGGTTATACGTGAATTAACCGGTGACATTTATTTTGGTGAGCCAAAAGGTCGTAAAGGCGAAGGTGAAGAAGAAACAGGTTTTGATTCAATGTTTTATTCTCGTCGTGAAATAAAACGTATTGCTCATTTAGCCTTTCAAGCCGCACAAAAACGTAATAACAAAGTAACGTCTGTCGATAAGGCTAATGTCCTAGCCACTAGTCAGTTATGGCGTCAAGTGGTTGAAGAAGTTGCTGTAGAATACCCTGAAGTTAGCTTCGAACATCTATATGTTGATAACGCGGCCATGCAATTGGTTCGCGATCCAAACCAATTTGATGTGATGTTATGTCCTAATTTATTTGGCGATATTTTATCTGATATATGTGCCATGATCACAGGTTCTATGGGGTTACTACCATCGGCTAGCTTAAATAGTGAAGGTTTTGGCATGTATGAACCCGCTGGTGGCAGTGCACCAGATATTGCTGGTCAAGGTATTGCTAATCCTATTGCACAAATATTATCTGCCGCACTAATGCTACGTTATAGCTTAAATGAAGATGCTGCAGCTAAAGCTATTGAAGATGCTGTAAGTTATGCGTTAGATAATAATATTTTAACAGCGGACTTATTACCTAGTAACAAAAGACAAAATGCAAAAACCACCAGTGAAGTTGGTGATTATATTTGCGCTCAAATAAATGCGATACAAGTAAAAGGAGCATAAAAATGGCTAGCACTTTATATGAAAAATTATGGCAACAACATTTAGTTGAAGAAAAAGCCGGTGAAACTCCATTACTTTATGTTGATCGTCATTTAATTCATGAAGTAACTTCACCTCAAGCATTTGCAAATTTAAAGTTTCATAATCGACCTGTACGTCATCCAGAACGTACTATTGCAACAATGGATCACAATATTTCAACTCGTTCCATTGAAATTGATGCTGCCGGTGAAGGTGCAGCAAATCAATTACGTACTTTAGAAAAAAATTGTAAAGAGTTTGGCATAAAATTATTTGGGATGGGCCATAAAAACCAAGGTATTGTTCATGTCATGGGGCCAGAGTTAGGCTTGACACTACCCGGCACTATTATTGTTTGTGGTGACTCTCATACAGCAACTCATGGTGCGTTTGGTGCACTAGCCTTTGGTATTGGCACTTCAGAAGTAGAGCATGTATTTGCTACACAAACATTACGTCAAACCAAAGCTAAAACAATGAAAATTGAAGTCAATGGTCAAGTTGGCGAAGGCATTAGTGCAAAAGATATAATTCTAGCGATTATCGGAAAAACAGGTAGCGCGGGTGCAACAGGTTATGTAGTTGAATACTGTGGTAGTGCTATTGAAGCATTAAGCATGGAAGAACGCATGACCGTTTGTAACATGAGCATTGAGTTTGGCGCAAAAGCAGGCTTAATAGCTCCGGATCAAACAACTTTTGATTATTTGGAAGGTAAAGAATACGCACCAAAAGAGGATGTATGGCAACAAGCAATTACTGATTGGACGGCTTTAAAAACTGATGATGGTGCTGAATTTGATACCACATTAACGTTAAAAGCTGAAGATATTAAAGCTCAAATTACTTGGGGAACAACACCAGGCCAAGTAACATCGGTTGAAGGTGTAGTGCCCTCTCCAGATGATTTTACAGACCCTGTTGAAAAAGACTCATGTAGCGCTGCTTTAGCGTATATGGGGTTAGAAGCCGGAACAAAGATTACTGACATTTCGATTAATAAAGTATTTATTGGTTCATGTACAAACTCCCGGATAGAAGATCTACGTGCAGCCGCTAATACAGTTAAGCGCTTTACGGCTAATGGCGCTAAAGTATCTGATAATGTTGATGCCATTGTAGTCCCTGGTTCTTATCGAGTTAAGGAGCAAGCAGAAGCTGAAGGTTTATCACAAATATTTATTGATGCAGGCTTTGAGTGGCGCTTACCGGGCTGTTCAATGTGTTTGGGTATGAACGATGACGTTTTAACTGAAGGTGACCGTTGTGCGTCTACCAGTAACCGTAATTTTGAAGGTCGACAAGGGCGTGGAAGTCGAACTCACTTAGTAAGCCCTGAACTTGCTGCTGCATCAGCTATTACTGGTCATTTTGTTGATTTAAATGCTTAAGGAGCAATAACAATGGAAAAATTTACAAAACATAAAGGTTTAGTTGCTCCTTTAGATGCATCTAATGTGGATACTGATCAAATTATACCAAAGCAGTTTTTACAAAAAACTGAGCGAGTAGGGTTTGGTAAACACTTATTTCATGATTGGCGTTATTTGGACGCATCTGGTAACCAAGATAACCCTGACTTCATTTTAAATGCCCCACAGTATAAAGGCGCGAGTATTTTATTAACACGTGAAAACTTTGGTTGTGGTTCAAGCCGTGAACATGCCCCTTGGGCACTTGAAGAGTATGGTTTTAAAGTGATCATAGCACCTAGCTTTGCCGATATATTTTATGGTAACTGTATCAACATTGGCCTTTTACCCATTAAATTATCAGATGATGAAATTAATGAGTTGTTTGCAGACAGTGAAAATGGGCAATTAAACTTATCAATTGATTTAGCTAATAATCAGATTTCAGGTGCGAGTAAAACTTATAATTTTACGTTAGATAAATTCCATCAGTATTGTTTAGAGCAAGGTGTTGACAGTGTTGGTTGGACTTTGAAGAAGCTTGAAAAAATAGAAGCATTTGAAAAACAAATGCCTGCTTGGCAATAATTAGCACTTAATAACCTGCCCCGATCTTCTATATCGGGGCAATCAACTTTTAACTCTTTTCATCAACTATTCGTCATTTTTGCTCTATAATTTAAGAATTAAAGTGCTAGTCAACAAAATTAACCTTCATTATATAGAGTTATTGTTTTCTAGCCCATTCACTTTGTCATCGTCCTTTATAGTTAAACAATATTATGCCCAACAAAAACAACGATATAACACAAGATACTCAGAGCATAACAATAGACCAATTGAAAGCAGGTATGTATGTAAAGTCATTTTCTGATGCCGAGAATAACACTATTAAATCAGAAGGTTACATTTCCTGCCAAGAAAGTATCACACAATTACGTAAAGCTAATATTACCACTTTAGTAATAGTACCCAATAGGCAAAAACAAGCCGTAAATTTAGACAAAGTGTTCTCTGAAATTAAGTCGACTAAAGCTATAATTAAAGCCTCTCCAAATAGAGTATCTACAATATCTCTTGATGGAGAATTAAAAAAAGCAGGCAAATTATATAAAAATGCTAAATCTCTACAAAGCAAAATACTTGAACAAATAAAACAAGAAAAATCATTACCTGCTGATGATATTCAAAGCACCACAGATTCAATGGTTGACTCTATATTTAGAAACCAAGATGCGCTTACCTGCATGTCTCGATTACAAACTAAAGACTCATACCTTATCGAGCATTCCTTGAATGTTTCAATTTTAACCTCTGTTTTTGCAAAACACCTTGGCTTCGATAAACGCATCATTCAAGAATTAACTTTAGGCGCTTTCTTACATGACATTGGAAAGGTATTGATCCCGAAAGAAATTTTAAATAAAAGAACGGCATTAACACAGAAAGAACATAAGATAATGCATAGTCATGTAGCTTTGGGGTTAAAGCTGTTAGAAGAGACTCCTAGTATTTCTCATATCGCAATACAAATGGTGAAGGAACACCATGAAAGACTTGATGGAACTGGCTACCCTAAACAGCTAAAAGGTAAAGAAATATCCATTTATGGTCGAATGATTGCAATAATTGATAGCTACGATGCAATGACTTGTGAACGTCCATACAAAAAAAGTGTCCACCCAATCAATGCATTTAAAGCATTAATCTCTGAATCACCAGCATTATATGATGAAGAGTTAGTAGAAAAATTTATTCAATGTTTAGGTGTTTACCCTGTAGGTACTTTAGTTAAATTAAATAGTGGGAAGTTAGGTTTAATTAGTAAGCTTAATAAGAAAAAACCTCTTCACCCATATGTTCGTGTTTTTTATAATACCAGAATGAATCAAGCAATTCCGATCAAAGAAATAAACTTAAGTGAGTCCAAATACAAAGATCAAATCGATTGCTGTATCAAACCAGAAGAATTTAATATTAATCTGCTAGGTTTTTTTAAAGCTGCATTTATTGATTAAGTTTTTGACATCAGCCGTTTTTTTTAATATTTCAATTACCAACTTGATAATGCAGGCATAGTGAATTGTTTTTGTTGATAAGTCAGTAATACTTTCTGAGGGAGTATTTGAGTTAAAACAACGCCGTTAGCTATTTGTTCTCCTTCTCGTCGGTCTTCACCATTCACCCGCACCCAACCTTGCCCTTCAGTTGCGTATATATGCATCTCAAATTGCAGTGTAGGAATTGTGTTTTGTATCTCCACAGGCATTTGATGAATTGCCATATATGTCTGTACTTCTTCACTGCTTTTGTCGTTATCAATATCATCAGTGTTAGATAAATCACTATTATTTAATTTGGTTTCGTTTACTGCCTCCTTAAATCTAGTTAGTAAATCTTCAGAAACTCCAGGTTCTGCAACTATTTCAATAGTGTCATCATCTAATGATTTGTTTTCTAAAGCAGATATCACTTTCTCTGGCTGATACCCTAAAACCCTGGGTTTTTGATCTTCTTCCTTATCTTTTATCATTAAAGCTTTATTTATTAAATTCTTATTTGAAACGTCTGGATTAGCTTTTGTTAAATCTGATTGCTTTTCACCTTCAATTGGTTGAGTGAGTGATGGTTTTTCATCTTCTATAACATTAGGTTTAGTTGTTCCTACTGGATTTTCAGCATGGCTATTGACTGGTATTTTATTTTCAAAGCCAAAATGATAACCCGCAAAAATACCTAGAGAAATTAAAATACTGACAAAAGCAAACTTGAAAGGAGCTTGTTGCCAGAAGTTATCATTAACTTCCTGCTCACCTAAAGCTTCAATGGCTGCTTGATGGATAATTTTTTTACCAATAACGGTATCGTTTTTTCCATAAGCGATAATCAATGCACGATCACAAAGTAAATTTACAACCCGAGGAATACCTTTCGATATTTTATGAAGGGCAGATATGGCCGCTTTATTAAATATTTGGCGGGTACATTGAGCAACAGATAAACGATGTTGAATATACTGTGTAAGTTCTAGTTTTGTTAAAGGTAATAAATGATAACGAGCTGTAATTCGCTGTGCTAATTGCCGTAGATCTCTACGCTGTAATAATTGTTGCAGCTCAGGTTGGCCAATCAAAATAACTTGCAATAATTTTTTGGTATTAGTTTCTAAATTAGTCAATAATCTTAACTGTTCTAATACTTCAGGCTTTAAATGCTGAGCTTCATCAATAATTAATAAAGTATTAATATTGTCATTATGATTTTTTAATAATTTGTTTTGTATTTTATCTGTCAGATATTTAAGTGTGGCTCCTGTTTTTTTATAACGTATTTTTAAATTATCACAAATACAGGCAAGTAATTCCTCACAAGATAATGTTGGATTTAAAATAAAAGAGGCTTGAGTATTTTCAGGAAGCTTTTCCATTACCGTACGACTGATTGTTGTTTTACCCGTGCCCACTTCTCCCGTTAATAATACAAAGCCTCCGCTACTCTCAAAACTAGAACCACCTAAGCCATAACTTAAATGTGCTAATGCTTCACGATGACGATCACTCATAAAAAGATAAGCAGGATCAGGTGCAATAGTAAACGGTGCTTCACTTAGGCCAAAATAAGCTGTGTACATAAACCTTCAAAATAATAAAAAAATACCCCCAAGAAAGTACCTTGTCGTATTACAGATGTCAAAAACCAAATGTTACTATGATAGACTTCTCTTAACTTTTATTCTCATAAACCAAGAATAGCTAACAATAATGTCCAATTTAAAAGCAATCCAGTCACTTAAACACTATTTAGTTGGTGGCGCAGTGCGTGACAAGTTACTTAACCGTGATGTTTATGATCGTGACTGGGTTGTCATTGAATCAACGCCAAAAGAAATGCTTTCTTTAGGTTTCTCACAAGTAGGAAAAGATTTTCCAGTCTTTCTCCACCCTGAAACAAAAGAAGAATATGCATTAGCACGAACAGAACGAAAACAAGGTGAAGGCTATACTGGCTTTATTTGCAATGCAGATCCTAGTGTTAGCTTAGAAGAAGACTTAATACGTAGAGACCTTACGATAAACGCTATGGCGATGGATGATTCAGGAAAAATCATCGATCCATATAATGGCCAAAATGACTTAAATAATAGAGTATTACGCCATGTTTCAGATGCGTTTATTGAAGATCCTCTTCGTGTATTAAGAGTAGCAAGATTTGCAGCAAGATTTCATGAGTATAATTTTACTATTGCTGATGAAACATTATTGATCATGCAAAAAATTAGTAATAGTGGCGAACTAGCAACGCTTTCAGGTGAACGAATTTGGCAAGAAATGTCACGTAGCTTAGAAGAAAAGCACCCAGAAGTTTTTTTTCAAACACTTAGAGAATGTCATGCTTTAGAAAAAATATGGCCGGAACTAAATGCATTATGGAATATTCCGAACCCAGCACTGCACCACCCTGAAGTGTGCTCAGGAGTCCATACTATGATGGTCTTGCAACAGAGCGTTAAATTATCTTCAAAAATAAGTATTCGTTTCGCGGCATTATGCCATGACTTGGGGAAAACATTATCGCCCAAAGAAACGCTCCCTAAGCATTACGGTCATGAAAAGTCTGGATTACCTTTAGTAGAAAAAATTTGTAATACATTAAAAGTACCAAATCAAATCAAATCATTAGCATTAAAAGTTTGTCAGTTTCATTTGCATTGTCATCGAGCTTTAGAGTTAAAACCTCAAACAATACTGACATTATTTAATAATCTTGATGTTTGGCGAAAACCTGATGAATTTGAAGACTTTTTAATTGCTTGTGAAGCAGATGCAAAAGGTAGAATGGGCTTTGAAAATATTGATTATCCACAAGCAAAATATCTGAAAAAATTATATATCCAAGCAAGTAAAGTACAAGCACAATCCTTTGTTGAACAAGGTTTAAAAGGCATTGAAATAAAAACAGCAATAAACAATGAAAAATTAGAGGCTATAGAAAAATTAAGCATAGAGCTTAAGCATTAACCTCCATCTCACAACACTTATACAAAACATAAAAAAACCACGCTATAGCGTGGTTTTTAATTTGTGTTATCTCTTTAACTATTTATTAAAAGCTATAAGTTGCTTTCACGTAGTAGTAACCACCACTATAATCAAATGGACCACTTTCGTAGTAAATAGCACCACTCCATGAGCTACCTTCTGGGACTTTCTCAGCTTCTTGGTCAAAAATATTCATTGCACCAGCAGAGAATGTTAATGAATCATTGTAGAAATAACTTACTTCAGCATCAAAAGTGAATGCTGAACTAGCTGTTTCTGATCCATCAGATGAAGTATCATCTGCGTGTGTTGCATAATATTCGCCGAAGTAGTTAGCACGTATGAACATGCTCACATCTTCCCATGATTGAGCCATGGTTAAGGTGCCACGATGACCCGGAATACCATCTTCTAAACGTTCGACTTTACCTAGATTAGTTGTTGCAGGATTAAATGAATCAACTTTAGTATCTGTCCAGTTATACGCTAAACTAAATTGCGTATCACCATCAAATAAATCCATTGAATAATTTGCTACAACATCAACACCTTGAGTAGTTGTATCAAAATCATTTGCAAAATAAGTAACCGCAGAAATTAATTCTGGATTAGTAACTCCTGCAGCTTCTAATGCAGCGTAATCATCAGGTTCAACATTAATTTGACTAGATTGAGCTATACGATCAGTCACTTCAATATTATAGTAATCCGCAGTCATAAAGAAATCACCATTGGTATAAACCAAACCAAGTGCATAACTTACTGACTCTTCAGGATCTAACTCTTTACCACCATAAAATGCAGCAAGAGGGTTTGTTGGTGGAGCAGTGAAACTTTGAATTAACTCACCATCAACCAAAGAAGTAGCCGTATTTACTACATTTGCTTGACCAACAGTTGGAGCACGGAAACCAGTACTATGAGATGCACGTAATGAAACTTCATCAGATACAACTAATTGAGCAGTCAACTTATAATTTAACGTACTACCAAACGAGGTAAAGTCTTCGTAACGTAATGCACTACCTAATAACAACGCTTCAGTAACTTGCGCTTCTATATCAGCATATAATGCAAAGCTACGACGAGTATTAATACCTTGTGCTTCAGGACCAAACCCTTTAAATCCGTGTGAGCCAATGTTAAAACCTTGAGCGGCATAAGGACCCGCTTTCCATGAAGATTCTTCACCAGCAGTTATCTCAAAGCTTTCTTCACGCCATTCGGTACCAAGCGCAACATTAACCGGCTCATCAAAACCACCTTCAAACTCTTTAACTATATCAAAGTTAAAGCTTTTTTCTAGTTGAGTATAACCACCAGTTTTAAAATCAACAGGAGTATCTAAACCTAATGAAGGGTTTAAAGTGTTCTTTAAGATAAATGTTGAAGCGCTACGACCTACAGTACCGCTTAAGTCGTAAAACCAACCTTCTAAGAAACCTGATTTTGCTTCACCTTTAGTACCAATAGCTAATGAGGTATCTGTAATATTACCGCCAAATCGAGGTGTGTAACCACCTGGCATTATTTGGTTCATTGAGAAACAATTAGGATCAGCAACCATTGCTTGGTAGTCATCAGTAGCTAATACGTTAGGTACATCAGCAGAAACAACTCCACAAGTACGTTCAGCACCCATAGATTGAGCAACATCACCAACTAAAAGAGTATCGCCACCATCATTAGAGAAAACGTTACTACGATTGTGTGGGTTACGATAATAGAAACCACCTTCTGCATCACGTTCAGAATAGTTACCAAACATGTAGAATTCTTTATCATCACCTAAATCAAGACCAACATTAGCAAATAATGTAATGTCATCTTTGATTTCAGGGCTACCCCAAATCATTGCTGGGTCCGGTACATTATTATTTCCTGCCGCTTGAAGTGCAGCAGCATCTGGACGTTGAACACTTCGGCTAGTCGCATCAGCATTCTTCAACTGAAAACTTAAGTTAACAAAACCATCTTTAGTAAAAGGTAAACCAATATTACCATCAACTATTGTACTTGTACCGTCGCCTTCATAGTATTCACCATGTTTAACTGACAACGAACCACCGTCTGAATCATCTTTTAAAACAAAGTTCATTACACCCGCAATTGCATCAGAACCATATTGTGCTGCAGCACCATCACGTAATACTTCAACTTGCTTTAAAGCAACACTTGGAATAACTGAGATGTCAGGGCCTTGAGCACCATCATTTACACCGCCACCTTGGAAAGCAATAACTGATGCACGATGACGACGCTTACCATTTAATAATATAAGCGTACTGTCTGAAGACAAGCCACGTAAGTTAACTGGGCGTATTAATGTAGCAGCATCACTGATTGGTTGTTGACGAGCACTAAATGATGGAACAGCACCTTGAAGCATTTCAAGCATATCACTTGAAGCACTTCTTCCTAATTCATCACCACCAACAATATCAACAGGTACCGGTGATTCGGCAACAGAACGAGGAGCCGCACGCGAGCCAACAACAGCAATACGTTCAACTTCTTGTTCAGCGCCTTGATTTTCTTCAGCAAATGAGGGGGCAGTACCTAACGCTAGACCCACAGATAGAGCTAACGTGCCAGCACGAAATTTAATAGACATTTTATTTCCTTCCTAGATGTATAGGTATAATTATTAATTTTTATTATTGCTTAGATAAATCCTTTAATGCAGATCTAAGCTGAATAAGTTATAAAACAGTAAGATATTCTTTACAAGGGGTGAATCAACTAAAAAATGAGCCCCTACTCGAAAGTTTACTAAGAATATTTCAAGCTTACGAAATACTAAAGAAGTTGAATATTCACTTAAGGTTCCAAGCAAGCCAGATAAACTATATTCTCTAGCTTTATTGAATTATTATTACAATCCGAAAAACTTCGTATTACCTTTAAATGTCACATAACAAAAACAACTAAAAAGTTAATTTTATATTCAAAAAAAAGATAAAAAACATAAGAATTAAAAAGGAAACACAAACACTGAAAACAAAAAAAATACAAAATATTAACTAAAATTTAACAGTGTATACTTTATATTGTTAGTTTATCGCTTAAATAGAGCAACTTACCGCAAAGCGAGGTTGAAATTTGTACAATAGAAAGTTAATTTTTAAGAATATTTATTCTATTTCATCTGAGTTGCAATTGTATTTAAAGACAAGCCCAGTATTGATTGTTTCCCTGCACTTAAACAAATGATCACTTCTGCTATCGGTAAGTCAGGTAGACAATCTATAGATCTCAATCCAATCAAGTCATGAGGCACTGACGCAGCAGGAACAACGGTCACAAGGTTTTCATGGCGAACTAATGAAATTAACAATTGAGTTTGACTCGCATCACACAACAAATTGTAATCAATTTGACCTTTTTCTAATCCATCAATAACAGTACTATGAAATATACAATTAGGTTCGAATAAAGCTAATGGCAAGGGTCTTTGGTTAAAACTAGCTTTATTTTTTGCAAGCCACATTCCATAGGATTGAGAAATAAGTACACCTTCATGACTTTGTGGCAAACGGCTAAGTATG
>JAGSHH010000002.1 GCA_023954655.1 Colwelliaceae bacterium
ATATAAGAATGACCAGTAATCCAGCCAGCATCAGCAGTACACCAATATATTTCGCCTTCTTTATAGTCGAATACATATTTATGGGTCATTGCTGCATACACAATATAACCGCCACAGGTATGAACAACACCTTTTGGAGTACCTGTTGAACCTGAGGTGTAAAGAATAAATAATGGATCTTCAGCATCCATCACTTCTGGTTCACATACGGCTTCTTGTTTAGCAACTGATTCTTGATATTTAATATCGATTTTATCGTTCCAAGCAACATCGCCACCCGTGCGCTCAATAACAATAACTGTATGAACATTTGGACAATCGGCAACTGCCTCATCAACATTCGTTTTTAATGGGATTACTCGACCGCCACGTAAACTTTCATCAGAAGTTATCACGACTTTACAATCTGCATCGACAATACGTGAACGAATAGCTTCAGTAGAAAAACCGCCAAATACGACAGAGTGAACCGCACCAATACGTGCACAAGCTAACATTGCATAGCCAACTTCAGGAATCATTGGCATATAAATACATACTCGATCACCTTTTTTAACGCCACGTTCTTTTAACAAGTTTGCAAAACGACAAACATGATCATGTAATTCTTGATAAGTAACTTTTTGATCTTCACTCGGATCATCACCTTCCCAAATAATTGCAGTATCATTTGCTTTCGTCGCTAAATGTCGATCAATACAGTTGAAACTTACATTTAGTTTACCGCCAGCAAACCATTTTATATCAGCAGTTTTTAGGTCTACTTCCGAAACACTATCCCAAGGCTGGTACCAGTCTAAAAATTTATCAGCTTGTTCAGCCCAAAACACATCAGGCTGTTCAATTGATTGTTTATACATCGCATCATAGGTTGCCGTGTCAATATGAGTATGCGCCTTGGCTTGCTCTAATATTGGGTAGCAGCTTTTAAGTTCTTGCATGTTTAATCCTTCATTAATAACTTGAGATATTTTTTAATTATACTTTTTCAACAACTCGAATATGTTATTCGTGTCATTTAAATTATCTGAATTTTTGATTGTGACAACATCATATAGCAACTTAATTACTTCGCCTACTCAACTAAAGTCGAATATCAGCAAAATACTGAACATGGACATGATGAATATGTCTTGTTTACATTAACATTGAACAACACAAATGACAACGCTGTCATTTGTTTGTAGAAATTTCTACCTATTGGCACTATTTATCGCAATTTATAAAATGACTTCAAGGCTGTTAGGTAGCTGTTTAAGGTCGTACCTATAAAAATTCAAACAAAATTTAACAGTATTTTGAATTTTGACCTACATTTGATAGTAAGAGTCTACAAATGATATTAGAGAAAATTTTATGAATATACTCAATCAATTATCGATATCAAAAAAAATCTATTTGATACCAATCATTGGAACAATTAGTTTTGTTGTATATTTAACATTATCTACCGTCACTGCTAACAATAATGTTCAGATTCTATCTGAAGCCAGAGATGTGCAATTTCCTGTCGTTCAATATTCAAAAGAAGTATCAGTATCTATTGTTAGAGTTTCTGAGATGCTTAATAGCGCAGTTACCACTGGTGAAGAAGAAGCCATTGAAGATGCTGATGAACTAGCTAAACAAATCTTAGCGCTTATCAATAATATTGGTAAAAGCCATCCAAAGTTTTCGTCTGACAAACAACAAATTCAAAAACAATTTAACACCTATTTTAAGCAAGCAAGAGATCTCTCATTGGGCATGATCAATGAAACTATAGATTTTTCCAAGTTACCTGAAAAGGGTAAAGCTATGAACCAATCATTCGAAAAGGTAACCAGTACAGTAGAGAGTTTTAACAAAAGAAATGTAACTGCTTTCGAAAATAGCATAAAACAAGCAAATGATTCAGCTGAAAGTCTGGTTACTACTGGTTTTATAATGGGTTTTATCACAATAGCATTATTATTTGGAACTGCGGTTCCAATTATTTCAGGGATTAAGTCATCGTTATCAAATGTTGTAGCTTCATTAAGTGATTTAGCTGATGGCGAAGGTGACCTAACAGTCAGACTAGAAGCTAAAAACCAAGATGAAGTTGGTGAACTTGTACTATGTTTTAACCGTTTTATTGAGAAATTACAGATTACTATTAAACAGGTTGTGGATATTGCCCTACCTCTTTCTGATATGGCATCGACAGTGAGCTCTACAGCAGAAGAGACCAATAGTATTACTATGGTTCAACAACAAGGGGCTCAGAGTACTAAAGATGCCGTTGAAAACTTAAATGGCAGTGTTCGGAACGTTGCTGATAATGCAGCACAAGCAGCTGTTGCTGCTACTCAAACTTCACAAGTATCTACGCAAGGTGCTGAAGTTGTTTCAACAACCGTAAGTACAATTCATCAACTCGCACAAACGGTTGAACGGTCTTCAGATGTAATTGATCAGCTTGATAATGATGCTAACCAAGTAGGAGCTGTTTTAGATGTTATACGAGGCATAGCAGATCAAACTAATCTTTTAGCACTTAATGCGGCAATTGAAGCAGCTCGCGCTGGCGAACAAGGTCGAGGTTTTGCCGTTGTTGCAGATGAAGTTCGAACACTTGCTTCTCGAACTCAAGAATCAACTATTGAAATCCAAACGACAATAGAAAAACTTCAAGCAGCTGCTAAAGAAGCTGTCGATGCAATGAGCAGCGGGAAAGAATTAGCAGACAATAGTGTTGAACAGGTAAGTCAAGCAGGTAAATCTTTAGATGAAATAACTACTTCTGTCGCTCAAATCAATACTATGACAGAAGATATAGCAAACTCAACAGAAGCACAGTCGGAGTCTGCCGCACAAATAGTTTCTCATGTTGATGAGATAAGCCACAGCACAGAGCAAACTCATACAGCTTCAGAAGAATTAGCAGGGGTAAGTGGGGAGTTAGCTCACTTAGCCAATGAATTAGGCGTTATAGCTAAAGGGTTTAAAGTTTAGATGTATTAAAGAAATATTTATAAGGTTCATAACAATCAGATATTTATATCATTAAACAACATATCAACATCTAGGGAGATTAGTATATGAAAAAGCTGCAAATATGCACCATAGGGTTATCACTACTCTATATTCCGCAAAGCTTTGCGGATATTACTCTCAATGGGTTTGCATCAATAAGGGCGACCCAAGTTAATTCTGATGGAGGTTCAGCACCTTTTGGTTTTAAAGAAGGTGAGATTACTTTTAAAGATGAATCGTTATTTGCCATTCAAGCTAGAGCTGATTTAACTGAGGGTCTTACAGCGACTATACAGCTTTATGCTGATGGTTGGAATGACTTTGATGTAGAAGCAAGATGGGCTTATATTAGTTATCAAGTTGCTGACAATCACACGATAAATATTGGTAAATTAGCAAACCCATTATTCCATCAATCTGAATACGAAAAAGTAGGTTACGCTCATAATTTTTCAAGATTACCGATGGCCGTTTATACTGGTTTTGATTTTGCCACTATGGAAGGTATATCGTTAAACAGTCAATTCGATATTGCTGATGGTGATTACACATTAGACACGAAATGGTTGTACGGTAGCTGGGATGGGGATATTACTTTAAACAGTATTGGCAATGTCGATTTAGGCTTAAAAGATATTTTGTCTTTTAACGCGACATTCTCTGGTGATTGGTGGAAGGTATTTGCCGGTGCATTTGTCACTGAAATGGTAGCTGATTCTCTCGACGCTAATTCTTATATTCCAGCCATACAACCAGGTGTTCAAGCGGCACTGAGTTTAGGTGCAACTCAAAGTGATGTAACTAAATTTACTGAAAATGTTATTTGGCATGAAAAAGACGGTTTATATTGGTTTGCTGGTTTTGGCATCGACCGTGATGACTGGATTCTTGATTTCGAATATACAAATTATGGTGTTCAAGACTCTGTGGATGCTCCAAATGAAAATTGGTATTTGGCTCTAGGAAAGCGATTTGATAGTTATGTAATCACCATTCATGCGGAAGAATCTAAGCAGCCAGAAGATTATGGTTTTCTTAATGGAATAAACCATCCTGTATTACAAGCAACAGGAAAAGGTCTCCAAGGAGTATTAGCGGCTAGTGAATGGGATGGTTATGGCATATCTCTCAGATATGATTTTCACCCAAGCGCTGCTTTAAAAGTGGATTATTTTACAGGTGAAAACCAAATCAGCGATATAGGTGATTACCAAATAATGTCTGCTGGCATAGACTTAGTCTTTTAGGAGAAAGTGATGAGATATGTTAATTCAATTTTACTCTTAGCAATAAGCTTAATCGCATTGAATGTACAAGCAATCACTGTGATTGTACATCCTAGCAACGTAAATGCTTTGAACAAAAAAACAGTTAAGAAAATATTTTTAGGAAAAAGCAAAAAATTTCTCGATGGTAGCCAAGTAATACCTGTTGATTTAACTAAAGGAGAAGCAAGAACTCAGTTTTTGAGTACCGTAATTGGTAAGTCTGAAAGTCAATTAAAAGCTTATTGGTCAAAGTTAATTTTTACAGGCAAAGGTCAAGCTCCAAGAAAAGTAGACACTGAAGCAGAAGTAATTAAATTGGTCAGTCAAAATCCCAACCTAATAGGTTATATAAGTGACAGTGCTGTTGACGATTCAGTTAAGATTGCTATTAAGTTTTAACTAATAATAACTGTAACTTTTTAGGTTAAAATTTAAGTAAACAAAAAGCCTGAATATTTTCATATTCAGGCTTTTTTTATCATCAAACTTGGTTAAAAAGAGATTATCTTTTTGCCAATTTCTCTTTGATACGTGCAGAACGACCTGAACGCTCACGAAGATAATAAAGCTTAGCTTGACGAACATCACCGCGACGTTTGACTTCAATTGAGTCAACGATTGGGCTATGTGTCTGGAATACACGTTCTACACCAACACCGCTCGAAATTTTACGAACAGTGAACGCAGAATTGATGCCGCGGTTTTTAACAGCGATAATTACACCTTCATATGCTTGAAGACGTGTTTTATCACCTTCTGTAACTTTAACTTGAACTACAACAGTATCGCCTGGTGCGAAATCTGGTAAGTCAGTTTTCATTTGCTCTTGTTCGAGCATATCAATAATTTTACTCATAATACCTTCTTCCTAGAGTTCACAGTCATCAACAGTATTACTTATTACTATTTTTGATAGTCTTAAGCATTTTAACTTGTTCTGCTGTCAGAGCTAGGTCAGTTAAAAGTTCTGGCCTTCTAGTCCATGTTCTTTCTAATGACTTAAATTCTCGCCATTGCTTTATATGTTCGTGATTACCACTTAATAGCACTTTTGGTACTGATTTCCCCTGTTCGGTTCCATCATCAAAAATTTCTGGCCTTGTATAGTGAGGGCAATCTAACAACCCATCTGAGAAAGAATCTTGCTCAGCAGATTGATTATGTCCTAATACACCCGGCACAAAGCGTGCTACGGCATCAATTACGTTCATAGCAGGGAGTTCTCCACCGCTTAAAACATAATCTCCGACAGACCATTCTTCGTCGATATCCGACTCGATTAATCTCTCATCTATGCCTTCATAACGTCCTGCTATAAATATCAGTCGGTCATGCTGTGCTAATTCGCGTACACCAGCTTGGTCCAATTTACGTCCCTGAGGTGATAAATATATGACCTTTGCATTACCATCAGCTGCAACACGTGCGGCTTGAATGGCATCTCGTAGCGGTTGAACCATCATCAACATTCCCGGACCTCCGCCATAAGGACGGTCATCAACGGTTCTATGTCGATCATGTGTAAAGTCTCTTGGATTCCATTTATGAAATTCAATCAACCCGTTACGGATCGCTCGGCCTGTCACCCCATACTCAGTTATTGCGTCAAACATTTCAGGAAAAAGGCTTATCACCCCTACCCACATTTTCTTATCTCTAAGATTATTTTTAACGCCGTCACTCAAGTTAGAAACCTGGGTCCCAGTCAACACAAATTTGTTTATTTTCAGCGCTTACCGATTTAACTACTTGGTCCATAAGATACGGGATTAATCGCTCTTTTTTTCCAAATCCATCATTACGGTTAGCTTTTACAACCAGTACATCATTAGCGCCTGTTTCTAACATGTCAGAAACCTCTCCAAGGTTATAACCATTGGTAGTCACAACATTCATTCCCATCAAATCTCGCCAATAAAAATCACCTTCAGGTAATTCAGGTAAAGCGTCTTCGGTCGTTAAAATTTCTGAACTGACAAAAGCTTGCGCTTCATCACGATCATCTATTCCGTCAACTTTAACAATGAGTCCGTTGTTATGCCTGCGCCAATCAGTAATCTCTACTGATTGTGTTTTATTTCCTAATTTTAATGACCAAGGAAAATAGTCAAGTATGGCTTCGGGTTCATCAGTGAATGAATGTATTTTTAACCAACCTTTAATGCCATAGACTGCGCCTATTTTACCAAGGATAATTTCTTTTACTTCTTCCACGATAACTCCTAAACCTACCAGATTAATTAAGCTGCTGCTTGAGCGTCTTTAACTAACTTGGCCACACGATCAGAAACAGTTGCACCCTGACCAACCCAATGGTTGATACGGTCAATGTCTAAGCGTAATTTTTCCGCTTGACCTTGCGCTGTAGGGTTGAAAAAACCAATTCTTTCGATGAAACGACCATCGCGAGAATTACGGCTATCTGCAACAACAACCTGATAGAATGGACGCTTTTTAGCGCCGCCACGAGCTAAACGAATGGTAACCATATCGTCCTCTATATATTTAAGTGTTAAAACGAATTTTCCAGACATTTCCTGAAACCGAGGTGACAGAAAAGCTCGCGTATTCTACGCTTTTTAGCTCAAATTGCAAGCTGTTGTTGTAGTAATCAGATAAATAACAACATTAAGGAAAGCCGGATATTTAAAAAGGGCAACATAACCCTTTTTAATCAATAACTTTTAATAAGGTGATTTAAGCAATAGATTAATACTATAACTCACACTTCTCTTGCATTCTTTTGCCGATTAATTTTCGAATAGAGGCATTGCGCTTACTTTTATTCACGTAACGCTCAGGCATAGCTTGTAACAAATAAATAAAATCACCTTGAGCATATTCTTTTATGTTTACACTAGGGTTTTTATCATCTTTAACTGTCACAGGACTGAATACCGTTGTTTTTAGGTTTGAGTTCATATTTTCCAAAACAGTGACCGTGCCTAAGTGATTATCACTATGAAATGAACCATTAAGGTGGACCACTTGAGATCTTGGATATTTTTCCATCGCCAAAAGAACAGATTCTGCCATTGTTGTATCTCGTAACAATTGAGCAGCATAAGTATTCATTTGGCGGCGTTTTTGTTCTTCTGGATTTTGTCCATGGCTTCGGCCTGATTTTTTAATAAAAGAAAGAAATTTATTCTTATAAGCTTCATTATTAAAATCAAGTGTTCTTGCTGACCAAGGTATTTGATTTTTTGGTAGGCTGGCTAATACTTCCATTCCTTTTTGACCAACACAGCGAACATGCATCGCAGGTGAATTAGCAGCAATAACCGGAATATCATGTTTTCGAGCAAATTCAACAACAGCTCGATAAGAGCCTTTATAATGATCCCAAGCATTTCCTTCATCAATAAGAGTTGCTTCACCATATTCTCCACTGAGGTATTTATCTAATATAGGTTGAGCATCACGTGTAAACTGTTCCATTGATAAAATAAGTTTAGGATTTTGTTTATACAATGCTTCGAGTAATTGTAACTGTAATAAATGAGCACCTTGATGTGAGTGAAATTCACCGACAAAAATAACATTTTTATCTTCTAAAGATGAAACAGTTTCATTTAAGGAGAGCGCTGTTTGAGATGCACTATCCATGATTTGGTAACTATAAAGGGATGTTAAAGGTGTGGATATTTTATTTTCTGGAGTACCAAACTCTGTAGAAGTACAACCTGACAGAAATAAATTCACCGAAAAGATAAATAAACATGGTTTAATTAATTTTTTTAACGTTCCAACCCCAGCAACTGAATAATTGAACAAATATCTAATTTATTTAAAAATACACTAACACTATCTTCAGGGCTTTATCTAGGGTTTAAAGCAAAAAGCCAAGTAAATAAATTACCTGGCTTTCATTAGAAATATATTTTTATTAAAAGCTATCGGCCAAACATTCCACCGCCACCGCCCATTCCACCCATACCACCAGGAGGCATCATTCCTTGCATTGAACGCATCATTTTTTTCATGCCGCCCTTACCTGACATTTTTTTCATCATTTTCTGCATTTGCGTAAATTGTTTTAATAACTTATTTACATCTTGGATTTGTGTCCCTGAGCCTGCAGCTATTCTGCGTTTACGAGAACCTTTAATGATATCAGGACGTTCACGCTCACCAGGAGTCATTGAATTGATAATAGCTTCCATTCTAACCGTCATTTTATCATCCATCTGGTCTTTAACTTTATCCGCCATGTTTCCCATGCCTGGCAATTTATCCATCATGCCCATCATTCCGCCCATACTTTTCATTTGTACAAGTTGGTCACGGAAATCTTCTAAGCTAAAGCCTTTTCCTGATTTTACTTTCTTAGCTAATTGTTCAGCTTTTTTACGATCTACTTTTTGTTCTACTTCTTCAATAAGCGATAATACATCACCCATTCCAAGGATTCGTGATGCTATACGATCTGGATGAAAAGGCTCAAGTGCTTCTATTTTTTCACCAACCCCCATGAATTTGATAGGTTTTCCTGTGATATGACGAATAGAAAGCGCAGCACCACCACGCGCATCACCATCAGTTTTGGTTAAAATCACACCAGTTAGCGGTAATGCGTCATTAAATGCTTTAGCTGTATTCGCTGCATCTTGCCCCGTCATCGCATCTACAGTAAATAACGTTTCAATTGGATTAATTGCTTTATGAAGATCTTTAATTTCGTCCATCATGCTTTCATCAACATGTAAACGACCAGCGGTATCAACAATTAAGACATCAAAGAAATTTTTCTTCGCATGATCAATTGCAGCATTAGCAATATCAATTGGCTTTTGTTTAATGTCACTTGGAAAAAAGCCAACATCAATTTCATTTGCTAATGTTTCTAATTGCTTAATCGCCGCTGGGCGATAGACATCAGCACTGACCACTAATACTTTTTTCTTTTCTCTTTCTTTTAAATATTTTGAAAGCTTAGCAACAGAGGTCGTTTTACCCGCCCCTTGTAAACCGGCCATTAATACAACCGCTGGTGGTGTCGCTTTTAAATCAAGGGCTTCATTAACTTCCCCCATTGCAGATTCAAGTTCTTTTTGTACGATTTTTACAAAAACTTGTCCTGGTGTCAGGCTTTTAGAGACATCAGTTCCTACTGCACTTTCTTTAACTTTAGCAATAAACTCTCGAATGACGGGTAATGCAACATCCGCTTCAAGTAATGCCATACGTACTTCACGCAAAGTGTCTTTGATATTGTCTTCAGTTAATCGGCCACGGCCACTTATATTTTTTAGCGTTTTAGTTAAACGATCAGAAAGATTTTCAAACATGCAATACTCGAGTCATCGGCTAAATAGGAAAATAACGCGTTATTATACGCGTAGGAATAATAAGCGAAAGTATAAAATATTCTAATTGATATGGCTTGTAATATTTATTTTTCAATATATAAGATGAAGTTTTTCGCTTTTAACTCTATCAAACGATTTCATTATAAAAAATATGGTAAGCTCAAGTTAAAGTGCACAATTGAGATAGTCATTGGAAAACACAACACTATTGCTTAAGGAGCTTGTCGCTAATTTTCTTTTTTTAAGTAGCGAAGCAAGCCCATGGTTATTATTAGGATTAATCATTGCAGGTCTAATGAAATCATGGGTACCAACGCAAATTCTAAGTCATCATTTAGGAGATGGTAAATTAGCGATTATAAAAGCTGCGTTGATTGGTGCTCCGTTACCATTATGCTCTTGTGGTGTAATACCTGTAGCCACTGAGTTACGACGAAGTGGAGCATCTGCACCAGCAACCGCTTCGTTTTTAGTCGCAACACCTGAAACGGGAGTAGATTCCATTTCAGTTTCTTATGCATTACTAGGGCCTGTTTTTGCTATTTTTCGCCCTATCACCGCCGTAGTTTCTGCCATTGTAACAGGCATTTTAGTGACAACAGCTAAGGTTTCCACAAAACCTGAAACAAAAGAAACATCTTGTTGTCATGCTAAAACAGTAGAAGTTAAAAAAGAAAAGTCGTCATGTTGCAGTAAAACTCAAGAAACAAAACCTGCTACTGTTTTAGAAAAGACATTAGCAGGCCTTAGATATTCTGCAACACAACTAATTGATGATTTGATTATTTGGCTTTTAATCGGTTTGATTTTTGCCACATTAATAAAAACATTTGTGCCAACTTCCTTTTTGTTAAGTTATGGCAGTGGGTTACCTGCAATGTTATTGATGATTGCGATATCTATTCCAATGTATATATGTGCTACCGCTTCAACGCCTATTGCCGCAGGTTTTATTTTGGCTGGTATATCACCAGGAACCGCATTGGTATTTATGATGGCCGGTCCAGCAACAAACATTTCTACGTTAGGTGTTATTAAAAGTGAAATGGGTAGCAGCGTATTAGTACGTTATTTATTAGGAATTGGAAGTTGTGCTATCGGGTTTGGATTGTTACTTGATTGGGGGATTAATTATTTTTCTATTAATATTGGTCAGCAAATGCAACACAGTCATGAAATGCTACCATATTGGTTTGGTTTAACTTGTTCAGGGCTAATTGCATTTTTAGCGTTGAAACCTTTAAGAAACAAAATATTATAATTTTTTAATCAAAAGTCACTTTAGCTTTTTTATTCTGATAAGATCGAATAAATTTACTTTATATCAAGTGATCTCTTTGAAGAATTTGATATAACAACTATGTAATGAATTTTTATTAACGGAGTGATCGGTGGAGTTTTCTCATTTTGGCGCTTTAGCTGCTTTTATTTGCTATTTTTTGGCAACCTTTGCAGTAGTTTTTCGATTGTTTCACCCGAAAGGCCCACACATTGTTTCAGTCTTAACCTTAGGGTGCTTAGCAATAATTATTCATACTTTGAATACTGCCAACTATTTATTCAATCAAGAGGTCATAAATTTTTCTCTACCTAATGTCGTTTCATTGGTAAGTTTAATCATAACTTTAACCGTCACTTCATTAGCATTACGCTTTAAAGTTAATTTATTAATCCCTGTTACATATGCTTTTGCAGGCTTATGGCAACTGATAATGGTATTTATGCCGCAAGGAAATAGTGCCCCTATTATTTCAGGAGGTTTTCCTGTTGTTAGTCATGTAACGCTTGCACTTATCGCATATTGTGTATTAGTTATCGCTACCCTTTTTGCTTTCCAAGTAGCATATATAAATATGAAATTAAAAAGTAAAAATCTAGCTGCTGTTAGTCACTTACCCCCATTAATGCAGGTTGAAACACAGCTTTTTATTTTACTATTTATAGGAACTGCCTGTTTAACCCTGAGCGAATTAACAGGATTTATCTTTTTAGAAAATTTTATTTCTAAAGACAATGCTCACAAAACGGTTTTATCATTGTTATCCCTCTTATGTTATATCACTATTTTGTGGGGGCATTTCAAACAAGGGTGGCGTGGTCATCGAGTTTTAGTATTAACAATTGTTGCAACAAGTTTATTAACCTTGGCTTATTTCGGTAGTAGATTCGTTAAAGAGTTTCTCTTATAAACTTTTTTA
Source organism: Colwelliaceae bacterium (assembly GCA_023954655.1). Taxonomy (GTDB): domain Bacteria; phylum Pseudomonadota; class Gammaproteobacteria; order Enterobacterales; family Alteromonadaceae; genus Thalassotalea_H. The sequence goes on from JAGSHH010000002.1 coordinate 11,776, forward strand.
AGGTATAACTACAAATGACTTAATAAAAATTAACTAAGTCATTTTTTAAGCTACATAGGATCCCCTGCTTGGATAACATATCAACGAATATGCTGTTTACCATCCTTGGTGTACTCATATTAATCTCTGCCTATTTTTCTGGTTCAGAAACAGGCATGATGTCACTTAATCGTTATCGGTTACGTCACTTAGAAAAACAAAAACATAAAGGCGCTAAGCGTGTCAGTAAGCTTTTAGCTGCACCTGATAAACTTATTGGTTTAATTCTTATAGGCAATAATTTAGTAAATATTTTTGCAACGTTAATCACGGGTATTATAGCGCAACGACTATATGGCGACACAGGTGTATTCTATGCGGGTTTATTACTCACACTTGTGATATTAATTTTTGCTGAAATAACACCGAAAACTTTAGCGGCACTTTATCCAGATAAAATAGCTTTTCCAAGTTCAATCATCCTTACGTTACTTTTAAAGATTTTTCTTCCATTGGTAATCGCTGTTAACTGGATAACTAACGGACTACTGTCACTTTTGGGAGTTAGCTCCCAACAACGCGAACAACACAGTTTAAGTTCAGAAGAGCTGAGAACCGTCGTAAATGAGTCAGGAGCTTTATTGGCAGAACGCGATCAAGATATGCTGGTTAGTATTTTAGATCTCGAAAAAGTTACGGTTGAGGATATTATGATCCCACGTAGTGAGCTTGTCGGTATAGACATCAATCAAGACTGGAAGAAAATTCAGAAGCAATTAACTCATTCAACTCATACTCGTGTTTTATTATATCGTGACACAATAGATGATGTGGTTGGTTATATTCATATGCGTGATGCCGTGAAGTTACTTTCAAAAAATCAATTTAATAAAGCAACAATAATTCGCGCGGTTAGAGAGTTATATTTTATTCCTGAAGGTACAACATTAAACGTACAGCTGTTGAAATTTCAAGATGCAAAAGAACGTTTAGGTTTAGTTGTTGACGAATATGGAGATATTCAAGGTTTAGTTACCTTAGAAGATATATTAGAAGAAATCGTCGGTGACTTTACAACAACCATGACACCCGCAGCCAGTGATGAAGTTAATGTTCAGCCAGATGGGACTTATTTAGTTGATGGCAGTGCAACAGTACGTGATATCAACAAAGAAATGGGATGGAAGTTTCCCACCAATGGTCCTAAAACGCTTAACGGATTAATATTAGAGTATTTAGAAGATATCCCTGAAGCAAATTTAAGTGTGAGGATTGCTGGTTACCCTTTAGAAATTATTGATGTTAATGATAATATGATTAAAACCGTTCGTATCCTACCTGAGTTTTATCAGGATGATGACTTAGATAATGAATAACATTTAATCGTCATGAAAAAAATTGAAATTAGCGATTTAAAACTATTAGAAATTTTAAATCGTATCCCTTTTTTTAAAGGTTTTACTGTTAATGAACGTAAGGCATTCTTCACGAACTCTCTTAATTTCCTACTTTGTCATAAAAATAAATTCATTATTAATACCGGTGATAAAGAAACCAACTTCTATATCATATTGTCTGGTGAGGCTAGTGTATGGATAAATCAAAATAAACATGAAGTAGCAACACTGAAACCTGGATATTTTATCGGTGAGGGAGCCTTTATTAACAATAGGCCTAGATCTGCAAGTGTGATGGCAAAAACAGATACAATGTTAGTTTGTTTGGACCAAGAATCACTAAGGAGATTCCCTGCAAGTGTCAGGGAAAAAATAAAAGATCAAATCATTGAAGGAATGGCATTACGCTTAACAGACATGAATCAAAGATATCTTAATGTGGATAATAGTTAAACCAATCAAAAATACCCACAAAGTTACCCACAGGCAATAATACAATAATCATGTTTCCACAATTTCTGTGGATAACAATAGCAAGACCAATAAAATAACGCCTTTACATTTTGCAAACAGTTTTTGATAAAATAATGAAGTTTTTTTAACATTTTTTTAAACTTCAAAGAGGACGTGCCCTCGCATTAAATTCCAATAAAAATAGTCATTTTGGCAAGAAAAATGCTATTGATACTAAGTAATTTATCCAATAAGCAGCTTTGAGTTTGTAGTAAGATTTTCGTATGAAATATAGGTGATATTTATCACATATTGATAAGTAATAACCATATAGATAATAATAATAAAAACAGCTTTAAATAGCTGTTTTTGACATCTATTTCACGAAGTAGCACAAAAGTTATCCAAAGAAATAAAGATTTTCAATCAACGATTAGGAATAGTCTTTAACCAAAAAACAATCGCCACAACCAACTTTCATTTAAATCAGCTTCACAACTTTTTAATTGACTACTATATCTTTTAGCTCGGTTATCAACCTTACGAGAAACCTTAACTAACCAGCTTTTCTTCTTATAAGTTTTACGTTGAAATCCTCCCCAACCTTCATGATAATTAAGGTATTGATTATATGCGTCCCACTTTGACACTTTATTTATTTTTTGTGTCTTATAAATAAACCATCCCATAAAATCAATAGCATCATCAAAATCATCTCTGTCAGCTCCACTGTTTCCAGTTTCTTTAATATAGTCATCCCAAGTCATAGTTTTAGCTTGTGAGTAACCATAAGCACTACTCACTCGGCCCCACGGAATAAACCCAAGCAAATAATCTCTAGGTGGTAAAGCATCTTCTTTAAAAGAGCTTTCCTGATACATCATACTCATAGGAACATGAATGGGCACACCCCAACGTTCCCTGGCCTCTTTTGCAGAAAAATACCAATCTCTATGCTCTCTAAATATTTCACATAAATTTTCAGGGTTTTTCGGAGGGGGTGTTGCACAACTTGTTAGTACAACAACACAAAAGAACAAAATTAAAGAAGAAAGTAACTTACTCATAAAAGCCAAAATAAATTTTATCGATGAAAGTAATGATGCCAGAAATAACTTTAGTTAGGTAATAAAAGAAAAAAAATAAAAATTTTGAACTTTTCTTAATATGTCTCGTCTTACTTACAAGACATTCATTTTATGTTTCCCCTTGGATAGTTTTTATAGCGCATTTCTTAATCAGAAAAGCGCTTTTTTTTACCTAAAATTTATTTTTAATTAAATTGAACTAAATTGAAAAATGATGCTCTTAATATATGAGAGGTTTATTTCCCTTAGTGTTTCATGTTTTAGACGCGTTACTTATTTTAAGTTAACGCGTTTTTTTTATGCTGATTTTTAAAATCGGATTAATTTAGAACAAAAAATGAACTAATGATAAATGATGAAGTCATAATAATTGAGAGCAAAACCTCCCTGGACTGCTTTCTTATTATTACGGCGCGTTACCCTAACGCGCTTTTTTTTGTCTATTTATCAACCTATAATATTATGCAAGAAAACTGTTATTCAAAGTATTCGTCAAGAAACCTATCAAAATCAACATTATCAGATTGTTCAATTTCATTCTGCTTTTGCAACGATATCTCAGCCTGATCGATAAAGTATTGTTGTGAATAAAACTGATATTCACTATTTAAAGCCTCTTCACGGTAACTTTGCGCTTTATCTAATGCAAATTGAGTGAGACTTTGTCCTTGTTCTACTACTAGATCTAAAATTTGCGCAGATGGCGTTAAACTTTTATCTGTTAATTTTTTTTCTTCGATCGCTAGTGCAGTGATGTATTTTTCACCTCCGTATGCTTTATCAAGTAGCTCTGCAACTTGCTGCATGTCAGAGAATAATTCACCGCCCCATTGTTCAATTGATTTTTCATCACCTTGGTCATTAAGTAATAATTTGGGGTCTCTTCCTCTGACAACAACATCATCCATATTACGTTCATAAACATTTTGCTTATTACAATCTAATAATGGGCTTTCAACTAACGCACAATAGGTCAAAAATATATCAAGAAAATATACTTGCTGCTGACTAATACCAGTATCTGAAAAAGGATTAATATCCAATGCTCGTACTTCAATATATTCTACACCTCTACTTTGTAATGCTTCAGAGGGTTTCTCTCCAGATTTCGCTACCTGTTTAGGTCGGATGGGTGCATAAAGTTCATTTTCAATTTGTAAAACATTGCTGTTTAGTTGCTGATACTTACCCGCAACTTTTAAACCTATTTTTTCAAATTCTGAAGATTTTATATTGATAGCTTCTTTAACACCTTCAAGATATCCATCAAGGTCGTTATAACAAATATGTAAAGCTGACTGCTCACTGTTGGTATAACCTAAATCACTCATCCGTAAAGATGTTGCATATTCAAGATATAAATAACCATTTTTCGATTTTTTAAATGGTAGTGGCGTAGGTTTATTTTGTAAAAATGACGAACAAATAGCTGGTGAACTGCCATATAAATAAGGGATCAACCAACAAAAACGTTTATAATTTCTCAATAAAGAAAAGTATTTAGAAGACACATATGGTTGAAATTCATCATTATTCTTATCTAGTTTCTTTAGGGTTTTCCAGAAATTTTCAGAGAATGAAAAGTTAAAATGAATACCAGCAATCACTTGCATCATACTACCGTAGCGATTTTTCAAACCTTGACGATAAACTGTTTTCATTTTACCTACGTTAGAATTTCCGTATTGAGCAAGTGCTATTTTATCATCATCATCAACAAAGCATGGCATACTCATTGGCCAAATTAATTCTTCGTTAATTTGTGAGAAAGTAAATTTTTGTGTATCTCTTAATTGTGCTATCGCTTCTTCGGGAGAATTACTAACAGGAGTTATAAATTCAAGCAAACATTCTGCATAATCAGTAGTTATATTAGGATGAGTTAGGGCAGATCCTAAACTTTGATAATGCTTATGTTCTGATAACCCACCTTGAGGCTTTACTCGTAATCCTTCTCGTTCAATGCCTCTTCCAATTCCGGCTAATGAAGATATATGTTTATCATCACTTAATGTGCTGATGTATTGCTGAAATGATAATGTCAAAATAATCCCTGTAGCTTGAAGCGGTTACTGTTTATCTATCTTAGGGTAATTGTCTATAATTCAATGGCTATTGGTTATTTATATTAAAGTCGTTTACTTTTGAATGTAACAAAAAGTAATTAACCTCTTTTAGCGTTAAATAACACTTCATCATTAACCTTAGACCGATTATATTTATTTTTAATTGCACAAAGAAAGATATTATAGCAATCATAAAAATAAGTTAGTGCACTTAGAACATAATTTTTTGTATTAGCTATTCCTAATATATACAACATCAGGTACAGTTTAGCGAAATAATTATAAGAAGATAGATTATGCAAGACAGTCCTTTATCATTATTACCTCCAATCATTGCCATTATCATCGCTATTTGGCGAAAAAATGCATTACTCGCACTATTTAGTGGAATGGTTATTAGTTTTATTATGATAGCTCAATGGCAACCTATTGACGGATTAATAAATAGTGCTTTGGGCTTAACTAATGTTTTTTCATCTATTGGCAATGTATACATAGTTACTTTTAGTTTGTTAATTGGTGCTCTTGTCGCCCTAATGAACCAATCTGGCGCGGTCAATGGTTTTATAGAGTTATTAGCAAAACTTAATCTTGTTAAAAACTCCCGACAAGCGGCAATTTTACCTACCATTGTTGGTACCAGTATATTTACTGATACTAACTTAAGTATGTTTACCTCTGGTATGGCAAGCCAAAAGCTCTTTGATCAGCATAAACTTAGCCGTGCCAGGTTAGCATACTTGGTTGATTCAACTTGTGCGCCAGTGAGTATATTGTTTTTAATCAATGGTTGGGGAGCATACGTTTTAGGTTTACTTGATGGCTACAGTTTTGACGATCCTGTTGGTATATTAATTGGCACTGTCGGTTATAATTTTTATGCAATTATTGCAGTTGCAATGGCATATTACACAGCATACACCGGTAAAGTTTTCGGCCCAATGAGATATGCAAAATCAGTCATCAATACTGAAAACACCCACCATGTAGAACACTCTTCACCTGCGATAATAATGTGGTTACCGCTATTATCTTTATTGGTTATCACATTAGGACTGCTATGGTTTACCGGTGATGGTGATATGCGAAGAGGATCAGGATCATTTTCTGTATTTTGGGCGATTGTCAGTGCATTGATTATTTTAATTTCTCTGATCAAATTAAATAAATTGATGTCTTTAAACGATATTGCAAAGTACTCAATAAAGGGCATTAAACATATGAGTCCAGCTGTCGCAATATTAGTTCTTTCATTTGCTTTTGGTGATGCGATCAAAGAATTAGGAACAGGTGTCTATGTTAGTCAATTATTGAATGTAGAAGTCCCTCAATATTTCCTCGCACCCATCTTATTTTTAGCCGCGGCATTTATGGCATTTTCTACGGGAACATCCTGGGGAACATTCGCAATTTTAGTTCCCATTGCCGTCCCCATTGCGCAACAAACAGGATTACCGGTTGAATTCTTAGTCGCTGCTGTTTTAGGTGGAGGTATCTTTGGAGATCATGCATCGCCTATTTCAGATACTACGGTTGTTGCTTCTATTGCAAGTGGTTGTGACCACTTTGAACATGTAAAAACACAATTGCCTTACGCTTTAGTTGGCGGAATTTTAACAATCATCATTTATATATTCATTGGTTTAACTTTGTGATCTCAACATTAGCAAATAGTGATATTGATATTATTGATGAACAAAGTAATTTTATTATTGTAAATAAACCCGCAGGTATTGGCTTTCATGATGAAGACAATCAACAAGGCTTTTTTAATCATGTTAAAGAAGCCTTATCTTTATCAGAATTATATCCAGTGCATCGTTTAGACAAAATAACATCGGGTCTAATTATTTTTGCTAAAAATAAAACCTCCGCTACTCAATTTCAGCAATTATTTGAAAACAAAGGTATAGAAAAGTACTACCTTGCCATTAGTGATAAAAAACCAACGAAAAAACAGGGTTTGATAAAAGGTGATATGCAAAAAAGCCGTCGTGGTTCATGGAAGTTATTACGCAGCCAACTGAATCCTGCAATTAGTCAATTTTTTAGTTTTGGACTATCACAAGGAAAACGCTTATTTATCGTAAAGCCCTATACAGGTAAAACACACCAAATACGTGTAGCACTAAATAGTATTGGTTCACCTATTATCGGAGATCCTAATTATAATATTTCATCTCATTCAGATCGTGGATATTTGCATGCTTATGCGCTCAAATTTAAGCTAGATGATCAACAATATCAATATATTCACTTTCCAACAGTAGGAAAAGAATATATTGATCCAATAACTACGACAGTTATTAATAATCAAGAAAAACCATGGGCATTACCTTGGCCAAAACTTAATATCAATAAGGCTTAAACTAAACAGCCAATATTACTTTGAAAGTAATCTAAAAAAGTTCGAGTTTTTGCAGGGATATTTCTGCTTTGGAACAAAATTGTCAATTGCTGAGCAACCACTTGATGATCTAGTTTTAATGGGGTTAAATTCAAATTATTCTTTCCTATATAATCTGGCAATTTAACTATACCCATTTTCCTCTGGCATGCTTCTAAACGCATCTCTGCACTCGAAAGCACCATTGCTATATTAGGAGAAAACACCTGAATTTCACCTTTATTTCTAAAAAACCATTGCTCATTTTCTGATGATACAATTGCACGATTCTTGATGAGTTCCCCCACAGTTTTACTATTTTTATCAAAAGATTTATTAGCAAGGTAAATTGATTGAGGAAAGCTTAATAAGGTTTTTCCGATCCAATTTGATGTGGGTAATTCGTCTTCATGCAAAACAAAAACCAGATCATGTTGATGATCAAATTCAGGGTATGCTTCTGAATAATGGTGGCAATGTATTTCAATTTTGGGGTATTGAAAGGCAAAATCAGTAATTAAGGCACTAATCACTTTATTAAAAAATTCCAATGGTAATAATATACTTAGCTTTCCTTTAATTGAATTTTGCGTGTCATACACTAAATGTTCCATAACGTTTAAAGCATCAACATGCGGCTTACATGATTGAAAAAGCAATAATCCACTTTCAGTTAATTCTTGCTTCCTCGTTGTTCTTATAAGTAATTGGCTACCTAACTGCTGCTCAAGTAACGCCAAACGACGACTCAATTTAGATTTTGGTATTTCAAGTACTTTTGCTGCTTGAGTAATCGAGCCTTGCTCAACAATTGTGACGAAGTATAAATAGTTATTTAATGCATCAATCATTTCTATTGTCCTATTTTTAAAACAATCATTTCTATTAAAACGGACTAATCAACAGAATGCAATCGAAATACACTTACCATCACTTTGAACAACCAAATGAATAAGGATAGATAATGAGTCATGTAGCAGAGATTTCAGCTGAGAAATTTATTGAAGAAGTAAATCAATACCAAGGAAAAGTACTTGTCGACTTTTTCGCGCCATGGTGTGGTCCATGTAAAATGCTAGCACCTGTAATTGAACAAGTAGCACAGGAACACCAAGATCTTAAAGTAGTAAAAGTCGATGCTGATCATGCACAGCAGTTAATGTCTCAATTTTCAGTTAGAGGGATACCCACACTATTGCTAATAAAAGATGGGGAATTAATTGACCGAAAAGTTGGCGCTGCATCAGTAAAGCAAGTTACTGATTTTGTTAATCAATAGAAAATATACAAGCTTATTAGGAAGCTCCTTTTAAGCTTGTATTATTTATATACCTATAAAGCTTTTCATAAATCCACTTTCTATGACTAAACCACCAGTGATTGAACGTAATGGCTCAAATAAAGCATTATTAGATGAATATAACTTTACTGCTTCAATATCTATTTCAGTATCTTTTATTCGTATTTTATCAATTGTTTTAGTTTTTTGATCTAAGTAATTTAACCGAGCAAAATGACAAGATTCGAATAATTCATTATTGCTTATGACTTTTTCTAAGACCGTGGCTTGTTGAAGAACGTTTTCATAATGTTTAATCTCATGTTTATTTATAAAGCTTGAAAACTCAACCCACCAATGATTTTCTTTTCGCTTTTCTTCTTCCCTCTCAAGCCAATTAGGTAAAGAAATGTTAGCTATGACTTCTACTTTCTCTACTACTAATCGGCAACCAGCTTGGTTCGATTTAAAAGAGTATTCTACTTGTAAATCCCACTTTAACATTGCCCAGACTGACTTGCCGTTGTATTTGGGTCCACTCTTTTTTACATTTTTAACTAAACTGGAAACATTTTTAGCATTAATATCATAATAAGTAGTTGTTAATGTTGGTTTAACTTCAGCTATGGCTGAATTGTAAAAAACACTAATAAAAATATAAAAGAAAAAATAGTAACATTTCATCTTAGGAACCCTGTATTTATTTTACAACGAATGAACAAAAACAATTAAAATTGCAGTTGGACAAATAAACTTCGTATACCAAGGCCATATTTTCCAAAACAATGTATTTTCAACTTGCTCATTACCTTGTTGAAGTTCTTTCAAAATTTCACTTCGATGCCAAATCCAACCCACAAATACACAACACAACATTGCAATAATAGGTTGACCGTACTCTGTCGCTAAAGTAGCTATAAAATCGAGCATAACGCCTATATTACTAATAATAGCAACACTCATTAAAAAGATAAGAACACCAATAAACGTTGTAGCTTTTTTCCTTTCAATATTATGACGTTCAACCACATAAGAAACAGGACCTTCAAGCATTGAAATAGATGAAGTTAGTGCAGCAACCGACATTAAAACAAAAAAGGCAAAAGCAACAAATAGTCCCATTGCGCCCATACTTTCGAATAAGCTAGGTAGAACAGTAAACACTAGACCAGATCCTGAAATTAAACTGCCATCTTCTGCAAATATTGCTACACCTTGAGCCTGAGCAACATACATAGCTGGAATAATTAATAAGCCTGCTAAGAAAGCAATTGATACATCGATAAACGTAACCTGTGCGCCAAGCGTTACTAGGTTCTCTTTCTTAGAAATATATGAACCGTATATCACCATTACACTCGTACCTAATGACAATGAAAAGAAAGCTTGCCCTAATGCACTAATTAATAAATCAGGCTCTAATACGCGAGAAATATCAGGGTTTAAATATGCATTTAACCCTTCAGAGGCACCTTCAAGTGTGAACACATATGCTATTAATATAATTAGTAACGTTAACAACAATGGCATTAAACGTTTTGACCATTTTTCAATTCCGTCCTCAACACCTCGTCTGATAACAAATACTGTTAAGAACATAAATATTGCTGTAAAAATAATATTTCTTGGTAAAGATTGTGCAATAACCCAGCTTGCTGCTTCGTCACTACCAATAACCGTTGCAACAGGTTCTATTGCATATGAAATCATCCAACCGGCTAATATTCCATAAAAGCTGAGAATTAATGCTGCACAAATAACACCGCCAAAACCTACAACAAAAGCAAAACGCTTATGAAAAACTGTTCGGGACATTTTTTGTAACGACGTCACAGCATTAGCTTGACCATAACGACCAATCAATAGTTCGGCCATAAAAGCAGGATAAGCAAGGCAAAATGCTAATACCAAATAAACTAAAACAAACGCAGCACCACCATTGCTGGCAGTTTGTGTAGGAAAGCCCCAAATATTACCTAATCCAACAGCTGAACCTGCTGCCGCCATAATAAAACCAATGCGAGAGCTAAACTCGCCTCTAGAACCAGCCATAAAAAATCATCTTTGTTATTATTAATATCATTCTAATTTACTTAATCTAGCTCAAGAAAAATAGCTTTTTACTGGTATTTCGCAGTTTAATTTTATTGCGTAAATGAAAAACCGTAAACATGCCATTACCAAAATGTATATATTTTAAACAACAGTTGACCTCCAATATTCCCTACTTAGAACTAAATCACTTTCTGATATATAATATCGATACATTCATAAATCGTTTTAATTAGATGCTTAACAAATTTACAGCTTTGTTTATATTTTTTTCCTTGATGCCGTCCTTTAAACTCATCGCAAAAGATATTGTTTTATATGGAACTTATGACCAAAGTTATCAATTTGAACAATTAAAAAATGCCCTCTCATATCTAACAACGAAAGGTTATCAAGTAAAAAGCTACCGTGGTGAAATTCCAAAAAACAGAGCTTTTGACTTTATGAACCAAAAAGATGAAGTTGATGTGATTTTTGGCGGAGCAACCATAGAACGCGAAAGTAAAAGCCAACCAATAAGAATTCCTATACTCAAAGGATTAAATGGTTGGAGAATGCCTTTAGTAAACAAAGATAAAAAAGATATATTTTTATCCGTTAATTCAATTAATGAATTTAAAAAACTCATTCCTGGACAGTTTTACAGTTGGAGTGATACAAAAATACTAGAGAGTAATCAAATACAAGTTGCAAAAGGCAGTGATTATGAAGGGTTATTTCAAATGCTCGATCGAGGGAGAATCGATTATTTTCCAAGGTCAGTATTAGAAATATATGGTGATTATGAAGCACGGAAACATCTAAATATCATGATTGAGCAAAATATATTAATTCATTACCCAACAGCGTATTACTTTTACGTTGGTAAAGGTAATAATACATTAGCTGCGGATATATCAACTGGTTTAGAGAGTGCGATAGCAGACGGAAGTTTCGATCAAATATTTGTAAAACATCATGGCGATGTGATTAGTAATATTCAAAAAATAAAACATAAGGTATTCACTTTAGACAATCCTTTCCTTTCTACAGAAACACCGTTACCTCGTAAAGGTTTATGGATAGATTTAAATGCAAAAGTGAATTAGTTTCAACTTAAAAAGAAAGGAGAAATAATTCAAAACTTCTCCTTTAAATTACTCTAATCACGAAAGTTATTAAACTGAAATGATTGGTCAAGGTCAGAATCTTTAACTAATCGCATTACTGATTGTAAATCATCACGTTTTTTTCCTGTAACTCTTAGTTGCTCACCTTGGATTGATGCTTGTACTTTGAGTTTGCTGTCTTTAATTATTTTAACTAATTTTTTTGCGATCGGTTGTTCTATGCCTTCTTTAAAGGAAATAGTCGCGGAACAGTTTCTACCCGAAAACTCTGGCTCTCCAACAGTCATCGCTTTGGCATCAACTTGTCTTTTGGTTAATTGAGACCTTAACATGTCGACTAATTGTTTTACTTGAAAATCGCCTTCAGCTTTTACAACAACATTAGGCTTTTTCCACTCAATACTTGCTTCAACACCTCTAAAATCGAATCTAGTACTCAATTCACGATTGGCATTTTCAGTCGCATTTCTTACTTCTTCTATATTTATTTCTGATACAACGTCCATTGAAGGCATCTTTAAATCTCTCTTAAATCGTATTTACTTATTGTTACTATAATAACAAAAAGTTAATCCATGAAAAACTAATAATCCAAATAGCTCACAATCAATTTGTCATGTTAAGATTAGAATACAAAAGTTGAAAATATAGACTAATCAAAGAACAACAACTTTATTAATGAAGTTTTACCAAAATAGAGAAAATAAATGAATATTATCATCATTGGTCAAGGAGCCATTGGTTTATTATGGTATTACAAACTTGCTCAGCAAGCTGAAAACCACGTAACTTTACAAACTTCACAAAACACAACAAATACTCCAAAATTAATGTCTTTTATTGACATCAATAATCAAAAGCACCAACAAGTTATTTGTAGAGCAACAGCTGATGACTTTAAAAAAGCCCAGATAATTATCTTTTGTTTGAAATCCTATTCAATAGAAAAAGCATTTACTCAATATCGTTCATTAATAAACAAGGATACTGTTGTGATTTTTTCTCATAATGGCCTGATAGATGAATCAACATTACTTAATAATAATACGAATAAATGTTTATTAATTTCTATGCTGACTACACACGGAAGCTTAAGAACTAATGCATTTGAAATAATGCACACTGGAGAAGGTTTTTGCGACATTGGTTTGCTACAAGGGGAAATATCAAATAAACAAATGACCACTGTAGCACAAGTATTAAATACGGCTTTACCCACTATTTTTTGGCAAGATAATATCAAAGAAAAGCAATGGTTAAAATTAGCGGTTAACTGCGTGATCAATCCTTTAACTACACTTCATAATATTGATAATGGCCAGATATTAGGCGAAAACTTAACTCAAACCATTCGAGAAATTTTAAACGAAATTATTCTTATCGCAGCTAAAAATGAACTTGCTTTTGATTTGATTGAATTAAAAAAGATGATTGAGAATGTCGCGAAGAAAACAGCAAAAAATTGCTCTTCGATGCGCAGTGATATTTTAGCAAAAAGAAAAACCGAAATAGACAGTATTAATGGTTTTATTCATCATCAAGGAATAAAGCACCTTGTTCCCACACCACATAATACTGAGCTATGGAAACAAGTTAAAAAACTAGAAAAAAAAGTTTAGGTTATCCTTGGGCATATACTAAGGACGATAAACCTTAACATTTTTATAGCCATTATCTATTAGGTAGAGTGCTTGAAGTTTACTCATCACACCTTGGTCACAATATAATAAGTATTCTTTAGATTGATCTAAATCGCCATATTGAGTAGCCAACTTATAAAAAGGCAAATGTTTTACCTCGATGCCATCTATATTCAATGGATTATCATCTTCCTCTTCAGGGCTACGAATATCTAGAACAATTGCTTTTGAATCAATATTGGCCACTTCATCAACAGCATGAATTTCTTCTTCTGCCGCATCACCAATATCCCTGATATCAAATATACGTGTATTTTCAACCACTTTATCTAAAATTGAAAAATCAAAATTATCTTCTTCCGCTTCTATCTTTGATAATACAGCTTTAACCGTTGGCTTTTTAGATATAACACCGCAATATTCTGGGATTGTTTTAGAAAAATCTTCTGTACCAATTTTACGAGCAATATCAATAATATCTTGTTTGTCATATGCCGCAAGAGGACGAAGAATTAACGTATCAGTGACTCGGTCTATAACATTTAAATTTGTTAATGTCTGACTAGATACTTGTCCTAATGCTTCTCCAGTTACTAATGCTTGAATGCCACGCTTTTCAGCGATTTTAGCACCTGCTCTCATCATCATACGTTTGAGTACAACCCCCATTTGGCCATTCTCAATTTTTTCTAATATTTCAGCAACAACTGGTTCAAAATCAACAGCAAAGAATTTAATACGATGAGAAGCCCCAAATTTATTCCAAATATAATGACTTACTTCTTTTACGCCAACTTCATGCGCAGAACCACCTAAATTAAAGAAACAAAAATGCGTACGAGCACCTTTTTTAATCATTTGGTAACTAGATACCGCAGAGTCAAAGCCACCGGACATTAGGGATAAAACATCCTCTTGAGTTGCTATTGGAAAGCCACCTAAACCTTTAAAGCGATGAGTTATGATGAATAAATCGTCATTTTTAACTTCAATCTGAATAGTGACATCCGGTTTTTTTAATTTAACTTTGGCACTTTCTACCGCTTGGTTTAATCCACCACCAACATATTGTTCAATTTGTAATGATGTAAAATCGTGCTCTCCCGCACGCTTTACTCTGACACAAAAAGTTTTGTTTTCTATGGTTTGTGCATGAACAGCAAGCGTTTTTTCATAAATGTCATGTAAATCTGTAAAATCTTGGCGTTCAACTTCAATGAAAAAAGCAACTCCAGGAATACATTGCAAGGTTTCAATAAGCTGCTCGCGGTTTTTATCGTTAATATTTTTAGTATTAACTTCAATACTGTCCCAATTAATTTTTGTCGTTACTTGTTCGTCTACACGACGCAGGACATTTTTAATGTTTGATTCTAAAATTTTCGTAAATCGTTTACGTACAGGGCGGCTTTTCATGGCAATTTCAGCCTGTAACTTAACAATAAACTTCATAAAAAATCCTACATTAATAACCAAGAAAATAATTGGCGCGCATTATACCTTAAGCCTTGGCTTTATGTACAAGAATTGACGTTAAAATATAGGCACAAAAAAGGATCTCACAAGAGATCCTTTAGAATTTAGGTCAAAAAGTTAGTTATTTAAGAATCAATTATCACTTTTAATAACTGAAAATGGCTCCGTTTCTTTAGGCTTTCCTTGATTAATTGATATTTCAACACGACGGTTACGTCGTCTATTTAATGCATTAGTATTAGGCACTAAAGGACGCGCATCTGCATGTCCTGCAACCAACATACGAGACGTATCAAAATCATCCACTTTCACTAATTCATGAGCTATAGCTACGGCTCGCTTACTCGACAAATCCCAATTTGAAGTAAATAACTCAGAGCTAATACCTTGATTATCGGTATGACCCGAAACCATAATTTCACCAGGAACCGTTTTTAATAATTCGCCAATCTCTCGAATAATAGGTTTAAACTTAGGTTGTAAAAATGCTGATCCCGATGGAAATGCACCGTTTTCTCTTATTCGAATAATCACCTGTTGTCCTAATGACTCAAGTTCAATCGCGCCGTCTTGAATTTGCTGCTCTAATTGTTCTGCTATCTTTTTCGCTAATTCATTTACTTGTTCTTCAGAAGCTTGCTCAAGTTCATCTTTAGCTTTTTGCATTGCTTGAGCTGACATTTCGTCTGCTGTGCTTTGTGATTGCCCACCACGTTCAGTTCCACGCTGTTCTTGTCGGCCACCGGCAGAGGTTTCATCACCTGCTTGAAATTCCAACATTTGTTGTGTCATTTCAACTGTTTGCTGTTGAATAACTTCAATGGGTGTTGGCTCTGGTTTACCCGGTCTAAACTCTTGAGCAATAATACTGGTACCTTTTGGAATATCTTTTACTTCAATTTTATTTTGTACACCAAAAGCAAATTTCATTGAACCTGCTATTTGTTTAAACTTTAAAACATCCATTTCAGAAAACGATAATAAAAGTACAAAGAAGCACATCAACAATGACATTAAATCAGCAAAAGTTCCCATCCAGGCGGGTAAGCCAGGTGGTGGACATTTACATTCTTGATCAGCCATAAGTGCCTCAGTTACTCTTCAGTGGTATCAATATTACGTTTACCTTCTGCCAAATAATTCTTCAGCAAACCTTCAATTACTCGTGGGTTTTGTCCATCTTGAATTCCTAAAACAGCGTCAAGGATCAATTCTTGATTCAACTTTTCTTCACTCAAGCGAACTTTCAGTTTATTTGCAATTGGAATAGCAAGTACGTTGGCAAGAAATGCTCCATATAAAGTCGTTAATAAGGCAACAGCCATTGCAGGTCCAATCGCTTTAGGATCATCCATATTTGACAGCATAGCTACTAAACCAATTAGTGTACCAATCATTCCCATAGCTGGTGCAACATCTGCTAACGCCATCATCATGCCAATGCCTGTTTCATGGCGTTCAGTTGTTAAGTTGATATCTTTCTGCAGTGTCCCTCGTACAACATCAGCGTCATGCCCATCAACAAGCATATCAACACCTTTTTGCATAAAAGCGTTTGTTATTTCTGCTTCTTCTAATGCTAAAAAACCACCTTTACGCGCAGCATCAGCCATCTCAACAGATTTTTCAATAAGTTCATCTGGTTGTTCAATTTTAAACATGAACGCTTTGCCCATGATTTTACCAATACCAAAAAATTGTCCTAAATTGTAATTAGACAAAACCACAAAAAGAGAACCACAGAACACGATAAGAATTGATTGGGTATCAACAAACATGCTGATATCGCCACCTAAGATCATTGCCATAACAATAAAACCAATGGCACCTACAATTCCTAGTAGCGTAGCTAAATCCACATAAGCCTCCAAAACTTTTTAATAAAACCTAAAACCTTTGAATTGATAATAACTCAAGGTTTTAGGATACGCGAATACAAATACCAAAATCGCCTAAAACATAAACAACGCAAAAAAATATGAAAAGTGATGTTGATCTTTTTAATTGTTATAGAGTTATTATCGTCCATATTGTCAATAACTTAACACAATTTAATTATTATTTTTTTTCAAGAATAAAAATCCCCAGCATTGACCAACAAGACCAGCTAAGGTAACTTGCGCGTAACTTAAGAAAATAATGATTTATTTATAGCTAATGGCCCGTAAAAAAATTGAAAATTTAACCTTTGAAGATTCCCTGGATGAACTTGAACAAATTGTTCAGAATCTTGAAAAAGGTGAACTTAACTTAGAAGATGCTATGGCAATGTTTGAACGAGGTTTAAACTTAAGTCAAGTTAGCCAAGAAAAATTAAAAGATGCAGAACAAAAAGTCCAAATTTTAATGGACACGAAAGGCTTAACTCAGCTTGAGAATTATAATTACGATGAGAATTCCAAGTAGTGAGTAAATTAGCACAACTTGAATATTTTCAGGAAAAAACCAATAAATACCTCTTAAATAAGCTCGACAGTTTACCAGTTAATGATGACAAGCTCCTTGAAGCAATGCGCTATGGCTTATTAATAGGTGGTAAACGAATGCGCCCTTATTTGGCCTATATTACGGGCGATTGTTTATCAATAAATGAAAGTGACATTGATGGTATAGCCGCGGCATTAGAATGTATACATGCTTATTCTTTGTTGCATGACGATTTGCCTGCCATGGATGATGATAACTTAAGACGCGGAAAACCCACCTGCCATATTGCTTTTGATGAAGCTACTGCCATTTTAGCGGGCGATAGTTTACAAACTTTAGCTTTTGATATTTTAGCTAATCATTCGTTTTCAGAATATGTTTCAACTAAACGTGTTCAACTCATAAAGCTAATTGTTCATGCTAGTGGTTATCAAGGAATGTGTGGCGGACAAGCCTTAGATTTATCTGCAACTGGACAAACTATTTCGTTAACCGAGCTAGAAAAACTACATGCATTAAAAACGGGTGCATTACTTGAAGCATCAGTGTTAATGGCTGCAGAGTGTTCTCAAAACATTACAGAAGTAGATAAAACACATTTATCAAATTTTGCCCAATTAATCGGTTTAGCTTATCAAGTTCGTGATGATATTATTGATATTACATCAAGTGAAGAAGAATTAGGAAAGCCTGCAGGCTCTGACATCGAAGCTAATAAAAGTACATACCCTGCATTGCTTGGTTTACAAGGGGCTCAGCAAAAAGCTGACAACTTATATCAACAAGCACTACAAGCTTTAAGCCATTTACCTTACAATACACAGAATCTATCGGAATTTGCGACTTTTATCATCAATAGAACCAATTAAGTTGCTATAAAGTACTGTTGCTACAAAAATAATAATTATGACTATAAACCTTAACGAATACCCTTTACTCTCCGAAATTAATTATCCGGCCGACTTGCGCAAGCTAGACCACGCCAGTTTACCTCAAGCCAGTGAAGAACTTCGTCGTTATTTATTAAATTCGGTTAGTAATAGTAGTGGTCATTTTGCATCAGGTTTAGGCACAATAGAACTTACAGTAGCTCTTCATTATGTTTACAACACTCCATTTGATCATTTAATTTGGGATGTTGGTCATCAGGCTTACCCGCATAAGATATTAACGGGACGTCGGGATCAACTTCACAGTATCAGACAAAAAGATGGTCTTCACCCTTTTCCTTGGCGTGAAGAAAGCGAATACGACATATTAAGTGTAGGTCATTCTAGTACTTCAATATCAGCAGCCTTAGGCATGGCAGTAGCTGCTGAAAAAGAAGGAAAAAATAGAAAAACAGTTGCCGTTATTGGTGATGGAGCAATGACCGCAGGCATGGCTTTTGAAGCACTTAATCATGCCGGAGATATTCACAAAGACATGTTAGTCATATTAAATGACAATGAAATGTCGATATCTGAAAATGTAGGTGCATTAAATAATCACTTCGCTAAAATGTTATCAGGTAGCATATATACTGGCATTCGTGAAGGTAGTAAGCGCATACTAAAGAACATCCCTCCTATTAAAGAGTTAGCCAGTCGAGCTGAAGAACATATCAAAGGCATGGTTGTTCCGAGTACTTTTTTTGAAGAATTAGGTTTTAACTATATAGGGCCAATTGATGGTCACGATGTTAATGGTTTGGTTGATACAATTACGAATATGCGTAACCTAAAGGGCCCTCAGCTATTACATATTGCAACCAAGAAAGGCAAAGGCTATCACGCTGCTGAACAAGACCCGATAAAATATCACGCCGTACCAAAATTTAACCCAGCTGAAACCAGTCTTCCTGCAAGTAAGCCAAGCTTACCAACTTATTCGCAAATTTTTGGTGATTGGCTGTGTAAAACAGCTGAACATGATGAAAAACTCGTTGCCATAACTCCAGCAATGCGCGAAGGTTCTGGTATGGTAGAGTTTAGTCAACGCTTCCCTGATAAATATTTTGATGTGGCAATTGCTGAACAGCATGCTATTACCTTTGCTGCAGGTTTAGCTATTGGTGGACATAACGCTGTTGTAGCTATTTACTCTAGCTTTTTACAACGTGGATATGATCAATTAATTCACGATGTGGCTATACAAGATCTACCAGTTTTATTTGCTATAGATAGAGCAGGAATTGTCGGGGCTGATGGCCCGACTCATCAAGGGGCATTTGACTTAAGCTTTATGCGTTGTATCCCAAATATAGTGATTATGACGCCAGCTGACGAAAAAGAATGTCAGTTAATGCTAACCACAGGTCATAAACTCAATAAACCTGCTGCAGTTCGTTACCCTCGTGGTACTGGAACAGGTCAGTCTTTACCTGAAATTAATGAAACCATTGAAGTTGGGAAAGGTAGAATTATTGAAGATGGTCAAGAAATTGCAATTCTCAATTTTGGCACAACATTAGCCGAAGCAACCATTGCAGGAAAATCACTTAATGCAACTGTTGTTGATATGCGTTTTGTTAAACCTATCGATGAAGCTTTAATTACTCAGTTATTAGAAAAGCATAATACGCTTGTTACTGTTGAAGATAATGCGATTGCTGGTGGTGCAGGTTCAGCAGTGAACGAGTATGTTTTAAACACACAAAATAATTGTAAAATTTTAAATATCGGCTTACCTGATGTATTTATTAAGCACGGTACTCAACAAGAAATACATCAGGAATTAGGTTTAGACAGTGCTGGTATTATCGATAAAATACAGAAACTTCTTAATTAACATTCATTAACACAATATAAACAGCATTATATATAACGGTTAATTCCCATCATTATCCATTTTTGGTGTTTAAGTGTGTAAAAGTTCAATCTATTTCTTCTATCAGGTCTAACTTTCAGTTATAACAACTACATAATAATAACTATTATTCATTGGAGTTGTGATGCGTATTTTAAAATTTTTTTGTTATTCTTTTTTTTCTATTAGCTTAAGTATTCTAGCAAAAGAAGTGGTTGTTGAAGAATTAACTGTTACTGAAATTCATCAAGAAATGGAGTCTGGTTTACTTACTAGTGAAGCTTTAGTTAGCTTTTACCTTAAACGAATTGATGATATTGATAAAAACGGTAAAAAACTCAATTCAGTTTCTCAGCTCAATGAAAATGCCCTAGCACAAGCGAAAAAACTCGACAAAATATTTAAAAAATCTGGTTTTGTTGGTGCATTACATGGCATACCTATTTTATTAAAAGACAATATAGACACTATTGATGGCATGGCAAATACCGCTGGTTCTCATGCTTTATTAAATAATTTCCCTAAAAATGACGCCTTTTTTGTTAACCAATTGAAACAAGCAGGAGCAATAATTCTTGGAAAAACAAATTTGAGTGAATGGGCTAATTTTCGTTCTACCTCATCTTCAAGTGGCTGGAGCGGCCTACACGGGCAAACTCGCAACCCTTATGATTTAACGGCTTCACCTTGTGGTTCAAGTTCTGGATCTGGTGTTGCTATTGCAGCGAACCTTGCAACAATCGCGGTAGGTACCGAAACAGATGGGTCTGTCACCTGCCCATCAGCTATAAATGGAATCGTAGGTATTAAACCGACATTAGGTACTGTCAGTCGTGACGGAATTATTCCTATAGCGCATAGCCAAGATACTGCAGGTCCTATGGCTCGAAATGTTACCGATGCAGTAATTTTACTTTCCGTAATGGTTGCTGAAGATAAAAATGATGCTAATGTTGAACCATCAAATATTAATTACCTTCAACACTTAAAAAAGGACGGTTTACAAGGTAAACGTATTGGTATTGCTCGAAATTTAATGGGTTATCACAAAGGGCTGGATGAGACTTTTGAACAAGCGGTAAAAGATTTACAAGCACAAGGCGCGATTATCATTGATGACACTAACTTCGAAAACAAAGACCAATGGGGTGATAATGAATTCACGGTTTTATTATATGAATTTAAACATGATCTAAACCTATATTTAGCTGCCACAGCAAAAGGATTACCAAAATCGCTCTCTGATATTATTGAATTTAATACAAACAATAGTGATATTGAGATGCTCTACTTTGAACAAGAAATTATGGAAATGGCACAGAATAAAGCCGATTTGAATTCTGAGGAATACATAGAAGCACTTAAAAAAGCTAAAGCAGCAACACAAAAAGATGGCATTGATCATTTATTAACAAAATATAATCTTGATTTAATTATTGCCCCCACTACAGGGCCCGCATGGAAAACTGATTGGGTTAATGGCGATCACTATTTAGGCGCGTCTTCCAGTGCAGCAGCTATATCTGGTTACCCTCATATAACTGTACCCATGGGCTACGTACACGGTTTACCTGTTGGGCTATCATTTTTTTCAGGTAAATTATCAGAAGGTGTACTTATAGAGGCAGCTTTTAGCTATGAACAAGCAGCTAACCATAGAAAACCGCCAAAATTATAAATGTTTATCTATTTTTTATTTAAAATAAGGCAATTTAATCATCGAAAAGTCTGTAAATATTTCCTATAGTTAACTTTGTGCAAAGCAAAACCTTAGCTTGCTATTTATATTAGGTAATCAGAATTTGAAGCATGTTTTAATAAAAATCATGCTATGGATAGCTGCATTTAACTTATCAATGATCATTTGTTTTAAGTTATCTGCAAAAGAAGTGCTTACTTGGAGAGTAATAGATTGGCCTCCCTTTTATATCCTGCACGGTAAGGATAAAGGGGAAGGCATCTATGATAAATTAATTAAACATATCTCTACTGAGCTTCCTGAATATGAACACAGGACAATGGTGATGAATACCAAACGAGTTTTAGCAGAGATGAATGCTGGCTCGCATGTTTGTCATCCATCTGCTCTTAGCGATACCGAAGCTATTTTATCTGTGGCAAACAGTTTTTTATTACCACATCGTATTATCTTTGATTCAACAGCTAGGCCAGAACTAAACAACAAACGTTCTATTTCCATCAGTAATTTAATGTCTAAGAAAAACTTTAAAATTGGTGTTGCAAGCGACAGGTACCCAATCACTTTAAACCATGTATTAGATAGGTATAGGCAGAAATCCAACTTTATCAATCAAAATAATTACAACAGTTTAATTCGAATGTTCTTTAGAAAAAGGGTCGATGCTTTAATTGAATACCCACCAGTGATCAACTATTCCAAACGTTTTTTAAATGAAACAATGCACAACAGCAGCATTGCAATTGAAGAGTTAAATAAAACTAAGTACTTACCTGTGCATTTCGCTTGCCCAAATAACACATGGGGCAAAGAAGTTATTAATAAAATCAACCAAATACTTATAAACGAAACCAATACAAATAAATACCTAGACTTTCGCTTGAAATGGTATGACGAAAAAAGCCAAAAATTACTCAAAAAATATTATCAAGAAGATTACTTAAACGATAAAAAATAATTCATAAAAAACGCGACATAATGTCGCGTTTTTTATAGGTAAGCATCTATAAATATTTACTCTGAAATATACTCAACAACTTCTAGACCAAAACCTGACAATGAATGATATTTAACTTGGGAGCTTAATAGGCGCATTTTTCCAACACCTAAGTTTGATAAAATTTGAGAACCAACACCAACATTTCTTGAACCGACATGGCGTTGAATTTCTTTTACTGTTTCTCCTGCATCAAGCTTGGCATATTTACTCACTTGGGCAATTAATTCTTCAGGTGACTCATGCTTTCCTAGAAGAACCAATACACCACCTTCTTGGCCTATTTTTTCTAAGGCATTGCCAATTGGCCATTTAGCCACACTTTCCCGCTGGCTAAATAATAAATCTCTGAAGGTATTTTCTAAATGAACTCGTACTAATGTTGGCTGTTCTGAATTTATTTCACCTTTAGTTAAAGCAAAATGTGCTTGACCATCAATAGTATCTTTAAAAACTGTTAAATCGAACTCTCCAAAAGCTGTTGGTAATTTACATTGAGATATACGTTCAATAGTAGTTTCATTGGCATTACGATATTCAATTAAATCCGCAATAGTGCCCATTTTTAAGTCATGCTTTTGGGCAATCAATTCTAAATCAGGACGACGCGCCATTGTGCCATCTTCATTTAAAATTTCTACAATCACTGCTGCAGCTTCTAGTCCTGCTAAACGTGCTAAATCAACACCTGCTTCGGTATGACCCGCACGATTTAAAACACCACCATCTTTCGCCATAAGAGGAAAAATATGACCCGGTTGTACAATAGAATGCTGATTAGCATCAGGTCCAATAGCTGCTAATACCGTGGTAGCACGATCAGCAGCTGAAATCCCTGTTGTAACACCTTCTGCAGCTTCTATAGAAACAGTAAAATTAGTTGAAAATTGTGCATCATTTTTATCAACCATTAATGGCAATTTTAATTTTTGACAATGCTCTACAGACATTGGCATGCAAATCAAGCCTCGGCCATGTGTTGCCATAAAATTTATAGCTTCAGGTGTCACAAGTTCTGCTGCCATAATAAAGTCGCCTTCATTCTCGCGATCTTCATCATCCATTAAGATAACCATCTTGCCTTGTTTAATATCTTCAATGATCTCTTTTGGAGAGTGTAAATTCATAATTTCCTCTTAATTTTGCTTTCTAACCTTTAAGAAAACCACTTTGCTTTAACAAAGCTTCAGTTACGCCAGAAGGCGCTTGCTGGTTATTATTTTTAAGTAATAATCGCTCTATATATCGAGCCATTACATCTACTTCTATATTAACTTTAGTGCCAACTTGATAACTCGGCATTATTGTTTGTTCACTAGTGTGAGGAACGATAGTTAACCGAAACTGATCTTCCGTTAAACTATTAACGGTTAAACTCACACCATCAATAGTAATTGAACCTTTTTCTGCAATATAAACGGCTATGTCATTCGACATGCTTAGCCAATATTCAATGCTATTACCATTTTGATTCATTGACTTAACTGTTGATACCGCATCAACATGACCAGATACAATATGCCCACCAAAACGGGTAGTTGGTAACATGGCTTTTTCCAAATTTACTTTTTGGTTATGACCATAGTTTGCGAAACCTGTTCGCGTTAATGTTTCTTTAGAAACATCCGCAGTAAAGCTGTGTTGATCAAAAGCAACGACGGTTAAACAAATACCATTTGTGGCAATAGAATCACCAAGGTTTACGTCACTCATATCAAGTGTTTGTGTATCAACAGTAATGCGAGCGCCTTCTCCTGTAATACTAATTTGTTTAATTTTACCAACGGCTTCGATAATTCCAGTAAACATTAAATGTCTCTATTTTAATTATTAAACAATGCGGTAATTTTCAAGTCACCGCCCACTAGTGCAATGTCAGAAAATGTTAAATTATTTGCCTGAGAGAGCTTTTCTATTGAAGGCATTAAAACTAAACCTTTACCTTGATGCCCCAATAATTTTGGTGCTTGATATAACACTAGTTCATCAACTAAATTTTGCTCAATAAAAGCACCGGCTAAAGACATACCAGATTCAATCAATACATCATTAAAACCTTTATTTGCTAATACTTTTAACACAGCCTTTAAATCTATGTATTGAGAGTCTTTTGCAAAAGGCAATTTCACTTCTTCTACGAAATGAGGCCACTGATGAATGTTTTCAATGCTGGTGCGCATTATTATTACAGGTGATGTTTCTGAAAAGAAAGCGATGTCAGGTGTCAAACGATTCCTAGAGTCAATAATAACTCGTACGGGTTGTCTAATATTGTCTTTTAGATAAGTATCTTTCAAAGCGCCTAGTTCAGACCAACGTACAGTCATTCTAGCATTATCAGCCAAAATTGAATCAACTCCAGAAATCACGGCACAACTTTTCGCCCTTAATTTTTGTACGTCTTGACGTGCATCAGGAGAAGTAATCCACTTACTCTCTCCATTTTCCATTGCTGTTTTACCATCTAAACTTGAAGCAAGTTTGCAACGGACATAGGGAAACCCCGATGTCATCAATTTTATAAAGCCAACATTTAATAATTTAGCATCTTCCTCGAGTAGGCCTGATTGTGTTTCAATACCAGCCTCTTCGAGCATAGCCAAGCCACGGCCAGAAACTTGAGGGTTAGGATCAACCATTGCTGAAATGACTTTGACCACACCAGAGTCAATCAGACCTTTTGCACACGGAGGTGTTCTGCCAAAATGAGAGCAAGGCTCAAGTGTGACGTATGCTGTAGCACCTTTTGCAAGTTTTCCTGCCATCTTAATAGCGTGAACTTCAGCGTGGGCTTCTCCTGCTTTTACATGATAGCCTTCGCCAACAACTTTACCATTATTAACTAAAACACAACCTACCCTAGGATTAGGTGAAGTAGTATAAAGGCCATGTTCAGCTAATCGAATAGCTTGAGCCATAAATTGATGATCAGAATGAGAAAATGAAGTATTCATGATTAATAATTTGTCTTTATCATCATGTTATTTATCATCCCCTAAACGCGCAATTTCTTCGCCAAACTCTTTTATATCTTCAAAAGAACGATATACAGATGCAAAGCGTACATATGCAACTTTATCGAGTTCTTTCAATTGGTCCATAATAAAGTTACCGAGCAATTCGCTCGCAATTTCTCGTTCACCTGTAGCACGAAGTTGAGATTTCACTTTATTGATAGCAAGTTCTACTTGTTCAACGCTAACAGGACGTTTTTCCAATGCGCGAACTAAACCACTTCGCATTTTGTCTTCATTAAAAGGCTCTCTTGAACCATCACGCTTAATAATTCGAGGCATCACAAGCTCTGCTGTTTCAAAAGTAGTAAAACGCTCTTGGCAGGCTACACACTCTCTTCTTCGGCGGATTTGATGTCCGTCAGAAACAAGTCTAGAATCAATAACTTTAGTATCGGTAGCCGTGCAAAATGGGCAAAACATCAAACGCTCCTGAAAAATTATCCGGCACAAAAAACAACAATGGCCGCTAAGGCGGCCATTTTAATCTAAATGCTTTAATAATTAAAACTTATTACTTAATTATAATCATTAACATTTATTCGCGATGCAAACTTCAAGTTGTTGGTTATCCGTAAACTGGAAAACGTGAGCATAACTCTTTTACGCTATTTTGCACTTTAACAATAGTATCTTCATTATTGATATCATCTAAAATATCACAAATCCAACCTGTTAATGCTTGTGTTTCTTCAACACCAAAACCACGACGAGTAATAGCTGGTGTTCCTAAACGCAAGCCAGAAGTAACAAATGGAGAACGAGGATCATTTGGAACAGAGTTTTTGTTAACTGTAATATGTGCACGGCCTAAAGCAGCATCAGCATCTTTACCTGTGATGTCTTTATCAATTAAGTCGAGTAACAACAAATGATTTTCAGTACCATTTGATACAACTTTGTAACCACGTTCCTGTAATACCGCTACCATTGCTTTTGCGTTATCTAAAACACCTTGCTGATATTCTTTAAATTCAGGCGCTAAAGCTTCTTTAAATGCAACCGCTTTAGCAGCGATGATATGCATTAAAGGACCACCTTGGCCACCAGGGAAAACAGCACTGTTTAATTTTTTATAAACAGCTTCATCGTCACAACCTGAAACAATTAAACCGCCACGTGGGCCAGCTAATGTTTTATGTGTAGTTGTCGTAACAACATGCGCGTGTGGTACTGGATTAGGATATAGTCCAGCAGCAATTAAACCGGCAACATGAGCCATATCTACGAAGAAATATGCTCCAACGCTGTCTGCGATTTTTCGCATACGAGCCCAATCAACAACACCAGAGAACGCAGAAAAACCACCAATGATCATTTCTGGTTTATGCTCGTTAGCTAATTGCTCTAATTCTTCATAGTTAATATCGCCTGTTTCAGGATGTAATCCATACTGGAATGCTTCATATGATTTTCCTGAAAAGTTTACATGTGAACCGTGCGTCAAATGACCACCGTGAGCTAGACTCATACCAAGTACTTTTCCACCTGGCTTCACTAATGCTTGAAATACCGCAGCGTTTGCTTGAGAACCAGCATGCGGTTGAACATTCGCATAAGTTGCACCAAATAATTCTTTAGCACGATCAATCGCTAACTGCTCAGCAATGTCTACATACTCACAACCACCGTAGTAACGTTTTCCTGGGTAACCTTCAGCATATTTATTGGTTAATTGTGAACCTTGTGCCTCAAGTACGCGTGGACTACAGTAATTTTCAGAAGCTATAAGCTCAATGTGTTCTTCTTGACGAACAACTTCACTGCTCATTGCTTGATATAATTCAGGGTCAAAATCAGCAATATTCATATCACGTGTAAACATATTTTTTCCTCAAGTATTTGGCCAGTGGCTTAGTCAACAGGCTGTCTTGGTAAGTTCAATTTTAATGCCGCACATTTTGCCTGAAAAGGCTTCATTTGTATATGTAAATACGTACAAGAATTAGCTCATTTTGTGATGAGCTATTCCATCAAGCATCGTTAAATATGCGGTAAAAGTTTTCTGTGACGAGATCAAATTCGTCCTGAGGATAATATATCGAATAAAAAACCAAACAACAACAAATAAAAACCAACAATCTACCAGTATTGCAAATATAGTTCAAACAAAGAGATGGTTTACCGTTATTAATTTGAAGTTTTGTCAAAAAGTTCCTTTTGTTCTCTTTTGCGTTTACGATGAATAACGTCAGTTATAAAATACATAATGCCAATAAACACATTAATAAATATAAATGCTGAAAGTACCGATTTATTTTCCTCTTGCCCGATAGAATATACAAACCAATTAGCCAAAACTCCAAAAGGTAAACACGACCATTTTGTTAGTGCCATATACTTTATCGCTGACTCACAACCCGCCAACGCATTTTCTATAGCTTTATCAGGACTGTCACTAACTTGGCTCCATGTTTTAATACGAATTTTTCTTTCATAATAAACAAATATTAATGACATCAAGCCACCCATACCTAAATAGGTATTCCAAGGTTTACCAAATTCTCCTTCTAATAGCCCATAAATAAATGAAGCTAATAAGCCAAGGGTCGCAATAATATTTAAAACATAACAAGACTTTGCCCAGCGTGTTCTTTTTTTCGTTTGCTTTAATAATGCTTGGATATCAGTTTTTTCAAAAGACTGTGTTTGCCAATCTTGCGTTAAACTATCCCATTCCTCATCTATTATAGAAGTATCAATGATTTCATCAGATTTTTTCTCTGGTAATGTAGAGACATCAAGTATATTTTCAGCTTGATTTTCAGTTTGCAAAATAGGTTTATATTTTTCATTTAACGGTGATTCATCATCTTTCATACCGCCTCCAATAACTGCGTTAAGGCTTTTTTTGCTCGTTGTAACCTTACACCAACTAAGTTAGTAGTAATGGATAACACTTCCGAAATTTCTTGATAACTCATACCTTCAAGTGCCAAAGTGATCACCTGTTGTTGGTCAAGTTTAAGTTGTCGAATAGCTTGGGCTAATCGTTGTTGACGTTGTTTTTGATCTAATGATTGAAATGGTGTCAGTTGCTTTTCATCTTGCTCTGCTTCTTGAGAAACATCGCTTAAATCATGATCAGCTTTTACCATTCTTACTGCTTTAGCAACATGAGTTGCTAAAACGTTATGAGCAATCCGAGCTACAAAAGTTTTTACGGCAGAATCAAACCTAAATTTAGGCAACGCACGCCAAATATTTAAAGCTATCTCTTGAAATAACTCATCTTGAATTGCTGGCTTGGCTTCAAAACCAGTAATAATATGACGAAGCAATTTTTCATGCTCCGTCATCCACTCAGTAAAAGTTTTTTGATGATCTAATGATTGGTTCAATGAATAACTCGCAGCGTTAGTTCTTGTCGTTTTAAAACGATCTTTTTGATTGGAAACTAATTCTACCGAGTTATTCATAATTAACAATTATTTTACAACTTCATATTGAGAGACTTAACTTAATGACATTACGACTTTTTCAGACGTTAACTTTTTCGCTAGTATTATTACTAAACCAACCGTTAACGCGATGGTTGCACTGCAAGTCACTACCACTGCCGCCCAATCAACCGGTAAACCTTTAAATAAATCTTCCATTAAAATTGATTGGCCAGAGATCGGTGCCCATTCCACCCATGCAGGTTTATCATCCATAAGCATCATGGCAACCGGTACCATAGCAGGGATCATAATTAACATTGCAACAGTAGATTGCGCCTCTTTAAAGGTTTTCGCTTGAAAAGCAAAAAATAATTGCAATGAAGAAGCTAAGAAACATAAAGGGATCAATAACATCATCAAGGCTGCCACGGTAAAACCATCAAGGCTGAAAGTTGCACCAATCTTAGCTAAATCAACAAAACTTACTGAAACTGTCGTTAGCCCTAACATAAGAGTAACTGATGTAATCGCAATCAAGCTTGAACAAATTAATTTTGCACTAACAATTTTTAAAGTGCTTACTGGCTGACAAAGTAACATTTCAAGTACATTACGTTCTCTTTCACCAGCACTTGCGTCAATTGAGATTGCTTGGCCTGAGACAAAGGCCCCCATCATCAAATAAACACCAAGTATTAGAGTGATCATCATAGCATTACTGGTAGGTAATGAAGTATCTTGCTCTTGAAGTTTAATTGGTCGTAATAACTTAACATCAATACCACGTACTAAAAGGCGTTTATACCCAATCGATAAAGAAAAACTCCTTATTTCATCTCGAATGCGACGTAATGGAGCAGAAAGTGATTTTTCATTATAGTCAGCTCGTAAGATAATATCGATGGGCTTACCATCAGCCAAATCTTGTGCATAAGTTTCTGGGATCTTCACCCCAACATTTCTATCATCCCAAACACGCTTTTCTTCTTCAGGAGCATCAACAAAAGCTAAGATATTTTCATCTTTAAAAGCTTTAATTAATTTTGGTGCAAATTCTGCGCCTGTGAATTTCACATAGATTGCTGGATTATCCACCGCTTGTTTTATAGCAAATTGTGACATCACCATAATCATAACTGGAGCTAATAAGCCAAAACTTAATGCCACCATTAATGCGCGTTTATCACGAAACGCTTCTTTCAACTCCTTAATTAATAATGCTTTAAACTGGATCATGCTGCTACTCCTTCATCTGAACCAATTAATTTAACAAAGGCTTCTTCTAATTGGCTTTCACCAGCCAAGTCACACAGCTCCTGAGGCGTTCCTTGCGCGGCAAGTTTACCATTGGCGACAATAATGACACGATCACATAATGCTGCTACTTCTTGCATCACATGTGATGAGAATAAGATGCAATGCCCTTTTTCTTTAAACTTTGCTAAATAGTTTCGTAAAACCCGAGTGCTCATTACGTCAAGACCACGAGTTGGTTCATCTAGCACGAAATTTTTCGGTTGATGCACTAAAGCTTGCGCTAATGTCACCTTCATTCGTTGGCCTTGTGAAAAACCTGCACTTTTACGGTGAGCTAGCTCTTGCATATCAAGGTCTGCAATAACAGTTTCAATAGCTTGCTTTTTAGCTTTACCACTTAGACCGTGTAAACTAGCAAAATAATCAATTTGCTCATAAGCAGTTAAACGTTCATATAATCCAAACTTATCTGGAAATATCCCTAGTTTAGATCTAGCTTCTAATGGATTTTCGGTCACTTGGATACCATCAATAGTCGCAAATCCTTCATCAGCTGAAAGTAAGCCATAAAGTGTGCGTAAACAGGTTGTTTTCCCTGCGCCATTTGGCCCTAAAATACCGGTAATTTCACCATCATTAGCTTGAAAAGATAGTCCATCTAATGCTTTAACTGTTTCTTTTTTAGATTTAAAAGATTTATGTAAGTTATTTACTTCAATCATAATTATTTCCCTATTATCCGCCGTTTAAGCCAGTCATAAAAGACTCGGCAGGAATATCATCCAAACAAGATTCATCTAAATCATTCGGATTTTTTTCATTTAAAAATTCATTAATTACATTCACCGCACAAGCAGAAACGCCCGGTGTATGGCTGCTGTTTTTCATCACTATATGTTTACTATTAGGTATAGTTTTTGCTGAGTAGTCACCGTTACTTGGCGGGGTAACAGGATCAAGCTCACCTGAAATAATTAATGTTGGAATATCAGCAGTGACTGGATTATAAAACTCTTCGCTAGGACGATATTGTGGCCATAAAGGACATGCGGTTTTCCATGCTTGATGACTAAAACTTCCATTAAAACTATTGTTCGCATCAGCGATGAAGTTTTCTTCGGATACTTTTGGCATATCTTCGTTACAGACAATGTTAAAAGTTAAACCGATAAACATGCCCATTCCGCCTTCACCTGCTGCAGTTAATCCAGCAAAGGGAGCAAAATTACCAACAAAAGCTTGATGAATAATTAAAGGTACTAAGGAGCGACCTTCAACGCTATATAACTGCATAAAGATTGTAGAAATGAATTTATCTTTACTGAGCAACAATGGTGTTTGAGTACCTAATCTAGGATGAGGAATACTAATTGATAATGGTATCTCATCAAGCTTAGCCACTACTTGGTTAAATTCACTTTCTAGATTAGGGTAAGCTTTTTTACAGCTCTCTTCTTTTTTACAATTTTCTAAAAGCATTGAAAAAGAACGTGCTGAGCTTTGTCCAAAAAGCCCAATAGGTACTTCGATAGGGCCAACACTATCAAGAACAACACTACTTAACGATTCTGGAAATAGGCGCATATAGACCAAACCAGCACGTGTACCATATGAACCGCCATAAATAGCAATTTTTTCATGACCAAGAGCTTTACGTACTTCATCAAAGTCTCGAATTGCATTTTCAGAATTATATTGGCTTAAATCTCCCTTTAAGGTTGCTAAGCAATCTTTTACCTCTTGGCCAGTAAAGTCCTTAGGTAGTGCTTTATAAGCATCAAGACCTTCAACATTTTCACATTGAAGAGGGTGAGATTCACCAGTACCACGTTGGTCAACTAGAATGATATCGCGTGTTTTTCTTACTTCATTAAATGCTTTAAAAAGTCCACTTGCAAGGGAAACCGCTCCTTGTCCTGGACCTCCTGCTAAAAACATTAGCGGCTCTTTATTCTCGCTTTTATCAATAGCAGGTAATACCGCAAAATTAACCGAAATAGTTTCGCCATCAGGTTGTGTGTAATTTTCAGGTACATTTAACTTACCGCATTGTACTTGTTGCTTAATACCATCAACATGACAATCTTCTATTGTTTTTGTTGGTTCATTTGCTGAAGAGGTACCAGCTACCATCATTAACCCTAAAGCAGCAAAGCTTCTTGCTTTTCTACGATGAGTAATTAAACTTTTCCAAAATGTTTTCATTTTATCCTTCCTTTTAAAACGTCCAACAATTAGTCTTATCGTTAACAGATTTATTACAATAATAATTAAAAAAACTACAAAATAATTTAATCTATTGATAATGTTGAATTTTTAAGGATAAAAATATCAAATACTCTAAAACAAGAACCAAAAGAAATTAAAAAAGAACTAAGTGAAAAATCAGGCCTTAGTAGTGAAAAGCTTAATTTAGTTATCGCCTTGTGCGCCATTTTAATTTCTGCAGCATCATTTTATGCCACCTATTTGCAAGCAGATGCTGCTGAGCGCCAAGTAAAAGCAATGACTCTACCGTTAATACAATTTAGCAGTAGTAATTGGGATTCTGAACAATCACAACCCAAAATTATACTAAGTTTAAAAAACGCAGGGATTGGTCCAGCAATAATTAAAAGAGTTACATACTTATATGATAATAAAGAATTTGATAGTAGAAGAGAACTTTATAGGGCGTGTTGTGAGCCTGAAGCTAAAACATACTTTGAGTTATTTACTAGTAATAAAGTAAAACCTACAGATGAAGAATCAGGTATTTATCTCACTAGTTCATTACAGAATGTCATTATACCAGGTCAAGAATCGAAGGAGTTTATATCCCTTAAACAAAGCTTTTTGTCTAAGCCTTTATGGATGAAACTTAACAATGAGCGTTTTAAATTAACATTAAGAGTTTGTTATTGTTCATTACTCGGTGAATGTTATATTACTGAAAAAAATGGTGTAGTAGAGCCTATAGAGTATTGCCCTATTCTCCAGCCAAAATCAAAGCTCCTTTAAAATACTTTCAATAATAATTATAGAGTTTGCACTCAAATTATGACTTTCCATTTTTGAAAAAAGCCGCGGGGGAGAACAGCGGCTTATGTAAAATAAAATTCGAACAAATAAAAACAAGAAAACCAAGGAAAAATAGTTATTAATACACAGCAACTTGAGCTTTAGTTGGCTAAAACCAACCATACATTGAATTAAGATCAAGTACGATTTAAACAATTTTGTATTAAATAGTAAAAAGACCAATTAAACATTCACAAGTCACTCATTTAAAGATAAAGTCTATATCAAGATGTAATTTCAATAGTAGAGGACAACTGATGGAACTTAATCAGTGGGTAGATGAATTATTTGAAGTATTTGATGTAGACAAAGACGGTGTGATAAATCGTAGCGAGTTTGTTGAATTAATAGATTGCTTACTTCAAGACAAGGGAATTCGTATGTGTGAATCAATTTTTAAACGTTTTGACACTAATCATGATAATTCCATCTCTAAAGACGAATTAAAAGAAATGGTAATAGAGCTCGCCCTTTAAATATATTTATTTATTTACCCTGACATTATTTTTCAAAGTGTTTATTAAAAAAGAGCCATAATGGCTCTTTTTTGCATTCTGGTCGTACCTCTTTCCATTATAGTAATTCTCTGCTATCATTTCAGCTTACACTTGTTAGCTGAAATAAAAAATGCAACTAGATCACCAATACACTTTAACTGAAGAAATAGCTAACTCTATTAGTCACGGTATCGGCACTTTACTTAGTGTCGCAGCATTAACCTTATTGGTTTTTTATTCTTCACAGCAACAAGACATAATTCGTATTACCAGTTTTACGATATATGGCACTAGCTTAATTGTTTTATTTCTAGCATCTACTCTCTATCACGCTCTAATTAACCCCAATGCTAAACGAATTTTTAAATTGCTTGATCATTGTGCAATCTACTTACTTATTGCCGGCACATATACACCTTTGATGCTAATTACCTTAAAAGGAGTTTTAGGCTATTCGATGATGGCGGTTGTTTGGTTTTTGGCTATATTAGGCATAATTTTTAAAATTATTTTTGGCAATAAACATAGAGTCATATCAGTAATAAGTTACTTAGGAATGGGAGGGATTTCTTTAATTTGTATTCCTCAACTTTATCATGCGTTAACAAGTGAAGGATTATTTTTGTTGTGCTTAGGTGGTGCATTCTACAGCGGCGGTATTATTTTTTACTTAAACAACCGTATTCCTTTTAATCATGCAATATGGCACCTTTTTGTATTAGCTGGTGCCATATGCCATTTTTTAATGATGTGGTATTACGTATAGTTTAAACAACTTAGAAGTTTTAATACTAGAATTATTATAACTGCCATGCATAGCTAAACTTTGTAAATATAGTACGTTGATTACGTTCAAGTTGATCAAGGTTATCATCTTGGTAACCCCCATCTGAATAACCGACAAAAAATAAAGTTTGTGGATTAATTTTATAAGAGTATATCAACTGCGTAGAAAAATAACGGCTTCTTTTATCCGGACGATCATCAATATTTTCATAATTATACAGTTCAGGATTTCGTTCAATATCGGTGTATTGAACTACAAACTTTAAGATACTTCTCATATCAAACTGATAACCAATACGAATGTCCGATTGATGCGCTGTAAAAATCCGACTATCTTCAAACTCTAATTGGCTATAATTATAACGAAAATCAACATTAAGATGCTCATTTACATCCCATTCAATAAAAGGCTCTATATCCAATACTTCGCCAAGGCGAGTATTCGCAAAATCAATTTGTTTACCAATTCGAAAGAAATTTCCCACTTCAACATTTGCTAGCGGTTTAAACTTAGCAAACATCATAAATTGATTCTCATTAAAATACTCACCGTCATAAAAGCGCTCACGATGAACTAAGCCAAAATTAGTGAAAAATTGTTTCTTCCCTTGTAAATTTCCATGAATTTCATACTCTTCTTCAAGCATGTTTCCATCTTGATCATAGGTTTTATCCCAATCACCAAAATATCCCCAACGATTAAAAGTATCATCGCTGTCTCCGTAATAGTTTCTTCTACCACCAAGCACTACACGCTCTATATTTGAACGAGATTGAAAACCTAAGTCAGCGCGAAAATCTTCGCCAATGTTGCTGTAATTAGCTCTTAAATTATAATCGCGAGTACTATGAGCATAATTAACACTAAATGCTTGATCATTTTGCTCTTCGGCTACATCGAAGTCTTCAACAACCAATTCAGGGTTTGTCGTTTCTGAACGAGCTACTTGATAACGAATATTATCGTTTTGACTCAACCAATACGTACCATCTACTGATAATAATGTATTGTTATAATCATCAGCATCTCGATGTGTCATTAATACGCCAATATTGTTTCGCTCTCCAATATCAACCTTATACCGAGCAATCGCCACTCTCGATTCTTCATCTAATGTTGCCAAATCTGAGCCTTGATTACCTGGCATTAAAAAGGAAGTATTATTATCATTAGCAAGCATCACTCCATAACTATGTTCATTATTTTTACCTGTTAACTTTAAGCCGACATCAGGTTCAGCAATGTTTCGAGTATGAACAAAGTTGAAGTTCGTTGTATCAAAATATGATGCTCCATCTAAAAAGAATGGCCTTTTTTCAGGAAAAAATAATGAGTAAGTATTATTAACATCTAGCTGGCCAGCATCAGCTTCAACCTGTGAAAAGTCCGGATTTATTGTTGCATTTAATATTATATCTTGGGTTATGCCCCAACGAATATCTAAACCAGGTTCTATATCGACGTTTCCTTCATCCCAGTCACCAGGTACATTTGGTTTTTCGTCTTGACGAGACATAGTCAATGTTGGAGTTAACTGAAAGTTATTCCCTGATTTAATATCTTTTAAACCAACTATTTGTTGAAATTGACAAAGGTTACATTTTATATTTCTGTCTCTTTTATAAGTTGCCAACTGCATACGAACATCGCGGGGATAATTTCTCCAACCTGCAATATTCCAAATTTTTTCACCGTCATTTTCAGGAAAGCGCAAAGAGCTAAATGGAATACTCATTTCAACAACGTAACCAAAGTCGGTGATTTTCCCTGCACTGTCCCAAATAGCATCCCAAGAAGCATCTTCATTCCACCCATTGGTATCATCCATTTTCATATCAGCTTGAGCACCAAGAGGGTTAACAAAAAACTCAAATCCACCACGCTCATCATTGAAAGTATCTACGATAATACCAACGTTATCATCCGCCCAAAGTGCATCACGATCTCTTAATGACGCTCGAATCTTTGAGGGTTCAGGATCAAATGCTTTAAAGGCAACATATAAAGATTTCGCATCATGATAAAAATACACCTCTGTTTTTACAGGTGCTGGAATTCCTTCTCCTGGATTATTTTCATACTCGAGCTCCATTTTAGTAGCATTTTTCCATGATGCTTCATCTAGTACTCCATCAACTGAAATAGGCTGATTTATCTCTGCCAAAACTTGACTATTACACCTGATTTCTTGAGCAAATACAGAGCTTGAAGTAAATAAACCTGTTAATGCGCAAAAGAGTAATTTTTTGTAAGGAAGAGAGAATCGCTTAGACTTTGCCAACGGTTTTTGTAACGACATAAAGAGTTCACTTTTGTTATATTTATAATAATTATGTTTTTCTTA
>JAGSHH010000055.1 GCA_023954655.1 Colwelliaceae bacterium
ATGGCATATCGCTGTTTTAAACTCGACAAAAACTTATCGTCTTTTAGCTGTAACCATTGCGGAGCTGGCGTCTTTAGTTGGCAGAGTAAACTTATGGTAAGTTTTAGGTTCTTTTCCAATGCACTGGTATCAATATCTGGAGCTCTGGACCAAACAACTAGGTTTTGCTCTAATTTTTCAAGGTCTTTGATTAAGTCTCCTCGAATATCGTTTCTTTCTAATGTATCAATAATCGCAAAAAAGGAAGAAAAAAAGATTTGATGGCTAAGGTCTATATTACATTGAAGACAATCTTTAGCTTGAGAAAATAGTTGCTCAAGTTTTAGATAGTTTCTAATGCGCTCATTGAGCGGATGTTCATACAATACAGACGACATTTTTAAATGCTTTAGATTAATGATTTGGTTGATAATTATTTCTATACTACCTACAGAGGCAGCAAATGGCTAATTTTTTTAATTTTAGTGGGTTTTTAGCTGACGTTAGCCGAATTTGAGAGTGTTTTATATAAATTATCTAAAGCATTAACTTGTTCTGAAACTAGAAGCAAATCACTTTTTTCATTGTTGATTATATCATCAGCCAAAGATATACGGTTTTCCCTAGATATTTGGCTATGGATAATGGCGTTAACTTCTTTATGATCACTGTTATCTCTTTTGCATGTTCTAACTAATTGGGTCTCTATAGAAACATCAATGACAAGTACTCTGTTAACTAGAGCTTGTAAGTTATTTTCGAGCAATAGAGGAGCCGACAAAATACAATAATCACCAGAAGCTTGTGATAATTGTTCAATTATATTTTTACGAATTAATGGATGTAGTAATGCGTTTAACCAGTTTTTTTCATTGTCATTGGAGAATATTTTCTTGCGTAATAAGCTTCTATTTAATTCACCATTTTCTAGTAGTATGTCTTGTCCAAAATGTTGAGAAATTCTTTCTAATGCTTCACTTTTGGGTGCTACAACTTGTCGTGCAACAATATCAGCATCGATTACATTTACGCCTAAACTAACAAACATATCTGATACGGTTGTTTTACCACTACCGATACCACCTGTTAACCCTATTATATACTTAGCCACTAATACTCAACTTATTCTATGTGATTGAGTTTAAATACCATTGCCAAATACCATCTCCCCAGAGCAAGCATATCCAGCCTGCGATAGCCAAATAAGGACCAAATGGAATTGCTTGTTCACGTGAGTGATTTTTAAAAACCATCAAAGATATCCCGATAACAGCACCTACAGCAGAAGCCATTAATATGAGTAAAGGTAATAATTGCCAGCCCATCCATGCACCAAACACAGCAAGAAGTTTAAAATCCCCATGCCCCATACCTTCTTTACCGGTTATTAATTTAAACAACCAAAATATAGAAAATAAACTCATATAACCACTAATTGCACCAATAACGGCTTGTTCAAGAGGGACAATTGCTGAATTTAGATTAACAAGTAAACCTAACCATAATAATGGATAAGTCATCTGATCGGGTAATAGCATATGATCGAAGTCGATCATGGTTAAACAAATAAGCCCCCATGTTAAAATTAAAACATAAAATGTTAAGGGAGTTAAACCATAATGAAATGCAACTAGTAAGCTAAGGAAAGCAGTAGAAGCCTCAATAACTGGATAGCGAATAGAAATATTTGTTTTGCACTTACTACATTTTCCTCTCAAAAATAACCAACTAATAACAGGTATATTCTCATAATAGCGAATTTTATGACCGCAATTAGGACAAGTAGAGTCCGGCTTTGATAAATTTATTTGTTTAATCTCTTTAGCGGGAACATCTTTTATTTCATCGGCAAGAAACTCTCTGCATTCTTGATACCAGCCTTGTTCAAGCATTTTTGGAAAACGATAAATGACAACATTTAAAAAACTGCCAATTGCTAAAGATACAGTGAAAACTGTTAAATAAAAACTTAAAGGATAAAGTTCAAACGTAGTGATAAGATCAGAAAACACATTTTACCTATTTGAAATGTTTGAATTGAAAAGTGCGTGGCGAAATATTTCGCCACAGTGTATTTGAGCAGATTATTAAACTACCATACCAATTTGGAAAATAGGAAGGTACATCGCAACAATTAAACCACCGATAACGACACCGAGAACCGCCATAATCATTGGTTCAAGAAGTGCTGTTAAATTATCTACAGCATCATCTACTTGCTGCTCATATACAGTTGCTACTTTTGCTAACATATCATCAACTGCTCCAGACTCTTCACCTATAGCCACCATTTGAATAACCATATCTGGAAAAATACTACAGTTACGCATGGCAAGGTTCATTTGCATACCGGAAGTCACTTCAGAACGGATTTCTAATATAGCATCACGAAATACAGCGTTACCTGAAGCACCTGCAGCAGACTCTAAAGCATCAGGTAAAGGAACACCTGCAGCAAACGTAGTGGCAAGGGTTCTAGCATAACGGGCAACAGCAGCTTTTTCTAATATATCGCCAACAACAGGTAGTTTTAATATTTTTTTGTCAACACTATCTCTAAATTTTTGACTTTTTAAATGAGCTTTTTTGAATAGGTACATTGCTGCAAAAATAGCCCCTAATCCTAAATACCAATAAGATTGCATAAAGTCTGAAATTGCTAAAACGAACAAAGTGAATGAAGGTAATTCAGCACCAAAACTATCAAAAATTTCTTTAAAGACTGGAACAACAAAAATTAGAAGTATAGAAGTAACTATCCCAGCAATGATCAAAACAGCTATCGGATAAGTCATTGCTTTTTTAATTTTAGCTTTTAAAGCCTCTGCTTTTTCTTTGTAGGTAGCAACACGGTCATAAATTGTTTCAAGGGCACCGGATTGTTCACCTGACTGAACTAAATCACAATATAAACTATCAAAGTATTGTGGATGATCTCGTAAACACTCTGAGAGTGGAATCCCTGATTGTAATTTATTACCTATTTCACCTAATAATTTCTGCATTTTTCCATTGCTATGGCCTTTTCCGATCATTTCAATAGTTTGTACTAATGGTACACCAGCACCCAACATAGTAGCAATTTGTCGAGTGATTACAGCAATATCTACAGGAAGTATGTTTTTATCCCCGCCTAAGCCAAATAAGGGTTTTGCTTTTTTCTTGACTCTTCCTGGGGTAACACCTTGTTTTCTAAGTTGTGATTTTAATTCCAGCATACTACCAGCAGAAAGCTCACCACTTACTTTTTTACCTTTTCGATTAACCCCTTGCCATTGGAAAACATCAAGTTCTTTTGGTGCGGTTATTTTTGCTTTTTTTGTTGCTGAAATTGCCATATAACTACCTAAATAATTATTCCCGTTATTAAGCTTAGTTGGGTTTTATTGCTTTAGTCTAAGCTCACTACAATTATAGTATTAAATTTGGGTAAAAATTTTATAAACTTTTATAGTTTAACATTATGCATTAGTCACCCTATTGATTTCTTCTAAGCTAGTCATACCTTGCATAGCTTTTTTTAATCCAGACTGTCTTAAGTTATCAAAACCTTCTTTTTGACATTGAGAAGCAATATCTAATGAATTACCGCCTTCCATAATGATATTAGCGACTTTTTCACCGATTTTTATAACTTCATAAATACCGACACGGCCTTTATATCCGCCAGTACATTGTTCGCAACCTACGGGCTTAAATAAAGTGAATTGACCGATCTTGTCTCGTGGAAAACCTTGATTGATTAATTCAGCTTCAGGAATTATTTCTTCTTCTCTACATTGAGTACATAAACGCCTTGCTAGACGTTGAGCAATAATAATACTAACTGAGCTCGCTACGTTATATGAGGGAACGCCCATATTTAGTAAACGAGTTAATGTTTCGGCTGCTGAGTTAGTATGTAAAGTTGATAAGACTAAATGCCCGGTTTGTGCCGCTTTGATGGCGATTTCAGCGGTTTCTAAATCTCGTATTTCACCTACCATGACAATATCAGGATCTTGGCGAAGAAATGATCTTAGCGCACTAGGAAAGGTTAATCCTGCTTTAGTGTTAATTTGTACTTGATTTATGCCTTCCAAGTTAATTTCTACCGGGTCTTCGGCGGTAGAAATGTTGCGCTCTTGAGTATTTAAGATATTTAAGCCGGTATAAAGAGAAACGGTTTTACCTGATCCAGTCGGCCCTGTTACTAATATCATGCCTTGCGGTTGGGCAAGAGCATCCATATAAATTTGTTTTTGCTCAGGTTCATAACCAAGCATTTCAATACCAAGCATTGCGCTAGATGAGTCTAAAATACGCATTACGATTTTCTCTCCCCACATGGTTGGGAGAGTACTGACACGAAAGTCTATTGATTTTCGTTTTGAAAGTGCAAGTTTTATTCGCCCATCTTGAGGAACACGTCGTTCTGCTATATCAAGTTTTGACATGACTTTCAAACGAGCAGCCATCCGAGATGATAAAGAAATTGGTGGTTTAGCTACTTCGGTTAATATTCCATCAACACGAAATCGTATACGATAAGATTTTTCATAAGGTTCAAAATGTAAATCGGACGCACCTTTTTTGATTGCATCTAATAAAATTTTATTGATATAAACAACAATCGGTGCATCTTCTTTACCACCAGTTGCTCCATCATTATCGTCATCAGTTCTTTCTTCTTGAACATCAATGCCAGCAAGTTCTTCTGTATCAATGTCGCTAATATCTAACGCATCACTTTCTTCTTCTAATACTTTTTCAATACAAGCATGTAAGCTCTGCTCATTAGTTAAAACTAATTCAGTGGTAAAACCGGTGTTAAATTGTATTTCTTCTAAAGCATCTAAGTTGGTTGGATCAGACATTGCCACAAACAATACTTTACCACGTAAAAATAATGGTAAGGCATTGTGTTTTCGAATCAGCTTTTCATTGCGAACACCTTCTGGTACAAGGCTGGTATCAAAATTTTGTAGATCAATTAAAGAGTAGCCAAAACTTCTAGATAGAATGCTAGCAATGTTTTGTGCATTAAAGTTTTTATCTTCAACAAGGTAACGGACAAAAGGCTTTTTTTGTTGAATAAATTCAGCACTGATTTCATCTACCATTTCGGTAGGGACTAAATCATGCTTAGATAATGCTGACAAAACACTTGATTGTTGATGAAGTCCTTTCATAAAGCCTTGGTTGTGCTCAATTAATTAGTATCCTTTATAGTGTAACGCATTTTTGTTCACAAGGACAAAAGAGTTCTTTAGATAATAAAAAAGCTCCCTAAGGAGCTTTCTCAATTATGTTAATTCTTTTTTTAAATTAACATAGACCTCTAGCTAAACAACCACCGGTAACAGTCCATGCAGCAATAGAGTTATTTGCTACTGCGTCTCCAGTAAGTACGAATGTATCAGTGGCTAAAATGCCATTTGCAGCTGTTGGGGTTACCGTAATGCTATAACCTGCCGCCGCAGAACCACCTAATGCAACAGAACCAACTTGATCACCAGCAGACCATGTACCAGGTACTGTAATACCAGAACAATCAGCTGGATTACCAGTTTGAACACAAATCTCAATAGCATTTTTAGCAGGTGTAGCCGCTAAAACTACTTCTGAAAAACGAGCTCGTTGTGTATAAGTTTGATAAGCAGGTAATGCTACCGCTGCTAAAATACCGATAATCGCAACAACGATCATCAATTCAATTAATGTGAAGCCTTTTTGGCCAGTTTTTGCTGTTGCTAAGTTTTGTAATGTCTTTTTCATAATAATTAAATCCATGCTGTAATTACGGGGGCTGACTTCATACTGCGACAAAATTTGTAAAATGTAAAATTTTGTACCTATTTTTTTTGCTTTTTTTCAAAAAATTAACTTTTTAGACAGATATTGGTTGATTTTTAACACATTATTAACGATTTAGCATTTTTGAATTTAGTTTGAATGTTCATTTTTTAGCAAGTTTGAAAATAGTATTAGGCAGAAATAACTAATTAATGTGATGAGTTTCTAACTTTTATTAGAAACTCTGGTTGTTTTTATCATTTAAAGTTTGCTTTATACAAAACGCATTGAGAGATCAATTGCCTTTACATGTTTGGTTAAAGCTCCCACAGAAATAAAATCAACGCCTGTTTTAGCGTAGGTCGTTAATGTATCTATTGTCATATTTCCTGATACTTCTAACTTTGTTGTTCCTTGCGAAATTTTTGCTGTGAGATCTACTGCTTGTTCGATCATTTCTGGTGTGAAATTATCTAACATGATGATATTGGCTTTAGCATTGAGTGCCAAAGTCAGCTCATCAATACTTTCTACTTCAACTTCAACAGTTTTATCTGGATGATTTGATTTTGCGGTATTAATTGCCTTTTCTATACCGCCACAGGCTGCAATGTGGTTTTCTTTAATTAAAAAAGCATCAAATAGCCCTATACGATGATTCACTCCACCACCGCATTTTACAGCATATTTTTGTGCGCTACGAAGGCCAGGAATTGTTTTTCGTGTATCAAGAAGTTTCGTTGTTGTTCCAATTAAACATTCCACAAAGTGGCTTGCGACAGTTGCCGTGCCTGATAGGCTTTGAAGAAAGTTTAGCGCTGTTCGTTCACCAGTGAGTAATATTCGTGCATTACCTGAAAGTTCAAATAAAGTAGTGTTTGC
The DNA here is from genome assembly GCA_023954655.1 of Colwelliaceae bacterium. GTDB lineage: Bacteria > Pseudomonadota > Gammaproteobacteria > Enterobacterales > Alteromonadaceae > Thalassotalea_H. The sequence continues at coordinate 6,637 of JAGSHH010000055.1, forward strand.
TTTTACCGTTTGACCATCGTTGACAAACCAAGTGATTTTTGTTGCCTTTTCTCCTGAAAATCCAAAGGCTTCATCAAGTTGTAAAAAAACTTGGTTTACCCATTCAACACCACAAATAACACAATCATCACGACTGATAATGTTTGCAACCGCTTGATTTTCTACAGGAATAAGTTCTGCCGTTATATCTAAATTATCAGCTAATTCAGTTTTATTAACAATACCGAGATCTTCGCATAAAGCCCAAGAAACGGTTTGTTCGATATCGTGCTGCATTTCAGGTGGTAGTTGAGAAGCTGACATTTATTTTTTTCTCTTATAAATTTTCTAAAGGGTTATCGTTCACGCAAAATAAGTTGTTTGCCTGATTGGCTAAATTCTACCTTTTTTAGAGCACTCATGCCCAATAGAATTTCATCAGTTTTCATACCCGGATTAATACTTGCGCTAACGTCATATAAAAAGAGGTTACCAATGTTTAATTGTTCAAGTTGTGTTTTGAAAACTCTGATATTGCCATTTGCTGTTTGAGCAATATGACTGCCGAAGCTTTTGAGTTGAAGTTTATCTGCAATATGGGCTGGTATTGAAACATTCGTTGCACCAGTATCAAGTAAAAAGGTAACTTGCTGATCGTTAATACTTCCTTGTGTCACATAATGCCCATGTTTGTTTTGTTGCAAATGTACTTCAGCTTTACCTTTTTCGGTTAATTTGTATTCCGGCTGGGAATTAGGATTCCATTGTTTATCTAAAATATCCTGAAAAACAAAAGCTAATAAAAATAGTGCTAATATCCAAGCAACCCAAAGGAATAATTTTCCCATTTTTTTTGATGTGATTTCTTGATGAGGTGCCATTAAGAACGTAATACCCTTTAATTTGATTTCTTCTTTACTTTAATAAAGCTGTCGCTAGCAGTATGATATCTCACATAGCTAGAATTTTCAGTTTCTATTGTATGATGAATAATAACCTCTACCAAAATAAAACATTATTTCCAATTAAAGATGGTTGGCTTGCTAATTCGGAAAAGTGCATTTCTCCGCATTTTGAACAACGTGAGCATTTCGAAGTATCTCTCCTTGTTATTCATAACATTTCGTTACCAGCAAAACAGTTCGGTGGGAATTATATCAGTGATTTATTTTTAGGGTGTTTAGATCCAAAAGCTCATCCTAGTTTTGAAGAAATATATCAGTTAAGAGTATCTGCACATTGTTTGATTCGACGTGATGGAGGAATTATACAGTATGTTTCATTTAATGATAAAGCCTGGCATGCAGGAGTTTCTTGTTATCGAGGCAGAGAAAAGTGCAATGATTTTTCAATAGGAATAGAACTGGAAGGGGCGGATGATATTCCTTATACTGATAAGCAATATCAACAACTTAGCCATTTAACAATGTCATTATTAGAAACATATCCTAATATTAATGACAATATAGTTGGTCATAATGATATTGCTCCAGGAAGAAAAACAGACCCTGGAGAGGCATTTGACTGGCAAAAATACAAAGAATTGATTGATAAATTGTAAATTGCTTTGTAATTGATTTACTTTAAGAAAATATGTCGCAAAATAAAGTGTATATATTGAATTTAAATAACGATGACCATTTTGGAAAATTAACATGAGCCTTATTAGTTTACTTATTGCTTTAGCTGCAGAACGCTATTTATCATCTTCAGCCTGGCAATTCACAATGTATTTTTCTCGTTATTCTAATCTTTTTGGAAATTTTATTACTCTAGGTGAGCCAAGAAATTCATTAGTAGCAAACAGTATATTTATTATAATACCTGTATCATTATGTTATCTCCTTTTGAATTTAGTTGATAACAGTTTACTCCATTTTTTATTTTCTACTATTATATTGATTGTATGTTTTGGCTGTTTCAAAACACGTGATACTTATAAACAATACTTAATGGCTGCTTTTCGTGGTGAAAGTACTACCTGTGAAATGCACCATAAACAATTACTTCAAGATAAAAACCTACCAGATATGGGGTTTGGACAATCACTAATCTGGCTTAATTATCGGTATTTTATAGCAATAATGATATTTTTTGTTGTATTTGGTGCTCCAGGCGCATTATTTTACCGATTAGTTTGTAAGTTAAATGAAGACACCAGTAACTCCCAAGATATTGTTGAAAATAATGAACAGGCATTAAAAGAAGATAATATTGATGGACAACAGACTTTGAATGAAGAGCCTGAAGACAACACAGAACATTCTGAAGTTAATGACTTTAATCAGCATATTTTATTCTGGTTAGATTGGTTACCAGTACGTATAGTTGCATTTGGTTATATGCTGGTTGGGCATTTTTCAAGAGCTTTGCCTGTTTGGTTGGAAAATCTCTTTGATGTAGGAAAATTACCACATAAAGTATTAATTAGTGTTGCAGAAAAATCTGAAGATTTTATGGTTGATCAAGACGACTGTACTGCCGAACCCTGTTTACTTGTTCGTTTAGCTAAACGTTCGTTATTATTGTGTTTATCCGTGATTGCAATCCTTATTTTAACTGGTGTAATTAGTTAAGCCAAAACACCTTTTATTTAGTCTTTTTTTACTACGGTTGATCGAATTTATTGCATTTCGATCAACTAATAATGCCATCTACAAATATAATATATGTTTTTTTCTTGGTTGTTTTTTTGAATAACTAAGCTATGTTCTATTTACAAAATGATAATATTTTGCTATTTTTACATCACTTTTTTGAATGGTAATACCAATTTACCAAGTTATTTTATTTGAAATAAGAGAAGTTTTTTCACTTTAGGTATTTAGTTTTTAATTATGGTTTTAGCAAATATTAAACAACCCGTTAAGCAAGCAAAGCTTTCAGATGTGATTTTATCGCAGCTTGAAGCGATGATCTTGGAAGGTAGTTTAAAGGCTGGGCAGAAATTACCTCCAGAGCGTGAATTAGCAATACAGTTTAATGTCTCTCGTCCTTCATTACGTGAAGCGATACAAAAGCTAGAGGTCAAAGGACTCGTTACGCGAAAACAAGGCGGCGGCACCTTTGTTAGCGAGCAAATTTTAAAAGGTTTTTCCGACCCTTTATTTGATTTGATGTCACAGAGCAGTGAATCCCAATTTGATTTATTAGAATTTCGTCATGGAATTGAAGGTATGTCTGCTTATTATGCCGCGATGCGAGGAACCAAAGCCGATTTTGAAGAGATAAAAAATAAACATGATGCAATTGGGAATGCCCAACTTGAAAATGATTATCGTGATGAAGCCAAAGCGGTGTATGAATTTTATTTAGCTATATGCTCCGCTTCTCATAATGGCGTGATATTACATCTTGCTCGCAGTATGTCGGCAATTGTCATTGATAACATAGAACAAAACTTAACCATTTTAGCGCAGAGACCTGATGTATTTGCTCAAATTGCGCAATATAGAACACGATTACTAGATGCTATTGTTAGTGGTCAACCTCAAAAAGCATGGGGAGCAAGCCACCGTCATCTAGCATTTATTGAAGAAGTTTTACTAAATTTAACTGAAGAACAAAGTCGTATGGAACGTTCAATGCGACGTATGCAGAAGATTTAATAGCAGGAAATACGTGGTTTCTATTACCTTTGTAAAGGTATTGAGAAATCAAGAACAGTTGGCAGATTAAAGAGCCTAATTAAAGTCAATATCGATTTAGTAGCACTTTTTAATCTACAAATTATTTAACTTAACTAACAAAAGATTGGAGACTAAGTAATTATGTCTGAGCTCCCAAATATTGATATTGATTCATTAGAAACTCAAGAATGGTTAGAATCAATGGAATCTGTTTTGGAAAATGAAGGTCCAGAACGTGCACATTTTCTTTTAGAAAAATTAATTGACCATGCTCGTCGAAGTGGTACTCATTTACCTTTTGACGCCACTACTGCTTATGTAAATACTATTCCTCCTGGGCAAGAACCACATATGCCTGGTGACCAAACGATTGAAGCGCGTATTCGAGCTGCTATTCGTTGGAATGCAATGGCATTGGTTTTACGTGCCTCTAAAAAAGATTTAGAACTTGGTGGTCATATCGGCTCATTTGCTTCATCTGCAATGCTTTATGATGTTGGTTTCAATCACTTCTTCAATGCTGCATCTCCAAAAGATGGTGGAGATTTTATTTTTGCTCAGGGGCATATTTCTCCAGGTATTTATTCTAGAGCGTTTTTAGAAGGGCGTTTAACTGAAGAACAAATGGCAAATTTCCGTCAAGAATGTGACGGAGAAGGTTTATCTTCTTATCCTCATCCTCACTTGATGCAAGATTTCTGGCAGTTTCCTACAGTTTCTATGGGCTTAGGACCTCTTCAAGCTATCTACACTGCACGTTTTCTTAAATATTTAACAGACCGAGGAATTAAAGATTGTTCTGGTCAGCGTGTTTATGCATTTCTTGGTGATGGTGAAACTGATGAGCCAGAATCATTAGGTGCTATTGGTTTAGCTTCTCGTGAAGGTTTAGATAATTTAACATTTATCATTAACTGTAATTTACAACGTTTGGACGGCCCAGTTCGTGGTAATGGTAAAATTATCCAAGAACTAGAAGGTACATTCCGTGGCGCTGGTTGGGAAGTCACTAAAGTTATATGGGGATCATATTGGGATGCATTATTAGCGCGTGATACTTCTGGTAAGTTATTACAGTTAATGAATGAAACGGTTGATGGTGAATACCAAAACTGTAAAGCGAAAGGTGGAAAATATACTCGCGAAAATTTCTTTAATAAATATCCTGAAACAGCCGAAATGGTTGCCAATATGTCTGATGACGACATTTGGCGTTTAAATCGTGGTGGTCATGATCCTGTTAAAGTTTATGCTGCTTACGATAAAGCGATTAAAACTAAAGGTCGTCCTACTGTTATTTTAGCTAAAACAGTTAAAGGTTTTGGTTTAGGAGCATCTGGCGAAGCATTAAATATTGCTCATAATGTTAAAAAAATGGATGTCGAAGCAATTAAGCATTATCGAGATCGATTTAATATGCCTATTGCAGATGATGAAATTGAAGATTTACCATTTTATCGTTTTCCAGAAGATAGTGTTGAATACAAATACATGAAAGAACGTCGTGAAGCATTAGGTGGATCATTACCTGCCAGACGTGTTCAAGCCGAAGAAGCTATAGAAATTCCACCACTTAAAACTTTTGATGCAATTTTAAAAGGCTCTGGTGAACGTGAAGTTTCATCAACAATGACTTTTGTTCGTGTATTAAATAGCTTATTAAAAGATAAAAAGATTGGTAAACGTATTGTCCCAATTATTCCTGATGAAGCTCGTACTTTCGGTATGGAAGGTTTATTTCGCCAAGTTGGTATATACGCAAGTGAAGGGCAAAAATATGTTCCACAAGATGCTGATCAAGTAGCTTATTATCGTGAAGATAAAAAAGGTCAAGTACTTCAAGAAGGTATTAACGAATTAGGTGCTATGGCATCTTGGGTTGCTTCTGGTACTTCTTATTCAACGTGTAATGCCACTACTATTCCATTTTATATATATTACTCAATGTTTGGTTTCCAACGAGTTGGTGATTTAGCATGGGCAGCGGGTGATAGTCAGGCACGTGGTTTCCTATTAGGTGCTACAGCAGGTAGAACAACACTTAATGGTGAAGGATTACAGCATCAAGATGGTCACTCACATGTTCAAGCTGGTTTAATCCCTAACTGTGTGACTTATGATCCAACATATGGTTATGAAGTTGCTGTTATCGTACGCGATGGTTTACGACGCATGTATGAGAACAATGAAAATATTTTCTACTATTTAACCTTGATGAATGAAAGCTATCAACATCCTGCTATACCTGAAAACAAAGATGTTGCTGATGAAATTATTAAGGGAATTTATAAACTTGAAACAGTAAAAGCGAAAAAGTCAGCGGCAAATGTTCAGTTGATGGGCTCTGGTACTATTTTACTACAAGTACGTGAAGCAGCGCAGATATTAGCGAACGACTACAATATCTCAAGTGATGTTTATTCTGTGACTTCATTCAATGAATTAGCACGTGAAGGCCAAGAAGTTGTTCGTAAAAATATGCTTAACCCTGAAGCAGAACAACAAGTGCCATATATAGGACAAGTTATTACAAAAGAAAATGGTCCTGCTATTTCAGCAACCGATTATGTTAAGTCTTATTCAGATCAAGTTCGTGCGTTTATCGATACTGATTACCGTTGTTTAGGGACTGATGGTTTTGGTCGAAGTGATAGTCGTGCTAATTTACGTCGTCATTTTGAAGTGAATGCCCCATATATAGTGGTCGCATCATTATTTGAATTAGCTAATCGTGGTGAAGTTAAAAGCAGTGTAGTGACTGAAGCAATAAAACGCTTTGATATTGACACTGATAAACTAAACCCACTATACGCTTAATTAGGAAAGGAAAAATATTATGTCTGACTTAAATAATTCAGAAACGCAAAAAATCCTTGTTCCTGATGTAGGTGGAGAAGAAGTTGAAATTATCGAAATATGTGTAGCTGTAGGTGACACATTAGAAGCTGATGAAGGTATTGTAACTGTTGAAACTGATAAAGCATCAATGGATATTCCAGCGCCAATTGCAGGAGAATTAACCTCGCTGAATGTAGCTGTTGGTGACAAAATTAAAGAAGGCGACTTTATTGCTGAAATGAAAGTTATTGGCGAATCAAGTGATGAAATTCCAGCATCAGAACCTGAACCAGCGCCTGTAGTTGAAGCCGTTGTTGAACCTACTCCTGCTCCTGTAACTGAAGTAGCTACGCCTGTAGCAATGGGTGGAAGTGAAGTAATTGATATTGCAGTTCCAGATATTGGTGAAGATGGTGAAGTTGATATTATTGATGTATTGATAGCCGTGGGTGATGAAATTGCTGAAGAAGACGGTTTGATCACATTAGAAACTGACAAAGCTACAATGGATGTACCTTCGTCTCACGCTGGTATTGTAAAAGAAGTTTTAGTTTCGACAGGCGATAAAGTTAAACAAGGCTCGTTAGTAATTAAGCTTGAAACTAACAGTGGTGCTCCCGCAGCAATAGAACAACCTGCAGCACCAGCTCCAGTTGCTGAAGCACCTAAAGCGGCAGCAGCACCTGCATCTAAAAAAGCCGCGCCAGTACCACATCATCCAAGTTCAGGTAAAAAATCTTCTGGTACTATTTATACGTCACCTTCAATTCGTCGTTTAGCGCGTGAATTTGGTGTTGATTTATCTGTTGTTAAAGGAACAGGTAATAAAGGTCGTATTTTAAAAGAAGATGTTCAGTCTTATGTTAAGTATGAATTATCTCGTCCGAAAGCCAATGCAGGAAGCTCTGTAGCTAGTGGTGAAGGTGGTTTACAAGTTGTCAGTGCTAAAGCGATTGATTTCTCGAAATTTGGTGAAATTGAAACTAAGGCATTATCTCGTATCCAGAAAATATCGGGTCCATTTTTGCATCGAAACTGGGTAACAATTCCACATGTTACTCAATTTGATGAAGCTGATATCACTAACGTTGAAGCGTTCCGTAAAGAACAAAATGTTGTTTGTGAAAAACAAAAGCTTGGCTTCAAAATCACACCACTTGTTTTCATTTTAAAAGCTGCAGCTGATGCACTTCGTGCCTTCCCAACGTTCAACTCTAGCCTGAGCGAAGACGGTGAAAGTTTAATCCTGAAAAAGTATATCCATATTGGTGTGGCTGTAGATACGCCTAATGGCTTAGTTGTTCCAGTTGTGCGTGATGTTGATAAAAAAGGGATTCATGAGTTATCTCGTGAATTACTTGAAATTAGCATGAAAGCACGTGATGGCAAGCTTAAAGCTGCAGATATGCAAGGTGGTTGTTTCACTATTTCTAGTTTAGGTGGTATTGGAGGTACGGCATTTACACCAATTGTTAATGCACCTGAAGTAGCTATTTTAGGAGTTTCAAAATCAGAAATGAAACCTAAGTGGAATGGTAAAGATTTTGAGCCTAAGCTTATGTTGCCATTATCAATGTCATATGATCACCGTGTAATTGATGGTGCGTTAGCTGCTCGATTTACTGTGCATCTAGCATCAGTAATGAGTGATATTCGTAAATTAATATTATAGAAATGGCTTATGTAAAAGGTGAGCTAGAATATTTTAGTCTCACTTTTTACTACTTTGGTCAAAGATTAGCTGATTAAAGATAGCGCTTTGATGTGACTTTAAGTAAAATTCTGAGCAGAAAAATCAATAATGAATTTATATTTGTTGCAAACAATTATTGTTAAGCAGCAAAACACAAAACAACAAGTTAATTTGAGGTTAGCATGAGTAACGAAATTAAAACTCAAGTAGTAGTTTTAGGTGCAGGTCCTGGTGGTTATTCAGCAGCATTCCGTGCAGCTGATTTAGGTCTAGATGTAGTATTAGTAGAAAGCCGTGCAACATTAGGCGGTGTATGTTTAAACGTAGGTTGTATTCCTTCAAAAGCTTTACTTCATGTTGCTAAAGTTATTGATGATGCAGCGGCTATGGCATCTCATGGTGTTACTTTTGGTAAACCTGAAATTGATTTAGATAAAATTCGTAGCTGGAAAGAAGACGTTATTGGACAACTTACAGGTGGATTAGGCGGCATGTCTAAAGCACGTAAAGTTAAAACAATAACAGGCTTTGGTAAATTTACTTCTGATAAAACCATCGAAGTTGAAGGTGCTGACGGAAATACTACGATTACTTTTGATAATGCTATTATCGCTTGTGGTTCATCAGTAATCGACTTACCTTTCATTCCAAATGATGACCCTCGTGTTATTGATTCAACTGGTGCTCTTGAACTACAAGATGTTCCAGGTGAAATGCTAGTTCTTGGCGGTGGTATTATTGGTCTAGAAATGGGTACAGTCTACAGTGCTTTAGGTTCTAACGTTTCTGTGGTTGAATTTGCTGATCAATTAGTACCAGCTGCAGATAAAGATATCGTTAAAATTTATAATAACTACAACAAGAAAAAATTCAACATTATGTTGTCTACTAAAGTTGTTGCAGTTGAAGCAAAAGATGATGGTTTATACGTTACTTTTGAAGGAAAGAAAGCGCCTTCAGAACAAGTTCGTTACGACAAAATTTTAGTGGCTGTTGGTCGTAAGCCAAATGGCCATTTAGTTGCTGCAGATAAAGCAGGTGTAAATGTTGATGAGCGTGGTTTCATTAATGTTACTAACGAATTACGTACCAATGTAAATAACATATTCGCTATTGGTGATGTTGTTGGTCAACCAATGCTTGCTCATAAAGCAGTACACGAAGCACATTGTGCAGCTGAAGTTATTGCTGGTAAAAAACATGTATTTGACCCACGTTGCATACCTTCTATTGCTTATACTGATCCAGAAATGGCTTGGGTTGGCGTTACTGAAAGAGAAGCAAAAGAGCAGGGCTTAAATATTGAAGTGGCTAACTTCCCATGGGCTGCTTCTGGTCGTGCAATTGCTTCTGCACGTACTGAAGGTAAAACTAAGATGATCTTTGAAAAAGAAACTGGTCGTGTACTAGGTGGTGCTATTGTTGGTATCAACGCTGGTGAAATGCTTGGCGAAATTTGTTTAGCAGTTGAAATGGGTGCGGATGCGGAAGATGTTGGTTTAACAATTCATGCTCATCCTACTTTGAACGAATCTATTGGTCTAGCGGCTGAGATTTTTGAAGGTTCAATTACTGATTTACCTAATGCTAAAGCTGTTAAAAAGAAAAAGTAATCTCATTTAGTTTCTCTTTTCATCTATCAAAGCCAGTATTTATACTGGCTTTTTTGTAAGTGATATATACTTACTATGTTCGCCTGAATTTATTGAAAGAAAGGAAAGGTTAATGAAAGTTAGCAGTATTACTTTAGCTTTATGTTGTATTTTTATATTGGGAGCTTGTTCGCAAAAGTCGGCTTTAAATAGGAGTTATGACTTCGACCATAATGTAAACTTTGAGCAGAAAAAACTTGATAACGGACAATTCTACATTAATGTAATTTCAAATGATAAAACAGGCTTTAATCGACTGGCGACATTTTTATTAAGGTACTCTTATAAACTTTGCGGATCTTATGACTTTAAAATTGAAGTTCTTAAGGGGATTGAGCTAGTCGATGAGCGCCGCGTGAGTCAAAGTTATATTCAGCCTAATTTATCTGCCAATATAGAGTGCCCTAAAAATAAATAACCCTCAATATTCTAATATTGCAACTTCCCAAGTTTCAGACAAAAAAAAGGTTACTTAAATAAGTAACCTTTTTCGTTTAAACCCAAACAAGACTTAATTATTGGTTTATACCACTTTTACAGGAATGAACTTAGTCGTCATTTCTTCTGTCGGCGGTGTAAACTTAGTTAAGTCGATACCTTCTACTGCACTCTTGTACTCTTCTAATGAAGGGAAGCGACCAAGTA
>JAGSHH010000209.1 GCA_023954655.1 Colwelliaceae bacterium
ACAATTAACTGCTGATAATGCCCAAGTAATAGCAACTCAGCTTTATATTGAAATGCTTAAAATGGGTTATACCCGTGTTGCCGAATTTCACTATCTTCATCATGATATTAGTGGAGAACAGCACGATGAATTGGCAACTATGGCAAGAGCTATTTTCGAAGCAGCTAAAGTTTCAGGTATTGGTTTAACATTATTGCCCGTTTTATATCGCCACAGCGGTTTTGGTGAGCAGTTACCTAATGATGGTCAAAAACGTTTTATTAACGATAGTGTGCAGTTTAATCAACTCGTTACCGAATGTTTTAACTTAAGTCAGAGTTATCAAAATAGTAATCTTGGTATAGCACCACATTCTCTTAGAGCAGTTGACCTTTCTTCATTAAATTGTGCTGTTGAACATGTAAGATCGTTAGATGAACAAGCGCCAATTCATATTCATATCGCAGAACAGCAAAAAGAAGTTGATGATTGTCTTGCGCATTATGGCAAGCGTCCTGTGCAGTGGTTATTAGATAATGTTCAAATGGATAAGCAATGGTGTTTAATTCATGCAACACATATTGATGAAAAAGAAAGAAAAGGGATTATTAAATCAGGGGCAATAGCAGGAATTTGTCCTACTACAGAAGCTAATCTTGGAGATGGAATATTTCCTACCGCAGAATTTTTAACTGAAGAAGGCACTTTTGCTATTGGTTCGGATAGTCATATTTCAGTTAACCCTGTTGAAGAATTACGTTGGCTTGAATATGCACAACGATTAATTAAACAACAACGAACAGTTTTGGCTAATGAGCAGCAATTATCTGTTGGACACAACCTATGGCAACAAGCAGCTTTAGGTGGTGCACAAAGTACCAACAGCAATACAGGAGAATTGGCTTTAGGTAAGCAGGCTGACTTATTAGTGCTAGATGAAGCTAAATTGTCTTTATATGCACAAGATGAGCAACATTTATTAGACAGTATGATTTTTGCTAGCCAAACAAGCTTCATAAAGGATGTAATGGTAAATGGAAAGTGGGTTGTAAAAGGTGGAAGCCATCAAGAAGAAACGAAGGCTCAATTAGCTTTTGCAAAAATGTTAGCTGAACTATCTTGAAAATTGATAAATGTTTATTCTCAATGAATCAAAAAAGCAGCAAGTAGTTACTTTTTTGATCCATTTTACGGGGTAGTTCTAAAATAAAGCTTGGTAATTAGAGATCTTTTTACACACTAACAGCTGATTTTTTTGATGAAGTTTTGGTACAGGTCGTTTTTCTTGGCAATTGTCTTTGAAAAAAACTTTTACCGCTTCTCTTGAACTAGTAATTTCTCGAACGAACTTTTGCTCTTCAGCATTAAATTGTTCAAAGTTTGGCTTTAGATCATTATAAATTTTTTGAGGATTAAGCCTGATTTTTGTATCCGTAGCATCAGAGAATGAAGATAAAGCATTGGTTTTTTGTTCTTTAAACCAATTTTCTAGCTCTGGCTGAGGGTAGAAGTGTAAAAAAATAGCTATTGCTACGATTAAGATCAATAAATTTTTCATAGTATGTCGTATAATGTTGACTTATTAATAGAATAATCAATTTTGCGTCAACAATACATCTTCTTTAATAAATACCTTAAATGTAGGTAGTTAAGACGCAGTTCGGTTTGTTACGGATTTTATTACATAGGATTCATGGTGAAATCACAAAAAGAACAAAATACTCCAAGTGTTCAAATCCCTATCAAAAACATTAAAATCCATCAACCTCGACAGGTTGAACAATATAAACCTCGTGACCAAATTTATGTAAGAAAAGTTACTGGCTTTTTTCAGGCTTTACGTCAAAAAATGAATTTTTTCTTTTTGGCACTTTTTGCCTTATTACCTTGGTTACAATATAACGATCATCAAGCCATTTTGTTTGATATTGCTGAGCAACGTTTTACTCTTTGGGGCCTAACCCTTTGGCCACAAGATCTAACATTATTGGCTTGGTTATTTATTCTTAGTGCTTTTTTACTGTTTTTTATAACGACCTTTTTAGGGCGTGTTTGGTGTGGCTATTTATGTCCTCAAACCGTTTGGACATTTATTTTCATATGGTTTGAAGAAAAAATCGAAGGCTCAGCCAATCAACGTAAAAAGTTGGATAGTCAAAAACTTGATTTCAATAAGTTTTGGCGAAAGGCATTTAAACATAGCTGTTGGATGTTTTTTTCATTATTAACAGGGTTAACTTTCGTAGGTTATTTTGTTCCTGTTCAAGACGTATTTATTGATTTTTTCACTTTTAATAGCTCATTTGCTATTGCTGCAACTATTTGGTTTTTTGCACTTTGTACTTATGGAAATGCTGGTTGGATGCGCGAAATTATGTGTTTGCATATGTGCCCTTATGCGCGTTTTCAATCGGCGATGTTTGATAAAGATACTTATACAGTTTCATATGATGCTAACCGAGGTGAAAGTAGAGGAGCTCGTTCTAGAAAACAAAACCCCGCTGATTTAGGTTTAGGTGACTGCATTGATTGTAATTTATGTGTGCAAGTCTGTCCTACAGGTATAGATATACGCAATGGTTTGCAATATGAGTGCATAAACTGTGGTGCTTGTGTTGATGCTTGTGATGGTGTTATGGATCGGATGAAGTATGAAAAAGGACTTATTCGTTATACCACTGAACATGAATTAGCAGGAAAAAAAGTTCATTTAATACGTTCTAAATTAATAGGTTATGCAGTTGTTTTACTTATTATGACAAGCTTATTAGTGCTTGAAATTGTTAATCGAGTTCCGGTTTCGCTTGATATTATTCGAGATAGAACCGAGCTTGCTAAAGAAAATTTTAATGGTGAAATTGAAAACGTTTATACATTAAAGATACTTAATAAATCTCAAAGCGACAATCGTTATCGTTTATCTGTTCAAGGGATTGAGAATACCAAATGGCATGGTGAACAAGAAGTAACAGTAAAAGCTGCTTCCGTATACACTTTACCAATGAGCATCTCGGTCGACCCTTTTGAATTAAAAGGTTACATGAGCGATATAACTTTTGTTATTGAGCTTGTTTCCGAAGAAGATGAAGTGAAGCTTTCCCATGAAAGCCGATTTTTTAATAAACGTTAAAAGTTAAGTTTCTTGGTTCTAAATAGCTCCAATATTTGACGCTGGCTTCCAGCGTCGCTTTATCTCCTGTATCCTTGCTAGCAATCCAAATGGGTTCTTACCCGTCATTTTCACGATTAGAGAATTTATGTCAGTATTTGATTTTACGTCGCTATCACCAGATTTGATCCTTGATGGTATTGAAAGTACAGGTCTACAAGTCGATAGTGGTTTATTAGCGTTAAATAGTTACGAAAATCGTGTGTATCAATTTCATGATGAAAATAAAGTTAAATACGTCACTAAATTTTATCGTCCGCAACGTTGGTCAAAAGAGCAAATTCAAGAAGAGCATGATTTTGCATTTGAGTTAGCTGACGCAGAATTACCCATAGTTGCACCGTTGAAACTTTCTGGCCAATCATTATTTGAGCATCAAGGGTATTACTTTTCATTATATCCTTGTAGAGGTGGGCGAATTTTTGAAGTTGATAATTTGGACCACCTAGAATGGATGGGACGGTTTATCGGCCGAATTCATGCGGTTGCTGGTAAATCACCATTTCAAACTCGTCCGACATATAGTAAAGAAGAATCGTTAATTCAAGCACGAGAAATTATCAAAACTTCTGAGTTTGTTCCTCAATACATTGAAACTGCGTTTTACACTATTTTGGATCAGGTTATTGATTTAGCTTGTCAGCAGTACCAGCCTAGTAGTGAAATTAGACTGCATGGTGATTGTCATGCAGGCAATATATTGTGGACAGATGATGGACCTCATTTTGTTGATTTAGATGATTGTCGTATGGGGCCTGCTATCCAAGATTTATGGATGATGCTCTCCGGGGATAGACAACAACAAACCATACAACTTGATACGCTATTGATGGGTTATGAAGAGTTTTATGAATTTGATTCAAAACAGTTTGCCTTAATTGAATCTTTGCGTACTATGCGGGTTGTAAATTATATGGCATGGTTATGTAAACGTTGGCAAGATCCAGCATTTCCTCATAGCTTTCCGTGGTTTAATACTCAAAAATATTGGGAAGAACAAGTGCTGATGCTAAAAGAACAAATGTCAGCTTTACAGCAACCACCATTAACATTAATGCCATAAAGCTATTTTAAATTTTTATAAAGGGTTATTTGAATGAACAAGCTATTAAGTATTTTCGTTATCGCATTATTGCCATTTGTTAGTAATGCTAAAGATTACGAAGAAGGTGAACATTATGTCAAAGTACATGAGTTAGCCGTTAAATCTCCAGAAGTTAGAGAGTACTTTTCTTTTTATTGTGGTCATTGTTTTAAATTTGAAGTGCTGGCGAAATCAATCACTAAAAACTTGCCTGAAGGTACTGAATTTGTAAAAAATCACGTTGATTTTTTACCTGGTGCTTCTAGAAAAATGCAGTCTCTTTTATCAAGAGCATTAATCACAGCACAAGAAATGGAAATGGCTGAAAGTCAGATAGCCGCTATTTTTAAATATATTCATGTGCATAGAGCTGTTTTTACTTCTGTTAGAGATGTACGAAACGTATTTTTAATAAATGGTGCTGACGGTGAAAAATTTGATCAATTGATAAATAGCGATAAAGTTATTAAACAAGTTGAAAAAATGAAAAGCAATCAAGACATCTTAGCTAAAAGTGGTGATTTAAAAAGTGTGCCTACTGTTATTGTAAATGGTAAGTATATGGTTTTGGGCCATGGCCATTCTCACGGAAAAGGTTCGAGTGAAGAAAATCTTGAGCAAGATTATAATGATTTAGTGAAATATTTATTAACGTTAGATTAGTGAGTTCCAGAGGACTGCTTTACGACTAATGTTTACCGTATTTTTACGTTAGTCGTTTTTTGTTAAATCTTTTAATACTTTTTTTTTGGCATCATTGAATTCTATCTCTGTTAAAATGCCTTCTTGTTTGAGCTTTCCTAACTTAT
>JAGSHH010000138.1 GCA_023954655.1 Colwelliaceae bacterium
AAAATCTTTAACGTCAGGATGAGAAACATCAAAAACCCCCATTTGAGCTCCCCGTCTACCTCCCGCAGAACTTACGGTAAAACACATTTTGTCAAAGATATCCATAAATGACATTGGACCGGAAGTTTTTGCTCCAGCTCCGGCTACATAAGCTCCACTAGGTCTTAGTGTTGAAAATTCATAACCAATACCACATCCAGCTTTTAATGTAAGTCCAGACTCATGTACTCGAGATAATATCCCTGTCATTGAATCGTCAATTGTGCCGGAAACAGTACAATTTATCGTTGAAGTCGCGGGTTTAAATGCACTAGCACCTGCATTAGCAATAATCCTTCCTGCTGGATAAGCACCTGATTCGAGTGCCCAAATAAATTTTTCTCGCCAATATTTTTTATCTTTTATTTCAATATCAGATAGTGCTGTAGCTACTCGTTGAAATGATTCATAAACACTATGCTCCTGAGGATGTTCGTTTTTATCTCTCAAACGATATTTTTTATCCCAAATATCTAATGAAGCAGCTTGTAACTCTATTTTTTCTATTTTTTTTTCTATCGCTGTGATTGATGACATGAGCATATTCTTCTTAATTTTTATTATGCCACCATCATAAACACTTTATGATGAGATGCAACAAAAACACAACATATGTACATAATACCAATAACAAACACAATATGTTGTGTTTTGTGATTTTTATCACATAAATACTTTTTCATAAATACATAAAAATAAATTTAAAAAACACGAATCAAACTTATTTTTGATAATTTATTAAATTCAAAAATACAGTGACTGATTATTTTTTTATCATTTGAGAGTTGATAAGAAATAGAGGAATTAAAATGATGTAAAACAATGCCACTTAAGGTAAGTAGCATTATTGATTAGAGTTTAGAAAATATTTCCAGGTATATTTAAGGTAAATGTTCACTCGCTAAATAATCATGCGATTGCATTTCTTGTAGGCGACTTAAACAACGTTTAAACTCAAAAACCAAACTTCCATTACAATATAATTCTTCCATTGCAACATCAGCAGATATGATTAATTTCACATTTCGCTCATAAAACTCATCAACTAAAGCGATAAAACGTCGTGCAGAATCGTCACAATCAACATGCATTTGGGTTACATTTGCCATTAAAACTGTATGATACAATCGACTCAATTCCATATAATCATTTTGACTTCGAGCTGATTCGCATAACTCTGAAAACTCAAAATGCACGACACCATCTGATTCTTGTATCGTTGCTAGCTGTCGATTATTAATTTCAATCGCCTTATTCTTTTTACCGGCTTCTACAGAAAGTTGTTCAAAATATTTATTTAAATTATCACTCGCTTTTTCATCAAGCGGTGAATGATATATTTCAGCTTGCTCTAACGTTCTCAACCGATAATCAACACCACTATCTACATTAATAACATCACAGTGTTCATTAATGAGTTTAATAGCTGGTATAAACCTAGCCCGCTGTAACCCATTCCGATATAAATCATCCGGAATGATATTGGAAGTAGCAACTAAGGTAACGTTATGAGCAAATAATTCTTCAAATAACGTTCCTAGTATCATCGCATCAGTAATATCAGAAACAAAAAACTCGTCAAAACAGATTATGCATGTTTCCTCTGAAAATCGTTTCGCTATTATCTTTAATGGATCAGATTGGCCTGTTAATGATTCAAGCTCTTGATGAACACGATGCATAAAACGATGGAAGTGCACACGCATTTTATTTTTAAAAGGCAAACAATCATAAAAGGTATCAACTAAATATGTTTTACCTCGTCCAACGCCTCCCCAGAAATATATTCCTTGAATAGGTTTACTTTCTGATTTTGCTACAACGCGTTTCCAACGATTTAATACCTTTTTAAAACCAGTAACCTGTAAAGGTTTATTTTGTAAACATTCATACAATCGTTGAAGATTTTTTACTGCGTTTTCTTGTGCGGCATCATATTGAAAATCATCATGTGTTAAGTCTTGCTTATATTTCTCAATCGGTGAAAGCTTAATCATTAGCAACTATTATCTATAATTTAGGTTTATTTTGGCTTGAAAAAAACGTTTTTATATACATATTTATAAATAAGGTAAGGACTTACCTTACAAGCAAAAATAAATGCAGTGTGTTAATCTCTATTTTCACCAATTTTTTACGTGAATACAATTTTCCGCAACAAGATAAAAGGTAAAAAGCTTATGGATATCGTTATTGGAATCATCATTTTTGTCGTTGGCGCAGCATTAGGTCTTTTTGCTAGTAAAGTGCTATCTGCATCTAGTCAAGAAAATCAACAACTTGCTGACAAGGTAAATCAAAGTGAAGCATCGTTAGCTCAATATAAAGTTGATGTCGCAGAACACTTAGATAATTCGACTCAATTATTAGAACAAATGAATACTACCTGCCAAAAAGCAATGGCACAGATGGAGCAAAGCACAAAATTACTACAACAAGCGACTCCAGCCGAAAATGAATCAATGCCTTTTTTCTCAAAAGAAACACAAGAGCAATTGGCTCAAACGGTTGCTCTGCGACATAACAAAGATGATCGCAAAGGTGATGTTGAAATAACAGAAGCCCCACTAGATTACTCAGGTGAAGCGAGTGGCTTATTCGCTGATAAGAAACAACCTGTTACAAATAGTGAAGTTGAAAATTAGGAACTTTACTCAAAAGTTAAAGTCTTTAACTGAGTATTTCATAGTATATTAGGAGTTCTTTCACATATGAAAAAAATGTCTGTTATCGTAAGTAGCGTTTTACTTTCAAGTAGTTTAGTTTTATCTAGCCTACCCACTCATGCCAATCTTCCTTTTTCTGTTGATGGTCAGAAAATACCTAGTTTGGCTCCAATGCTCGAAAAAGTAACCCCTGCTGTAGTACTAATCTCGGTAAGAGGAACACATGAAGTTCAACAGCGAAATGTCCCTGATGCATTCAAATTCTTTTTTGGTAATCCAAGGCAACAAAACCCAGCTAGAGAACGCCCCTTTCAAGGATTAGGATCAGGCGTAATAATTAATGCTGAAAAAGGTTATATCGTCACAAATAATCATGTTATTAAAGAAGCAGACGAGATCCAAATTACTCTGAAAGATGGTCGCCAAATTGATGCAAAAAAAATTGGTGCTGATGAAAATAGTGATATTGCGCTTTTACAAGTTGATGCTAAAGATTTAAAAGAAGTAAGTATTGCTGATTCGGATAAACTACGAGTAGGTGACTTTGCCGTTGCAATCGGTAGCCCTTTTGGCCTTGGACAAACGGTAACATCAGGCATTGTAAGTGCTCTTGGTAGAAGCGGGTTAAATGCAGATAATTTTGAAGACTTTATTCAAACCGATGCGGCAATTAATAGTGGTAATTCTGGCGGTGCCTTGATCAACTTACGCGGTGACTTAATAGGTATAAATACCGCAATTATTGGTCCAAACGGTGGGAACGTAGGCATTGGTTTTGCCATCCCTAGTAATATGGTTAAAAACCTTGTTGATCAAATAATTGAATTTGGTGAAGTACGTCGTGGTGTATTAGGTGTTTCAGGGCGTAGTGTAACTGGTGAATTTGCAAAAGCAATGGAACTAGAGGCAGCACAAGGGGCATTCGTAGAGCAGGTTGCGGAAGATTCGGCAGCACAAAGTGCTGGTATTGAAGCCGGAGATGTCATTACGAAAGTAAATGGTAAGAAAATAAAATCCTTTAGCGAATTACGTGGAAAAATAGGTTCAATTGGTGCAGGTAACGAAGTAAAACTAACGGTTATCAAAACGAACGGAAAAGAAAAAACCTATCCTGTAATTTTGAAAAAAACGGAAACAGCTAATGTTGAACCTGCAAGTATTCATAGAATGCTTGAAGGAGCTGAACTAGAAAACAACAAAGGTAAAGGCGTAATGATTAGGACAGTTGAAGATGAATCTCCTGCCTCAATGATTGGCCTTAGAGATGGTGATATTATCAGTGGTGTTAATCGTAAACGTGTTAAGAACATTGCCGAACTTCGGGATTATTTAAAAGAGAATACAGGTATATCTTTACTAAATATTATTCGCGGTAATTCTCACTTATATATTCGTATTAGATAAAACTTCATACTCAATATACAACGGCTCACTTAACGAGCCGTTTTTTATTTTATCATTTTGTAAATCTTACTTTTAATAAAATTTCACTCGCGCTTTTTTCTTCTAAAGTATTTGTGTTAATCTTCGATATATTTTTATCAGAACTCTTCATTTTGAAAATACTAAACATTCTAAAATACATTTTAAATTCAGCTAGCTATGGGGTCATCATTGCAATAATGATGTTGTTGCTTATTCCTGAATTACGTGAAGGAAATGAATCTTGGTGGAATATTTTCCAACCTAGCCACCAAAACCAAGCAATATCTTACGCAAAGGCGGTACAAGTCTCTAGCCCTGCTGTAGTCAATATTTACTCTGAAGAAATTCAAACACGTCCTAATTATGCCCGTTCACAACGTAATACTACTGTGTTAGGTTCTGGGGTTATTATGGATAGTAACGGATATTTATTAACAAATTACCATGTTGTGCAAAATGCAACGTTAATTACTGTCCTACTACAAGATGGGCAAGAGTTTCATGCAGAAGTCATTGGTTATGATCGTTTTACAGATTTAGCTGTTTTGAAAGTTAAAGCAATAAATTTGCCTGTTATCCCACAAAACAAAAATCAAAAATCTTTAGCGGGTGATGTTGTTTTAGCTATTGGCAACCCGTTAAATTTAGGCCAGACCATCACTCAAGGGATAATAAGTGCAACAGGTCGCAGTGGTTTAAGCAATACTAGCTACTTACAATTTTTACAGATAGATGCTGCTATTAACAGTGGAAATTCAGGTGGTGCTTTAGTTGATTCAAATGGCGTATTAGTGGGTATCAATTCTCTTAAATTTAGTGAATTAAACCCAAATTATGACATTCAAGGTATATCTTTTGCAGTCCCTTATAAACTAGCTCACAAAATTATGACAAAAATTATTGAGCACGGACGTGTAATTAGAGGTTGGTTAGGCATAGTTTCAGAAAGCTATAATCAAAACTTAAAAGGATTTACTATCAAGGCAGTTGAGCCAAATAGTCCTGCATTTAACGCTGGTTTAAAAGCGGGAGATATTGTCTATCAAATTGGTGATATTCCAATTCACAGTACCATACAAGCTTTAGATATAGTCGCAGAGACAGCCCCCGGCACAGAGTTAAACTTTAAAGCATATAGAGATAAGCAATCACTTGATATTAAAGTTACTATTTTAGATTTAGAATAAAAAATACCGCATTTTTAATGCGGTATTTTCCTTAAAAAGCGTCATGTTATCTTTAAATTCAATTGCTTTTTAAAATAATATTAACTTGCTTTAACACGAGTAATATTGGCACCTAATGCTTGCAATTTATCTTCGATATGCTGATAGCCACGATCGATATGATAAATACGGTCTACTTGTGTTTCAGTCGTAGCAACAAGTCCAGCAATCACTAAACTTGCTGATGCTCTTAAATCAGTTGCCATTACTTGTGCGCCAGTTAAGCTCTCAACACCTTTGGTTACTGCCGTATTTCCTTCTAAAGTAATATCAGCTCCCATACGTTGTAATTCAGGAACATGCATAAAACGGTTTTCAAAAATAGTTTCTGTCGTGGTTGCCGTACCTTCAGCAACAACATTTAAAGTAACAAACTGGGCTTGCATATCAGTAGGAAAAGCAGGATGAGGAGCAGTGCGAATATTGACTGCATTTGGCTTTTTATTCATCGCCAATTCGATCCAATTTTCACCTGTAGAAATTTCAGCTCCTGCTTCTTGTAGTTTACTTAGTACTGCCTCCAGTGCACTGGGATCAGTATTTAAACATTTTACTTTGCCCTGTGTCACAGCTGCTGCAACAAGAAAAGTTCCTGTTTCAATTCGATCAGGCATTACGCTATATTCTTTACCGTTTAGCGTAGCTACACCTTCTATTGATAACGTATCAGTACCTGCCCCTGAAACTTTAGCGCCCATTGCATTTAAACAATTAGCTAAATCAACAATCTCAGGTTCACGTGCTGCATTTTCAATTGTTGTTATGCCTTGCGCTAAAGCTGCTGCCATCATTAGGTTTTCAGTCCCTGTAACACTAACGGTATCCATGAAAATAGTAGCGCCTTTCAGTCGCCCTTGATTACGAGCCACAATATAGCCATTTTCAACATCAATATCTGCACCCATTAATTTTAAGCCATGAATATGTAAGTTCACTGGACGAGCGCCAATAGCGCACCCGCCAGGTAATGAAACTTCAGCATGACCAAATCGAGCTAAAAGAGGGCCCAATACTAAAATAGAAGCTCGCATCGTTTTGACTAATTCATAAGATGCTTTGTGCTGATCAACTCCGCCAGCATCAATCACCAACTTATTATCATCAATCCAATTAACTTCGGCTCCAAGTTGTGACAAAAGCTTTATCGTTGTTTCAATATCATTGAGGCGTGGAACGTTATTAATAGTAATAGGTGTTTCTGAAAGTAAAGTAGCCATTAGTATTGGCAAAGCGGCATTCTTTGCTCCAGAAATTGTTACTTCACCTTGCATTGGCGTTCCGCCAATAATTTTAAATGCATCCAAAGGAGATCTTCTTTTAGTTAAGCTAATATTAAAGAGGTAAGTTAAACATTTTCTCACGCTTCCAATCTGAAGTCGTAAATGTTTTTATTGTTACGGCATGTATTATGCCTTCATTAATCACTTGTGCAAGCGGAGCATATACAGTTTGCTGCTTTTTAACTCGACTGAGTTCACCTAAAAAATCAGCAACGGCTATAATGGTGCATTGTGAACCATCAAATTTTACATGTAACTCATCTAACGTTAAGGCATCGTTGATAAGCTTTTCAATCTCAGAAACTTCCACAAAGTTCTCCCAATAAAATAATTATCGAGATTATAACCTCAAACCACTACAAGAGATACGATAGAGTTATTGCTGGTATAAATTATTTAATAGGGAGAAAAGTATCTACAGCACTTAATGTCGCTAACTTGAACAACTCTGCTGGAATATTAGTGAAGTGGATCGTTTGCTGCTTTTGATTTGCTTGTTCAAGTACTAATAATAACCAAGCTAAACCAGCAGTATCTACCTTAGAAACTGCCGATAAATTCAAAGATGATATTTGTTTTGTTATCAAGTGTTCCGATTTTTTTTCAAACGCGGCATTCACTGTTTTACGTGTCAATTCGCCAGTTAAAAATAGCTGTTCATCTTGTTGTTTAATCTCAATCATGCTCAAAGCAACCCTATTTAAAGATAATATTTTTTTGAGCTTTTTCTTTTAACATTTCAGTGACGTGTCCTAAGCCTTTTTGACGAATCAAACTACTCAACTCAGCCTTTTTACTATCTAACAAGCTAACACCTTCAGCAACCATATCATAAGCTTTCCATTCTTGAGTCTTTTTGCTTTTTCTGACACGAAATGAAATATCAATTGGATCTCTCCCAGGCTCAAGGACGCTTGTATTTACTGCAACCACTTTTTCTTTACTAAAATCTTTCGCAGGTGCAAAGGTCACTTCTTGATTTTTATACAAAGTAAAAACTTGTGCGTATGAGGTAACTAAATAATCTCTAAAAACAGGAACAAATTTCGCGCGATCAGCTTTATTGGTTTTTTTAAAATTACTACCAATCACTTTAAAAGCTGCGTATTGATAATTGATATAAGGGATCAATTCTTCACGGACAATATCTTTTAAAATGTTTGGATTTTTTTGAATCGCTGCTTGTTCATTAGCAAAACGTTTAAAAGTAATATCAGCAACAGTTCTGATCATTTTATAAGGATTTTTCTTATCTACATTAGAGCTACTTCCGCCCGATGGGTCAATAGTAGTAACGCTATAAAGAGATCTAGCAAGCTCAGGTAAATTATTACTTTGATGCGTAACTAAATTATTTGCAAAAGCATTTGCTGTACAAATAAAACACGTAATTAAAGAAATTATATTTTTCATAGAATATATTTTATCCATCACTAATCACCACTTCCTTGGCTAAATAAAAACTGTCCTATTAACTCTTCTAATACCAAAGCCGGTTTCGTATCTTCAATATAATCTCCCGCTTCTAAGGTTTCCACTGACTCATCAATAAAGCCAGGTAATAAACCGATATATTGTTCACCAAGTAAACCTGCTGTTAAAATAGAAACAGAAGTGGCTTCAGAAAAGTTATTATATTTAGCAAAGATATCGAGTGTTACAACAGGTGTATAATCTTCAGCATCCAAAGTGATTTCACTAACTCGACCAACAACAACACCACCAACTTTGATTGGAGAACGAACCTTTAAACCGCCGATATTGTCAAATTTCGCATAAAGTTGGTATGTTGCTCCGTTACCAGAAATACCGCTATCGGCCACTTTTAGCGATAGCATAAGTAGAGCGCCAATTCCAATTGCGGCAAATAAACCTACCATTAATTCAACTTTTTTTGACATCATGTCCTTCACCACACTCTAAAAATAAACACTACATTTTATATTAAAAACTATTTTACAAACTTTACTTTGTAAACATCAATGCAGTTAAAATAAAATCTAAACCTAAAACCAATAATGAAGATTGTACTACTGTTGCGGTTGTAGCACGACTAATACCTTCTGATGTTGGTTCACAATCATAACCTTTATAAACGGCAATCCAAGTAACAACAAAAGCAAAAACAATACTTTTTATCACGCCATTTAATATATCTTTTTCTAATGAAACCTGTGCCTGCATCACAGACCAAAATGTTCCGCTATCAACGCCTAGCCAATCAACGCCAACTAGATGAGCACCTAAAATACCGACTGCAGAAAATATAGCGGCAAGTAATGGTAATGAGATAAAGCCAGCCCAAAATCGAGGTGCAATAACTCGGCGTAATGGATCAACAGCCATCATTTCTAAACTTGATAATTGTTCTGTTGCTTTCATTAAACCAATTTCGGCGGTAAGCGCTGAACCAGCACGACCTGCGAATAATAAAGCAGCAACCACTGGGCCTAATTCTCTTAGTAAAGAAAGTGCTACCATTGGTCCTAAACTTGCCTCAGCACCGTAACCAACTAAGATAGTATAGCCTTGAAGGGCTAGAACCATGCCAATAAATAACCCTGAAACTAAAACAATAATTAACGACAATACACCAACTGAATACAGTTGATTCATTAATAA
>JAGSHH010000178.1 GCA_023954655.1 Colwelliaceae bacterium
CTTGCTTAAAATTTATATTTAAAAATTTATTTTCACCATTCGAATATTGATGTTATGAATTCTCGTTACATTAAGGTATAAAAGCCATAATGTAACAATAGAGTTCATCAATTATGACCATTCAATATCAAATAACTCCAGTAAATTTAAACAGCCACCTTTTTGAAGTAAGTATTCACTTCACCAGTGAGGAAGATAAAACCTACACTTTATCTCTTCCAGCATGGTTGCCTGGCAGTTATATGATCCGCGATTTTGCCAAAAATATTATTTCACTGAATGCAAATGATAAAGACAATAATAATATCGTGCTAGATGCTATCGATAAACAAACTTGGCAATTAACCGCAACTAACGATAAAACATCACTTCATTACCAAGTATTTGCTTTTGACCTTTCTGTAAGAACTGCTTATCTCGATAATCAACGCGGATTTTTTAATGGTAGTTCTACATTTTTAGCCATTGAAGAATTAAAAGATCAACAATGTTCCCTGATTATAAATGCACCTGAAAACATCAAAAATTGGCGAGTAGCATCAGGCTTACCAAGAGCAAAACAAACCAATAAGTATGACTTTGGTGAATATATTGCTGAAGATTATGCACAACTAATAGATTGTCCAGTGGCGATAGGAGATTTTGATAGCTTTGAGTTTGAAGTTGAAGGTGTCACACATCATATGGTGTTCACCAGTAAGCATTATGGTGATAGGGACAGAATGTCCCGTGATATCAGTAAACTTTGTCAACATCACATTAATTTATTTGGTGAAGCACCTTTCAAAGAATATTGGTTTATTACGCATTTATTAGCCGAAGGTTTTGGTGGCCTCGAGCATAAAAACTCAACAATTTTACAAGCTGGTCGATTTGATTTACCGAATCCTAACAAGCCTGATGAATTATCAGACCAATACAAAACATTTTTATCCTTGTGCTCACATGAATATTTTCATGCATGGAATATTTGCCGAATTAAACCAAAAGCATTTATCCCCTATCAGTTAGATCAAGAATCCTATACTGAACAATTGTGGGCATATGAAGGGATCACATCTTATTACGATGATTTTTCTCTATATCGTTCAGGAGTAATAAGTTTTGATGATTACTTGGCTATTCTTAGTAAAACAGTGACTCGTGTTTACCGAGGTAAGGGTGAACTCAAACAAAGTGTCACACAATCGAGCTTTTTTACTTGGACTAAGTTTTATCAACAAGGCCCTGATGCTGTTAATAACATTGTTAGTTATTACACCAAAGGGTCATTAATTGCTTTATGGTTGGATTTAACTATTCGAGAGAAATCTTCTGGGCAATACAGCTTAGACAATCTAATGAAAGAACTTTGGATACATTTCGGTCGACCCAGTATTGGTACTCAGCAGGAAGATTTTATCAATATTGCCAATATTCTTTGTGGGGAAGATATAAGCGATGATTTTTATACACTCTTAAACACAGCTGCAAGAGTTGATCTTTCTTTGTTATTAAAAAATGTTGGGGTAACTTTTAACCCAAGTAAATTTAAAGAATTTAATAAATTAGACACCATTGAGACAACAGATTACACCCCATTTATTGGCGCGCATTATAAAACACTCCCTATTGGTTTAAAAATAACTCAGGTTGTCGAAAACTCACCTGCCGCTAACACAGGGTTAGCCGTCAACGATGTACTAATCGCTGTAGACAATATGCAAGCTACTGAAAGTTCATTACAAAAGCTTGCTAACTCTTTACCAGAAAATAGCAACGTTCCTTGTCATTATCTTCGTGATGATCAATTACTCATTAATACTTTAGAGTTTATTGATTCACCTTTAACAGCTATGACACTAAAAGAGATTGATGAATCACTAAGTCAAAAATGGCAGAAAATCATCGAGTAAATTATTCAAGATTGACAATAAGTGTAAATATAAACGAACAATTAAGCATTAGCTCTATTAAGTGATGCTCATTGAAATTAGTAACAAAAGTTACTTTATATTAAACTAGCACAAATGAATTTGATAAAGGCATGAATATGATCAAAATTGAAAAAGTGCATCACGTTGCGTATCGCTGTAAAGACGCCAAAGAAACAGTCGAATGGTACAAAGACAAATTAAATATGGACTTAGTATTAGCTATTGCGGAAGACGAAGTTCCTTCAACAAAAGCACCAGACCCTTATATGCATATTTTTTTAGATGCTGGTATGGGTAATGTTTTAGCATTTTTTGAATTACCAAATTCTGATGATATGGATCGAGACCAAAACACTCCAGCTTGGGTGCAACATTTAGCGCTTAAAGTTGCCAATGTTGATGCATTAGTTTCTGCAAAAGAATCTTTGGTTGAAAAAGGAATCGATGTCTTAGGGCCTGTTAATCATGGTGTTTTTAAATCAATTTACTTTTTCGATCCGAGTGGCCACCGTTTAGAGTTGGCCGCAGATATAGGCACCCCTGCTCAATATCAGCAATTAAATGAAGTCGCTCACGCTATGATAGAAGAGTGGGCCGTAACTAAACGCGCTCCTAAACATGCAGCATGGTTACACGAGCAAGATTAGTCTCTTTTTTATAATAAGTATCAAGCCCATATTATATAATATGGGCTTTTTTAATTTTTGAGCTTATTTAAGTTATATATCGGCCAATATACAAAATATAATTTGCCAACACTGGTAAACCAGGGAACAAAAAATATTTAAAACGAACATTTTCGTACAAAATAACATCAATTATTTGTAATATATAAACCATCATCTATGTAAGACATTGACCATTAGTTGTAGTGAATTTAATCTTTTAATATATCTATAACAAAATTTTAACAAACAAAAACAATACCATAGCTATTCAAAGCTTTATTAAACCAATTTTTATTGCAATTAATACTTGCCGGCTTCAACCACTTAGGTAAAGTATTACCAGCTACGAAGTAGCCATAATAAAAAGGAATGCTGTTGCAAGGAAAGCTATACATATTCAATGAATATGATTATTTCGAATAAGGATGATTACCTAATATTCAGGAAGATCGTTTATAAATAGTCCAGGAAAAGACTAAGGATAGACCAAGAAAGCGTTAGGATGACCGAGAAAAAGAAATTAATATGGAAGCTAAATAATAATACTGGAACATTGCAAAATATAACAGGGACTGTGCTAATAGGTTAGGATAACCATTTAAAAATTGGAACTACAATATTTGCAGATTTAACTGCAATTCTTCTCCTAAACGATGGCAATGCCATCGTTTTTTCTTTTCTGCATAGAAAAAAAGCATAATTTGTTACTGAGTTTACCTTTTCACTCAAAACTAAAGTAAAATACAATTAATGCTCGCTAACAAACCTCAATAAATTATGTCTCGTACAAGAAAGTCTAGAAAACCAGGAAGCGCTCCAATTAGTGCAAACAAAGATGATAGAAAAAAAGCTGTAGAGGCGAGCGACAAGCGAATAAAGAAAAAACACGGGAAAGCCCCAGGTAACCGTCAAAAAGAAGCACTTGTTAAACAAAATCAAGGTTCATCTTCATCAGTTAAGAAAGATCCAAGAATTGGCAATAAAACACCAATTGTTTTAACTAAATTACCAGTATCTGAAAAACAAGCAGCCCCTAAGAAAGCTAAAAAAGCACCTATTGCAGCAATAAGAATGATTGATAACCATCAAGCCTATGAAGATGAAATGTATGCAATAGAAGCTGATGAGAAAGTCCAAGAAATTTTACAAAAGCAAGAAGATGAAATTGCTTTATCAGAAACAGAAATTGAGTATTTCAATTTGAAAATGGACCGTCATAGCACACTTAGAGAAAAACTAGGTTTAGATGATGAAGATGAAAGTGAAGCTACCGATAAGCAAAATTCAGAAATCGATGAAGATGCACTTTGGGATAAATTAGATAATAACAATTTTTCAGAATTTGATTAGGCCAAGTTATGTTAACAACTCTATGGCCTTATTTAATTGTTTTTGCTGTGATAATTATTATTGCTTTAGCGATATATGCTGGAAAACTATTATTACAATTAAAGCGACAAAATACCTTACAAAAACAAGCAGAAATAGATAAGCAAAATGCGCTAAAGAAACATGATAAAAAAATAATCGATAGCGTGATTATTATTGTTAGAGCTATGAAAGAAGAACAATGCGATATTTCCGAAGGTTGTTGGCGATTATCAGTATTACTCGACTCATTAAAAACTTCTCAAGATCACAGTTTACAATTTCCTGCCATATTTGAGTTATATACCGCTATTAAACATATGCCCATTTTAGACGCTAGAAAAAACCTTGAAAAAAGAGAGCGAATGAAGCTTGATTTAGAACGCGTGAAAATAGAAGCAAAGTTATCGGATTCAGTTAAAGCTAATATTGATAGCCTACACATATTTGCAGTGGAAAGAGCCAGTTCACTAAATCAATAAATTAGGGGCGGTTGATTTTTCAGGTATACTTTTGCAGCAGTTCGTTTGTTCTTTTACAAAGCAAAACATATGACATGTGGTGATTCCCCTTGAATTTGTGATAACACAGTAGAAATGACAAACAAACGCTGTCCTTCGGATTCATTTAAACTCGAAAGATCAACAGGCCCTAGTATCTAATATTTAGATTAAAGCTTGAGCGTGATCAATGTCACAAAATATGTTCACGTTATAATACTCGCATATCTCTTAGATCAGCGAATTAATGCACATGCAAGTAAATCAGTTTTTTGACAGCACGCTTTTAAACAAATACAACACTAGCGGTCCTAGGTATACCTCATATCCTACTGCTTTAGAATTTCATGATGAATTTTCTGAACAAGACTTTATTAAGGCAGTAAAAGACTCCCCAAATCGAGAATTGTCTTTATATGTTCATATCCCATTTTGTCATAGTCTCTGTTACTACTGTGGTTGCAATAAAGTTATTACCCGTCATCGTGATAAAGCTGATACTTATTTAGAATTTTTAGCGGAAGAAATAAGCTCTCGCGCTGAATATTTTACTGACTATACTGTTAAACAATTACATTGGGGTGGTGGTACTCCAAGCTTTTTAACTCATGAACAAATCACTAAATTGGTTTCTTTGCTCAAAGATAAATTCACATTTGCTGATAAAGTTGAAATGAGTATTGAAATTGATCCACGCGAAATTGAAATGAATTTAGCGGAGCATTTATATGATTTAGGATTTAATCGTCTCAGTATTGGCGTTCAAGATATTGACCAAAAAGTACAAGAAACCATTAATCGTGTGCAATCAACTGAGTTTATAAGTGACTTTATTGCACATGCCAAACAAGTAGGCTTCAACTCGATAAACATTGATTTAATATATGGTTTACCCCATCAAACCATTGAAACATTTACAAAAACATTAAACAAAGCACATGAAATGGATGTAGACCGAATCTCATTATTTAGTTATGCACATTTACCAAGTAGATTTGCGGCACAACGAAAATTGAGAGATGAATGGTTACCAAGTGTTCAAGAAAAGTTTGCGCTAATGAAACTTGCGATAGAAAAACTATGTGACTTTGGTTATGACTTTATTGGCATGGATCATTTTGCCAAACCAGACGATGAGCTATCTATCGCACAAAAAGAGGGAACTTTACACCGTAATTTCCAAGGTTATACCACTAAAGGTGGCTGTGACTTATTAGGCTTAGGTGTTTCTTCTATTAGTAATATTGGCACATCATTTAGCCAAAACGTAAAAGAGTTGCAAACTTATTACAAGGCAATAGACACAAAAGGAAATGCTCAAGAAAAAGGTGTGAGTTTGTCAAAAGATGACGTTATTCGTGGAGAAGTTATTCGTGAACTGATGTGTAACC
Organism: Colwelliaceae bacterium; assembly: GCA_023954655.1. Classification (GTDB taxonomy): domain Bacteria; phylum Pseudomonadota; class Gammaproteobacteria; order Enterobacterales; family Alteromonadaceae; genus Thalassotalea_H. The sequence continues at coordinate 5,844 of JAGSHH010000178.1, forward strand.
TGCATTTAGATAAAAACATCATCAGTGAAAAATATTCGATTGATTTTGACCAATATTTTGCTGAAGACTTACCTTTGCTACAAACCTTTATTGATGATGGCTTGGTTGAAGATACCACTGACTTTATCAAAGTTGATCAAAAAGCACGTTTATTAATTCGTATTATTTGCATGAGTTTTGATGCTTATATGAAACAACATATTAATCAACAACGCTTTTCACGCGTAATTTAATCAAGCACACCTAAACTAATCTCGCAATTGGCACTGTTAAATACTAATTCGGTGCCTTTTTCAGTTACCACTTCTTGCGCCAAATTGGCCCATTGGTAATAAACATTTCTATGAACTTTCGCAACTAAATTTCGACGAACAATGACATATAAACTACCATCTTCTGCAATCGTGACAGGGTGCTCCGCATCCAATATAAATTCATCCCCTAAATTATTACTGACTTGCATCGTCTCTTTTTTATCGTCTAACCAGCGCCACTCAGTTAATACAAAAGGAGCGTCTTCTACCGAAATTTTGATCTTTTCAACGGGTGTCACTAAAAAGTAGTCCATACCTTCGCCATTAATGCTGTCTCGATAAACAAGCACTGATGCAAATAGCTTTACTAAAGATAAACGTTTAAAAATAGTGCCGTTATAGAACCAATCACCATTGTTTTTAATCTGTAGATCAATTTCACCACAGTAAGGAGGATCCCAAAGTTCAACAGGAGGTAATTTGTTTTCAGCTGTATTTTTGTCCGCTGAAATTTGTGCGGAGAGAGATTCTAAAGACATAACATTCACCTAATTGAGACACTTCGCTTTATTTTATCAATAAAAGTGCAAAAATGGTAAATAGCGCTTGTCAAAATAGGGGGATGTGCTTTAAAATTCGCGCACCTCAACAAATCAGTGATGTCTTATCACGTTGTTGAATGCGAAAACCTCAGTGGTGGCTATAGCTCAGTTGGTAGAGCCCCGGATTGTGATTCCGGTTGTCGTGGGTTCAAGTCCCATTAGCCACCCCATCTCTACCCCTTTATTAGCAAGACCTTCAGCCTTTTTTGATACTATAAATTACCTTTGTAATAGATCGCTCCTGTGCATATTCTGTGAGCGTCACTCTGGCATTAGCTAGGCTAACTAGGTCAATTTCCTTACACATAAATCCAACTTCTAATTCATATTCTCAACATCGACCGGAACTGATTAACTTTGCCGGTTTAGGGAGTTTACTGTCTATTTCCCGTGTTATTTTTCAAAAAATAAAAACATCAACATTTAAAGAAAC
>JAGSHH010000204.1 GCA_023954655.1 Colwelliaceae bacterium
AATCCAGCCAATGCCTACCCACATCAGTGCACCTGCGATTGTCCAAGAAATGAAAAACAAAATGGCAGGCATAATTCGACCTTGTACCAATTGTCCTAAACCTGGGATAAAAAAACTGCAAATAGCGGCTAAAACGTTACCACCTGAACCTTGACCTGACATATAACACCTCATTTTCATTATTAATCAATATAGGATAAATCCTGCTATTCATAATATACTGTAAATTCATGAATAATAACTATTAAAGATTATGGAATTTATTAACAAATTGTTAAATTCATCGCGATGGATAAAGTCTGCTAAGTTTTCAGCCTTCTTTTTTAGACGTGTGCAGTCAGAACAAGTACATGTTAGCGCAGGGTATTTGTCGTATGTAACGTTGATGTCATTAGTACCATTAATGGTCGTTATGCTTTCAGTGATGACAGCATTCCCTATTTTTTCTGAAATAAGAGAGACTATCGAAAGCTTTGTTTATGAAAATTTTTTGCCAGCTTCAGGAGATGTAGTAAAAGAGTATATTACGGGTTTTATCAGTAATACGTCCAAAATGTCAGCTATTGCTATTACTTTTCTTTTTCTTTTTGCGCTTTTATTAATTTCTGCAATAGATAAAAGCCTAAATAAATTATGGAGAATAAATAAAAAACGTAAAATCGTTACTTCATTTTCTATGTATTGGATGGTGTTAACTTTAGGTCCTGTTTTAGTTGGCTGTAGTATTGCTGCAACTTCATATATAGTTTCACTAATGTCATTAGGCGATTATGATATTTTTGGGGTGGCTAATGTATTATTACGGTTACTTCCATTACTGGCATCCATTTTTGCTTTTCTAATTTTATATCTGGTGGTGCCAAATAAAGAAGTCACCTTTAAGTATGCTTTGTCAGGTGCTGTTTTGGCAGGAGTACTTTTTGAAGTAGCCAAAAAAGGTTTTGCATTATACGTAACCCAATTACCTTCATATCAACTTATATATGGTGCGCTAGCGGCTATTCCAATCTTATTTTTATGGGTATATTTGTCTTGGTTAGTCGTGTTATTTGGTGCTTTGTTTACTGTTTGCCTTGAAGATTTTTTACAAAAAAAGGAGTGAATTGTGTCTCGCACCTTATACCCTAAAATTGGCTGTTATCAAAAAGAATGGTTATCAGTTGATAAACATCATCAAATTTATCTCGAACAATCGGGAAACCCTAATGGTATTCCTGTGCTCTATATTCATGGCGGCCCAGGAGGAGGGACAAGCGAAAATCATCGACGATACTTTGACCCTGAAAAGTATCGTATAATTTTATTTGACCAACGTGGTTGCGGTCAGTCTACTCCTTCACCATCAACTGAAAATAATACAACATTTTTGTTGATTGAAGATATTGAAAAAATTAGACAGCATTTATCTATCGAACTTTGGTTAATTGCAGGAGGCTCTTGGGGAACAACACTTGCGCTTATCTATGGAATTAATTACCCCCAGCGAGTTTTAGGCTTTGTTCTTAGGGGAATTTTTTTAGCGACACAAAATGAATATGATTGGCTCTATAAATTAGAAGGAGCCCAACGTTTTTTTCCTGAGTATTATCAAGATTTCATTAAACCACTCTCAAAAGAAGATAAAAAAGACCCTTTATTAGGGTATCAGAATATCTTTTCTTCCAACAATGAAGTTGCAATTATTGCAGCGAGCAAAGCATGGTATTTATGGGAGTTACGGTTATCAACAATAGAACATCATCATATAGGTATGGCACAAATAGAAGATAGTCATCAAGCCATATGTATGGCTAAGCTCTCTCATCATTACTTTTATCATAATAGTTTTATCGACGAAAATTATATCATTAATAATATTGATAAAATTAATGATATTCCTGGGATTGTTATTCATGGACGTTATGACATGGTTTGTCAGCTTGTTCAGGCTGACAAACTCGTTAAGTCTTGGTCAAATGCTTGCTTACAGATTTTACCACAAGCAGGACACAGTGGTTTTGAAAGCCAAACAATCGATGCTATATGTAAAGCAACTGATGTTATGGCAAACTTTTTAGAAGAGAAAAATAAATGATTGCATTGATTCAACGAGTAACCGAGGCAAGTGTTGAAGTTGATCATAAAACTATTGGTGAAATTAAAAAGGGACTCTTAGTTTTATTGGCAATAGAGCCAAATGATGATGAGAAAAAAGCTAAAAGACTTGCTGAGCGTGTTGCTGGATACCGAATTTTTGAAGATGAACAAGGGAAAATGAATTTGAATGTTGAGCAGGCTGGTGGTGATATATTAGTAGTTTCACAATTTACATTGGCTGCTGATACTACTAAAGGTATGAGGCCTAGCTTTACCAGTGCAGCTAGGCCTGAGTTTAGTGATAAACTTTATCAATATTTTTGCTCTCAATTACGAGAAAAAAAATTTTTAGTGCCAACAGGAAAATTTGGTGCAGATATGAAAGTAAGTTTGATTAATGATGGCCCTGTGACTTTTAACCTTTCAATATAATACTTTTATCAGTTCATCATTCCGTGTAACCATAATTTTGAACCTCGTGAAATCATATATTGAGGGAGTATAGAGTTCTTGGAGTTTAGTGACATATTCTCTGGTACTAAGTGAATGATAATATTTTTATAATGTGGGATATGAAAGTAATGCATTGTTCGGTTTTTTTTAATTGATGATAAGTGCAATAATGCAATGTTTAACTCATGCTCATCTAGATCAGGGAGATTAATGGATAACCAAGTGTTTTCATGCGTTTTGTTTAAAATCCGTGTGATTTGTTTAATAAAGTTTTGTGGTTCAGAATCTGTTTGATAAATATCATATATTAGCCAATCACATTGCTGGTTTTTATTTTTTGTTAGCCATAATTCAAAAGAACTATTGACGATAGGTTGCTGTATTTTTTGAGGGTTAAAAAATTGTTTAAAGCAGTCAATTACATTCTGACTATGTTCAATACTTAGTATTTCTGAACCAGGTAATACATGGTTTAAAAAACGCACTAAATTTCCACCACCTAAACCTAGTTCAATCACTTTTTTAGGGGAAAAAAACAATATTGGTAACACTAAGAAGTATTGATGAGGAATTGTCAGTTTATAGGGGACGCGTTTTAACATGATACTTTGAACGACATTATCAAATTGTAGCCAGCGATATTGATTGTTTTCAGCAATAGATAAATTTTCGTTACCACTTTTTAAATAAAGTAACTTGCTTTGTTGTATGTGAGCGGCTAATTTCATGAAATATCAAATAATTATTATTATAATAAATATTACCAATAAGCATAGCCAATGATTGAGTGTAGAGCACCAAAAACAAAAAAAGAGTTTGAAGATTATTACTATTTACGGTGGTTGTTATTACGATCACCGTGGAAAAAAGTTCTCGGCAGTGAAAAAGATGAATTTGAAGATCAGGGTATTCATCGATGTATCATTGATCATAATAATAATATATTGGCTGTTGGGCGCTTGCACTTTACCACTCAACAGAATGCACAAATTCGATATATGGCTGTAAGTGAGTCTGCACAAGGGCAAGGATATGGCAATATTTTGCTTGAGTCTTTAGAGAATGAAGCTAGAGTCAGAGGGGCAAAATCTATTGAATTAAATGCGAGAGAAACTGTATTAGGTTTTTATCAAAAATTAGCATATAAAAATTTAGGTTTAGCTCATTTGCTTTATGGTGAAATTCAGCATTATTCGATGTCAAAAAGTATTAATTCAATACCTAGTAATTTTGAACCCATATCTCAAAATTTAGAGGAAACATGGCATAAAACTATACCTCTAAGTAAAGCCATGAATATTCGTATTAGTCACTTTGACGGAAATGAATTATCAACGAGTTGTGATCCTCTTTTTAATAAAAATCTTCATAATACTATGTTTGCTGGAAGTATTTATACCTTAGCTACTTTAACTGGCTGGGGCTGGATATATTTAAAGTTAGAAGAAAATAAGTATCAAGGTGATATTGTTTTAGCGGATGCAAAAATTAAGTATTTAGCGCCAATTAAAGGTGTTGTTTGTGGAAAAACCCAAAAGGAAACAGATAAAGGGCCTTCAGTATTTTTATCGGAAACTAATAAAATGAGGTTTACTGTTAAGGTCGATCTTTATTCAGGTGATAAAGTGGCAGCAAAGTTTATTGGCGAATATGTAGTTATTAAAAAGGAAGTTAGAAAATGTTAAGAGTGTTAATTACTGTTTTTACTTATTGTTGGTTAATATCGGCATCAGCAAATGATGCTATAAATAATACTATAGATCGTTTTCATGCGGCAGCAGCTGAAGCTAATTATAATGAATATTTTGATTTGTTAGCTGATGAAGGTGTTTTCTTGGGGACCGATGCTAGTGAACGTTGGACTAAAGAAGAGTTTAAAGCATTTGTTTTACCTCATTTTTCAAAAGGAAATGGCTGGAGCTATCAATCAACTCAGAGAAATATCACATTCATTGAAAGCACAGATACTGTATTTTTTGATGAGTTACTTATCAATGATTTTTACGGTCAATGTCGAGGATCAGGCATATTGATAAAAAGAAATAATAAATGGCAAATATTGCAGTATAATTTATCTATTCCTGTTCCTAATCAATTATCTGAAGATATAGTTAGCTTAATAAAAAAGCATGAATAGTAGGATTGAATTATCTATGGTTAATGCAGAAAATAACTTAAAACCTGAGCCTGAAAGAGTTGGAATTATAGGTTGTGGTTGGCTTGGAAGTGCATTGGCCAAGGCTTTAGTTGAACTAAATTATTGTGTTGTTGCTACAACCCAGCAACAAGAAAAATTACATCTAATACAAAAATTGGGAGCTCAAGCTGAAATTCTTTCATTACCATTTGGTGAATTTAATGCTAATTCAGCTGCAGTATTTTATTGTGAAACACTCATCATTTGTATTCCCCCTGGTTTACGCAAAGGGAAAAAAGATTATCCAGAAAAAGTTACAGAGATAGTAAATCAAGCCCAGAGGGGGACTGTAAAAAAAATCATCCTGATTAGTACTACTGCAATATACGAAGATATCATTGGTGATGTGACAGAATCAGCGAAATTAAAGTTAGACAGTGAAAAGGTTAGTATTCTTTCTCAAGCTGAGCAATCTGTAATAGCATTTAATGGGCAAGGTATAATACTTAGAGCTGCTGGCTTAGTTGGGCCACAAAGACACCCTGGAATATTCTTTAGAAATAAAAAGTTACTTACTTCTCCTAATTCTTATGTCAATTTAATTCATCAAAACGATATTGTTGCTCTCTTAATTTTACTTATTAGAAAAGAGAAAGTTACAGGAGTTTTTAATGCAGTTAGTGAGATGCAAGTCACCAAAAAGCACTATTACTCCATTGCCGCCAAAGCATTAAAATTACCGATGCCTATTTTTGATGAACATTCTGAAGTCGAATTAGGAAAAAAAATTATCGGCGACAAACTACGGGATTTTATGAACTATCAATACCAACATGATGACTTGGTTTCGTGGCTAATTCATCACGAATAATCTAAGAAAACTTGGTGCCTTTTTGTCTGTAATAAAGTTTTTTCGGAAATAACG
>JAGSHH010000132.1 GCA_023954655.1 Colwelliaceae bacterium
AAAAAAACCACCTAAATAGGTGGTTTTTTTATGTCCTGTAATTGCTGAAAAGTATTTTAAGTTATCAAAACTAAATTGTTGTTTTTGAATATTTATACCTTGTATGCAGTCTCAATGTTGTCCTCAATAAAAATTTCAAACCTTGATAACGAATATTTCGCCAATTGATGTGTAATATTTTTAAATGATGTTAGTGTTTATAATGTCTCTGGAGGTATTACCACCTAAATTTATCTTGAGTTTAAAGTAGTAAATGAAATACTATGTAAAAGAAAATGAACTAAAAAACAAAAAAACTATAATATTTTAATATATACGCATTAGGACACCCAACAATGACAGATTTACGCCAGCAGGCACTTGATTATCATCAATTCCCTACGCCAGGGAAAATAAGTGTTGAACTAACCACTGCAGCAGAAACAAGCCTTGACCTCTCTCTCGCATATAGCCCTGGTGTTGCTGAACCAGTAAGAGCAATTGCTGATAACCCTGATGATGTTTATAAATACACTGGAAAAGGCAACACGGTTGCTGTTATCACTAATGGTACGGCGATATTAGGTTTAGGTAACTTAGGTGGTATGGCGTCAAAACCTGTTATGGAAGGTAAGGCATTATTATTTAAGCGATTCGCAAACATCAATTCGTTTGATATCGAGGTAAAGCATAAAACGGTTGAAGAATTTGTTTCAACGGTTGCTAACATTGCAGACAGTTTTGGTGGTATTAACCTTGAAGATATTAAAGCACCAGAATGCTTTGCAATTGAAAAGGCGTTAATTGAACGTTGCAAAGTGCCTGTTTTTCATGATGACCAACATGGAACGGCTATTGTTACCGCTGCAGGTATGATCAATGCGCTTGAGATCCAAGGAAAAAGCATTAAACATGCGAATATTGTTTGTATGGGAGCTGGTGCCGCTGCTATAGCGTGTATGGAACTGTTAATAAAATGTGGGGCTCAACGTGAAAAAGTGTACATGTTGGATACTAAAGGCGTTATTCATACCCGTCGTGATGATTTAAATGAATATAAACGTTTATTTGCAAACAATACTGACAAAAGAACTTTAGAAGATGTAATTGATGGTGCTGATGTTTTTGTTGGCGTATCAGGGCCAAATGTTTTATCAGAAGATCATGTGAAGTTAATGGCTGATAACCCGGTAATTTTTGCTTGCTCTAACCCTGATCCAGAAATTAAACCAGAATTAGCACTTGCTACTCGTGATGATCTTATTATTGCTACAGGTCGTTCTGACTATCCAAACCAAGTAAATAATGTTCTTTGTTTTCCTTTTATTTTTAGAGGAGCATTAGATGTTCGTGCAAGAACCATCAATGATGAAATGAAAATTGCTTGTGTTCATGCTATTCGAGAGCTAGCAAAAGAACCTGTCCCGAACGATGTTCTTGAAGCAAGTTCAGAGGTTAGTTTAACCTTCGGGAAAGAATATATTATTCCTAAACCTATGGATCCGCGTTTATGTGCAAGGGTAGCAAAAGCTGTTGCACAAGCGGCTGTTGAATCTGGAGTTGCGGCTTTAGAGTTACCTGAAGGTTACATGGAAAGCTAACTATTAGTGCCTTTAAAAAACTCAAGTTTTCTTGAGTTTTTTATTTGGTTAACTTTGTCTTTACGAAGGTGGAAAATAAGTTTTATTCATCTTCGTATTCATATTGACTAAAGTCTGTAATACCTTGTTCTTCAAGTGCTTTTCTAACACTCGCAGGTAGTTTTTGATCGTTATCTTTCGCTAGGTCACCATCGTCTGGCAATGGCTGCCCAGTAAAAGCATGTAAAAATGCTTCACATAACAATTCACTATTTGTTGCATGGCGTAAATTATTTACTTGGCGACGCGTCCGTTCATCAGTTAATACTTTAAGTACTCTTAAAGGTATTGAAACGGTAATTTTTTTTACTTGCTCACTTTTTTTACCGTGCTCGGCATATGGGTTGATATATTCGCCATTCCACTTTGCCATGAATAACCTCTAGTTGCTTATTGTTGAGAATTTTATGCTTAATTTACACTGAAAACAGATAAACTATTCATATTATAGTTTTAAATAGATTTTACTGGTTGTTAGCGTCGAGTCAATAACGAATGTGTAGAAGTTTAGATGTCTAAAGTTCTTGACCCGATTATTTAAAAGATTTAGACTTTTGGACGTCCAAACATCTATTTGATTTGAACAAAGCAAAAACATTACTGAGAATATTATGAATGATAAAAAAATTGCTACAATTGCCGTGCGAGCAGGCATAAATTCTGATGAACATCATGGTGCTGTTATACCCGCAATTCATTTATCGAGCACTTATGCATTAAAAGGTTTTAATGAAAAGCGTCAATTTGATTATTCTCGAACGGGCAACCCTACTAGAGCTACATTTGCTCAAGCAATTGCTGATTTAGAGCAAGGTGCTATCGGCATCGTGACTAGTACGGGTATGTCTTCTGTACATTTAATTTGTCAATTGTTGTCAACTGAAGATACTGTTGTTATCCCGCATGATTGTTATGGTGGGAGTTATCGCTTATTCACTCATTTAGCTAAACGAGGACAATTTAAATTAATTGTTGTTGATCAAAATGATGAAAGCGCATTGACTGAGGCGTTAAGCCAAAAACCAAAATTAGTTTTATTAGAAAGCCCAAGTAACCCATTATTACGTTTAGTTGATATAGAGAAAATTACTAAAGATTGCCATCAAGTAGGTGCATTAGTTGCTGTTGATAATACATTTCTATCGCCTGCTTTACAGCAACCTCTTTTGTTAGGTGCAGATATCGTTTTTCATTCAACCACTAAATACATAAATGGTCATAGTGATGTCGTAGGTGGTGTACTGGTTACTAAAGATAAAGCTTTGGGTGAAGAGCTTGCTTGGTGGGCAAACTGTATTGGTATTACAGGTTCTCCATTTGATAGTTATTTAGCGCTTCGAGGATTAAAAACACTCCCGATTCGCATGAAGCAGCATCAAGAAAATGCTGATGTGGTGGCAAAATATTTAAAAGAACATTCTGCGATAGAAGCGGTATATTATCCAGGATTTCCTGATCACCCGGGTTATGAAATTGCAAAGCGCCAACAACATGATTTTGGTGCAATGATGAGCTTTGAAGTAAAAGGTGGAGTTGAAGCAGTTAAAAAATTGTTCGCAAATTTAGAATTATTTACTTTGGCTCAATCTTTAGGAGGAGTAGAAAGCTTGATTAGTCATCCTTCAACTATGACTCATGCAGGAATGGAAATTTCAGCACAAATTGAAGCCGGTATTACTCAATCTCTCGTGCGAATTTCTGTTGGTATTGAAGACAGCGATGACATCGTGAAAGATTTGGCTGCTGGGTTAGCTGCCAGTCAGTTGTAATAAGTTAAATTAAGAGTAGAAAATGACACAATCTAATGTAGTAGAACAATTGACAGCGGAACGTAATCAATTAGCAAAACATGCGGTTCATGTTCATAAATTTGGTGGTAGCTCATTAGCTTCTGCTCAATGTATTGAACGGGTTGTTGAAATTATTCGTCAACATTGTCAGTTAAATGACATTGTAGTTGTTTCAGCTAATGGTGATACTACGGATGCATTGTTCTCACTCTTTCAACAAGGGCTGGAAGCGCCCAATGCACTTGAAGAGTCATTAGAAGAATTAAAACTTAAGCAGATTCAATTAATAGAAGAATTATTGAATACAGGTAATAAAAAATTATTATCTAACTTAATAGAAGAAGATTTCAAACAACTGAAAAGTTGGTTAACGCACTCTCCAGAACACCATCAAGCCGATATGTTGGCATTTGGTGAGTTGTGGTCCGCTCGATTATTATCTGCCGTATTAAGTGAACAAGTGTGCCCTAGCTTTTATGTTGATGCTCGCGATTTTCTTGTTATTGATAATGATAAAGCCTGTCAAGTTAAAAGCTCTGTAAGTAAAGAGCAATTATACGCGTTAAAGCAAGAAGAAAAATTAGCAGTTATTACTGGTTATATCACTAAAGATGAGCAGGGTGAAACATGTACACTTGGGCGAAACGGTAGTGATTATTCAGCAACAATTATGGCGTCACTTGTAGGGGCTTTAAACGTTACGTTATGGACCGATGTTGATGGAATTTATAGTGCTGATCCTCGTGTTGTTCCGTCAGCAAGAAAGTTACATCGTTTACCTAATGGCGTTGCTAAAGAATTAGGTCGATTAGGCAACCCCGTTTTACATGCAAAAACCTTAAAACCTTTAACTGATCATAGTACTCATCTTCACGTGGCAAGTAGTTTTGATCCGACAATAAGCGGTACTGAAATCGGTAAGTTTGGTCAAATAGCCAAACAAGAATTGTCAGTAACATTTTTAAATGACTTATTGCTCGCTCAATCAAGTAGTTTCCTAGGAGATCTCGGGGAGAAGGCGCAACAAGAGTTTCTTTCCATTTGTTCAGATAACAAAGCTGGATATATTGTTATCCACCAAGAACAGCAAAAAGCGGTAAGCCAGTGGCTGGCAAGTCATGATACCGAGGTTAAATTCACACCCGTGAGCATTTTAGCGACTGTTGGTCACAAAGTTGTCCATCATGGCGATGTGCAAGCTCGTTTTAAGCGTTCTTTAAAGCACAGTAAAACTTTTGCTATTGTTAATTCAATAAATGAACACAGTATAATTTCAGTATTATTACAGCCTTGTACTTCTGAATTACTAAATCACGTTCACCATGACTTAACCAAAGATGCTCGACATATAGGTCTAGTTGTTGCTGGCTTAGGTAACATAGGAGAGCGATTTCTAGAGTTATTACCAGCTCAATTAAATCGTGTTTCAGCGTTAGAAAATGTCCATTTAGTAGGGTTGATTTCCTCTAAAAAAGCGTTAATAAATAATGATGGTATTGAAGTAAATCAAGCATTATCTATATATCAAAAAGATGCGCAGCCTTATGACAAAGCCTTGCTTATGACATGGCTGGAAAATCATCCTTATGATGAATTAATTGTTGTTGACATAACACCTAGTGAGCATTTTAGTTTGCTTTACAATGATTTTTTTATGAAAGGTATACATGTAATTGGTGCCAATAAATGGGCAGCCTCTTCAAGCGTTGAAAATTATCGAACGTTATGCGAAACAGCTAAAAAACATAAAAGTTTATGGTTAGGTAATACCACTGTTGGTGCTGGTTTGCCTATTAATTTCGCGATAAATGATTTACTAAACAGCGGTGATAGTATCAGAGAAATTTCAGGGATTTTTTCTGGAACACTATCTTGGCTATTTGAAAGTTATGATGGCAGTATACCGTTTTCCACTTTAATGATTGATGCATTATCTCAAGGAATTACAGAGCCAGATCCTCGTGAAGATTTATCTGGTCGAGATGTACAACGCAAATTACTCATTTTAGCTAGAGCTGCAGGTTTTGATATTTCGATGGGAGATGTTTCTTGTCAAAACCTAGTCCCAAGTGAATTACAAAGTTTGACTACAAAAGAATTTTTGGAGCAAGCTAGTCAGTTAGATGATTATTTTTATAGTCAGTTATCAAAGGCAAAGAGTAAGAAATGTTGTATCAGGCATATAGCACGATTTAGTGTTAATGATTCAGGTCAAATAAATGCACAAGTAGGATTAGAGGTACTTGATGAGAATGATGCTTTTGCTAATTTGACTCCATGTGACAATATTTTTCAGATAAAAAGTGGTTGGTATCAAGATAATCCACTAATTATAAGAGGCCCAGGTGCTGGCCGAGATGTCACAGCAAGTGGCTTACATTCCGATCTTGTCAGTATTTGTCAGCAGTTAAATACACGTAAAACTCAAGTAAAAATTAAAGGTATTGATTGATAAGGATTACTTAAATACTGAAAAGGTTAGTATTTTTAGAAGAAAAAATAATTTCTTGAGACTTTTAAGAATATTAACTAGCATAAAGGTTCTCTGCTTTAATAAATAAAGCGCTTACAGTTTTAAATAGAATTAAACTATGCCGGATAAAGCTTATAGTGATACTAATTTCACTACCCAAGTAAAGAATTTATTAAATAAGATATATGGTCGAAGCATCTTAAAAGACTCCTTTCTTGAACGAGCTATTAGTTACTTTGAAAGTCAGCCTTTCAATGAAAACAAACTTGATAAACTCAAACAGCGTATCTCAGAACTGAACACACAAAAAAATGATGAAAAAGTACAACGTCAAATAGAAAAAACAGAACGAGAATATAGAGATTTTAAACAAGAACTCAAAGATGAAAGCAATGAACGACATAAGCACCTTTTAGTTATTTGTAACGAAATTATAGGATTAAGCGAAGGTAATAATTATTCTGAAAGCAATAGAAAGTCAGCTCAATTTCTAGGGACTATTCAGTTACTTAGTCCTACAGAGGGGAAAAAAGTTGCTGAGGTAAATGAGTGCAATAAACCTCTTTATAAAGCTATTTTGTGTTTACGTTTACTTGATAAGCTTTGTATCGATAAAGCAAGTGTGATTGAAGAAACACAATTAGAAAAATTTTTGGGTAAGGATAACTTTAACCAATACAAAGAGTTACAATCTGTAGACGCAGAGGCTTTTCAATCCTTTATTGAACATGTAAAAATTCCTGTAGTCATGGCTGCACTTATACAGGATATTGGTCACTTTCACCAAGATGCTCAACGCATTGTTAAAGGAGAAGATGGGACACTTGATCCTCATCGAACAATAGTTGTTGAAGATAGAAAAGCTCTATTACAAATTAACTACCGTGAAACTGTAAAATATTTAGTAGAAGGAATTGGTGCTCCCTCATACATAGGAAATTCAAAAAGTGACAGGGATAAATTTAATATAGCTGAACACAAAAAATTAGTGTTTATCAAACATATCCTCAAAAGTGCAATATCGCCAAAACAAGGTATTGGCAATTTATTAAAAGTTCCTCAAATATACACATCAATCGTACTTTCGACTAAGTCGAGTTATAACTACAAGCTTATACCTAAAGTTTATCAGGCATTAAATTTAAATGCGGCACATGGCAGTTGTAGTCAAAGTATCGTTGATGACTTGCGTGAAATAACAGGAGACTTTCCACAAGGGTTTGGAATTACTTATATTCCTAAAGATTCAGATGGTAAAAAAGGGGAGCAGTATGAATATGCCATAGTCAACAGTTTGTACCCTGAAAGTCCTGATTTACCTCGCTGTCGTACGGCTACAAGAAACTTAACTTTTATTAGCCATGGACAAGATATAACCGTTTCACTTGATATAAATTTATATAATACGGAAACAGCGCAAAGTTTTGCGACTATTAGTAAAGAGCGCCTTAATGAGATTTTAGAACTCTTGTCATCTAATTATCATGAAAGGAAGAATCTCGATCTGTTACCCCGCTGTTGGCATACCAGTGAATTTTTCTCATTGAAAAATAATCAAAATATATGGAATAAAAGTAATTAAGAATCATGGTCGATAAATAGATAGTTCTATTTGATATTACTTAGATTATATCTATTAAATTTACCTGTATATAATATAGACAATGCTGTTTGAAAGGCATATGCTGAATGTGTTTGTTGTAATATAAAGGAATGTATTATGAGCTCTCACTTTGAAACAGCATTGTCGGTTATTGTTGTTTCGATTGTCATGTTTATTGCTTCGCTTCTTTTTCAAGATAAAAAAGGAGATAAGCCTGCTCGTATTGCTTTTCGTATCTTTTACTTTTCTACAGTTGTTTTCTTTGTTGTTATTTCTGCAAATTTAGAATCCTCAACGCCTTTATTCGATTTTTTAAGTGATGTTTGTATTGCGGTGACATGTGCTGCATTAACTATCGGCATTTTATGGCGTTGTCACAGTAAAATTTCTACCACCATTATCTATATTCTAGCGATGATTTACTTTGTGATCGATTCATCTATAACTACTTATAGCGTACAAATAGCTTATTCATATAACGTTATATGCTCGCTGATTTCTGTTTATGCATTGATGAATAGAAAACAAGGAAGCAATGTAGGGGATAAAGGGATGGCAATAGTGATATTGATAAATACTGTTTTACTTTTGGTCAATTTAGCCAGCTTTTCACAAATTATTGATAATCAATTTTATGCTGAATTTACGGTAACTCTTTTTATATTTACACCTGCATATTTAGCTGGATTAACGATATTTCTTTTTTCGAGTTATATGCTAGATGCACATAAAGAATTGGAAATTCAAGCAACGACAGACCCTTTAACAGAGCTTTATAATCGTCGATTTTTTTTAAGCGAGTCTAAGCGTATTTTACAAATTGCTGAACGTCAAAAAAAACCTTTATGCGTCATGATGTGTGATATCGATTTCTTTAAGAAAGTAAATGATACTTATGGCCATAAAATTGGCGATAAAGTGATAAAAGCTTTTGCAGACGTATTAAGTCAGTCATTACGTGGTGGGGATATCCTTGCCCGTTACGGTGGTGAAGAGTTTGTTGCAATCCTTGCCCAAACAAGTAAAGAAAAAGCCATTGCTGTTGTCGAAAGAATGCGCGAACAGACTGAAGATTTACTTATAGAAACTGAAAAAGGCGTGATTAAATTAACTGCTAGTTTTGGTTTATGCGAAGTGCAAGGCTACTGTGATATCGAAGTTGCAATTAATCAAGCCGATAAAGCAATGTATGAAGCAAAATCTGCAGGACGAAATTTAGTTAAACCTTACGAAAGTGCGATTATTTAATCTCAAGTTAAGTTCTTTACAAACAATAGTTATTGATCATTGAAGATATAAATAAATTTGTATTATTGATTTCTTCATGGGCCAAAAATTCATTTGGTTGGTGAGCTTGGTCAATAGAACCTGGACCTAAAACAATCGTTTGACATCCTAACTGTTGGATAAAAGGAGCTTCGGTAGCATAGTTTACGGCACAACATTTGTGACCACTAATCTTCTCTGCAAGGCTAACCAAATCACTTGATTGCTCTTGTTCAAAACTTGGAGAACTTGGGTGCAATTCATCAAAAGTTATTCGATCAGGATATTTTATTGCTAATGGTTTCAATGACTCGGCGAGTAAATTAATTAATTCTGCATCATTCATACCCGGTAATGATCGCATATCGATGTCTAACTCACAATAACCACAAATACGATTAGCATTATCTCCACCTCTAATAGCACCCAAGTTTAATGTAGGCGCCGCAACGTCAAATGATTGATTACTATAATTATCCGCTAATTTACTTTTTAATGTTATCAATTGCCCAATGACTAAGTGCATAATTTCAATAGCATTGACACCTAAACTTGGTTTACTTGAATGCCCTGATTGCCCTTGAATGGTTATGCGATGTGACATATGTCCCTTATGCATAACTACAGGGACTAAGTTTGTTGGTTCGCCAATAATCGCTACATCAGGTTTTAATAGCTGTTGCTGAGCAAAAAATCGAGCCCCAGCCATAGTTGTCTCTTCATCAGCAGTGGCCAAGATATAGAGTGGTTTTTTTAATTTATTTGCATCGACCTCTTTGCATGCCTGCAAAACAAAAGCAAAAAAACCTTTCATGTCGCAAGTACCTAAACCAAAAAATTTATTATCTTTATTGAGGATTTTGAAAGG
>JAGSHH010000101.1 GCA_023954655.1 Colwelliaceae bacterium
CTAGATAGACAACAATTTGTTGTAGATGATTTAAAACGCCAAGTCAGCGAACTTGTACTGTTAGCGCCGACAAATGGCATCATTGGTAGCGTAAATATTCGTGAAAAAGATAATGTCCCTGCCAATGCCTCATTAATTACAGTTATCGATTTAAGTGCCTTCGAAGTTGAAGTAAATATTCCAGAAAGTTTTGCTGACGATTTAGGCGTTGGTCTTGCCAGTGAAATCACTTTCAATGGTGAAACTCATCAAGGGCAAATCGTTGCAATATCACCAGAGGTCACCAACGGACAAGTGGTTGGCCGCTTACGATTTAATGAAGATATTGTTGCCAATTTGCGTCAAAACCAGCGTGTAAGTGCACGGATCTTAATTGAATCAAAAGAAAACATATTAAAAATTAGACGAGGCGCGTTTGTTGAAAGTGGCGGCGGACGTATTGTTTATATTGTTAACAATGATAATGCCATACGTAAAAAAGTAACCCTAGGTGCCAGAAGCATTGGAGAAATTGAAGTTGTCGCAGGCTTAAAATCTGGAGACAAAATAGTGATATCTAGCATTGATATCTTTAATAATCGTGAACAAATTTATCTGACCAATTAGAGGAAAAAATTATGTTAAGAATGGAAAATGTCAGCAAGATATACCGTACAGAATTAGTAGAAACACACGCGCTTCGCAAAGTAGATTTACACATTAAAAGTGGCGAATTTGTTTCAGTAACAGGCCCATCAGGTTCAGGAAAAACAACGTTTCTAAATTTAGCTGGTGCGTTAGAAACATTCGAAGAAGGTGATTACTTTCTTGATGGTGAAAATGTAAAAGGATTAAGTGATGACAAACTTTCAGAAATACGTAATGAAAAGATCGGATTTATTTTCCAAAGCTTTAATCTTTTGCCTGATTTACCCCTCTTTGACAATGTTGATGTTCCATTACGCTATCGTGGCATGAGCGCAAAAGAACGAAAAGAGCGCATTGAACATGCACTTGAAACCGTAGGCTTGGCCTCTCGAATGAAGCATTTACCAACACAATTATCAGGTGGTCAGCAACAACGTGTAGCCATTGCCCGTGCAATTGCTGGTAGCCCTAAGTTTTTATTGGCCGATGAACCAACAGGTAACTTAGATTCATTGATGGCGCAACAAGTAATGGAATTACTTGAAGACATTAACAGTAAAGGCACCACCATTATTATGGTAACGCATGATGACCAACTGGCACGTCGTGCACATCGAAATATTCAAATATTTGATGGCCAAGTCAGCGATATTGAAAAAGCTGTCGCTAATGATGTTATTCGCAGCGCATAGGAGTTGAGTATGTTTAACTATAATTTTCAGCTTGCGATAAAAAGCTTGAAAGATCGCCCGTCATTAACCTTTTTAACGATATTAACTATCGCCATTGGTTTAGGGTTTTATACCACCGTCAAAACCATGAGCTATCAAGGAGGGCAAGTACCATTAGCGCACAAAAGTAAAAATATTTTTTTAGTGCAAATGGACAACCGTGAAATCACTGCCGATGAAGTAAATCATCAATCTCGTTTAGTTGATACCACCTATAAAGATACGCTCAACTTAATGGCTATGGAATTACCTGGCGTTAAACAAACTTTTAACTGGTATACCTATGGCATTTTAAATGTTGAAGATAAAAATATTAACCCTGTAAGGACTACTGCAGGGGTCACAAGTAGTGCTTTTTTTACGATGTTCGAACCACCTTTTCTTTATGGAAATGGCTGGGATCTAACAACTGAAAAAAGTGGTGAAGGTGTTATTGTCATCAGCAAGTTAATGAATGATCAACTTTTTGGTGGTAAAGATAGTGTAGGTGAAAATATTCGAATCGGCACAAAGGTACTTAAAGTAGTTGGTGTTTTAGACACTTGGCATTTAACCAGAAAATTTTATGATAGAGGCTTTAGATCTGCTAGCCCAGATAATTTCTTTATCCCTCATACTTTTGCTATGGATAATGAATTACCTCGACTTGCTGGTTTTGATTGTTGGGCAGCAGATGCTGATATCGCAAGAAGCTTTCGTCTTGAAAACACGCAACGTTTAATTAATTCAGAATGTGCTTGGGTGACTTTTTGGGCAGAGATTCCTGATGAACAAATAGAAAATTATCAGCAGCAACTTATCAGTTATATTGAAGAACAAAAAACATTTGGTCGTTTTCCTCGTGAAATTTTAACGTATGTAACCAATCTTAATGATCAGTTTTCTTACATTAATGGTCGTAATGACTTTATGAATGTATTTTCTATCATTTCATCATTATTTTTTGCGGTATGTTTGCTAAATGCAGTGGGAATTTTACTGGCTAAATTTATGCGTCGTACTAAAGAAGTGAGTTTACGTAGAGCCTTAGGAGCGAAAAAGAAAACCATTATTGCCCAACATATTATAGAGGTAATGATTATCGGTTTACTTGGTGGTTTATTAGGTATCGTCGTTGCTCATTTTGGCTTACAAGGCATGATGAATATTCAAATATATGCTTCTGATTACACACGTAGGCTTGAAGATATGCAGCCGTTATTCGCTTTAGATTTCACTATGATAACTAAGGCCTTTGCAACAGGCATTGTTTGTACGCTAATCGCTAGCATATATCCTATTTGGCGCCTTTGTAATACTCCCCCAGCCAGCCAATTAAAATCTCAATAAGGAGAAAAACATGGAAATTAAACCTATTTTTCTTAGCTTAAAACAAAATAAATTCATGGCGATATTAATGATTATTCAAATCGCTTTTACTATGGGAGTATTAAGTAGTTCAGTGCTTGTTGCTACCGAAACGTTACAAGAGTGGGGCAAGCCATCGGGTATTCCACATGAAGACATAGTTCGTATAACACCTGAGTTCTTTGATGAAAACATAGATGTTGGACAAGCTTTAGTAAGAGATATTGAACGTGTTAAGAATATGCCCAATGTTATAAACGTTGCACCTTCTAATGCTGTACCTTTTACTGCAGAAAATATGATCAATGTATATTTAAGTAATGAAGAAGATGCACAGGAATATAAAACCGTAGTTTTTCAATCAGACGAAAATATTTTTGATGTACTGCAATTATCATTAATTGAAGGTAAACAATTTACCGCAAGTGACATTATCAAAGGCGCAGAAGGAACAACACCTGAAAATGCTTCACAAGTGATGATAAGCCAAGACATGGCAACAGCGCTTTTTGCTGATAAATCACCTCTTGGTCAAACTATTTGGTTAGCAAAAAATGCCGATCCTGTTCAGGTGGTTGGCATATACAGTAACTTTATGACTGGAGAACGATTAAATGGTCGTGGTAAGTCGTATCAATCGATTATTCGTCCACAAGTTAAGTGGAGCCAATCACGCCAGCCAAATTATTTAATTCGTGTTGAACCAGGTAAAGGCACTGCGATGATGGAAGACATTATTAATGTTTTCTACCAAGAACGTGGCCGCTATATTAACAGCAGTGAACTACTTAAACGCACACAAAAGCGTATGTATGACGGGCGAGGCAGTCGCGCATTAACCATGTTGGTGATCAGTGTCGTGTTACTGATCATTACAGGATTAGGTATGACAGGTTTAACTGCTTTTCAAGTCACACAAAAACGCAAACAAATTGGTACTCGACGAGCTTTAGGTGCTAAAAAGCGTGATGTTATGCGTTATTTTTTAACTGAAAATAGTATCATTACGTTTATAGGTTTACTGATCGGTATTTTGGTTACGCTCAGCATTACATTCGAATTATCTGAGCAAGCCAGTCAAAATTTTATGAACGTTAGTGTATTATTGCTAACTGGCTTGGTAATGTGGGTTGTTAATATTTTAGCGGTATGGTTTCCGGCAAAACGTGCTGCCAATATTGAACCTGCGATAGTCACACGTAGCGCTTAATAATTTCTACCAAAAATGACTGTAAAGCCGCTTGTGCAAGTTGCAATTAACTTTGCACAAGCGGAATTTTTACTCAAGAGATTTAAGGACAAACCCTAGTAATGAAAGCTCGAATTCTTGTTATTGATGATAACCCAGACATTGCTCATGCATTAAAAGTTTTATTTATGATCAATAACATTGATTGTGAGCACCAACTAACTCCTGAGCTAGGATTAAAAGCACTATCAGAGCATCATTATGACCTTGTAATGCAAGACATGAACTTCACTAAAGACACAACTTCTGGTGAAGAAGGCATTGAGCTTTTCAATAAAATTCGGCAACAATTCGATGATTTACCCATTATTTTAATGACAGCATGGACACATTTAGAAACGGCTGTTGACCTAGTCAAATCTGGCGCTAGTGATTATATAGGTAAACCATGGGATGACGATAAACTTCTAGTCACTATCAATAATTTACTCGAATTAAGTGAATTACAGCAAGCACAACGAAGTAGTATTATTAAACACAATAAGCAACGCCAAGATTTAGCTGATAACTTTGACTTATGTGGTTTACGTTTTCAAAGTGATGCAATGGTAAATTTACTTAAAATAACCACACAGGTCGCCCATGCAAATGTGTCAGTTTTAATCACGGGACCAAATGGCGCGGGAAAAGAAAAGATTGCTGAAATTGTCCAAGCGAACTCTCATTGCAAAACCGGCCCTTTTATTAAAGTTAATGTAGGTGCACTTTCACAAGAGTTGATGGCTGCAGAATTATTTGGCGCTGAAGCCGGTTCGTATACAGGTATCACAAAGCGTAGAATAGGAAGGTTCGAGCTAGCTGATAAAGGAACATTATTCTTAGATGAAATAGGTAACTTATCACTCGACGGTCAAGCTAAATTACTAAGAGTTATAGAAACGGGTGAATTTGAGCGTATCGGCGGTAGTGAAACATTAAAAGTGAACGTTCGAATCATCAGTGCAACAAATGCAGATATAAAATCAGCAATTGCTAAAGGTGAATTTAGGGAAGATCTATACTATCGACTCAATGTTATAGAGTTACCATTATTACCACTGAACCAACGAAAATCAGATATTTTACCTTTAGCTGAATTCTTTCTCGGCAAAGATTTTCAATTAACGGAATTAGCCGTGCAGGTTTTAAAGCATTATTCATGGCCGGGGAATATTCGTGAATTGAAAAACGTAATGCAACGAGCGTCTTTATTGGCTAATGACAAGTTAATTGATGAAAGTGTTCTTGGCTTGACGGTAGAACTACCTGAAATTATCAGTCCAAAAAATGAAGACATTACCTTGCAAGACATTAAGTCCGCTATCAATCAAACTGGTGGTGTTATTTCAGAGGCTGCGAAATTACTTGGCTTAAGCCGTTCAGCGTTATATCGTCGTATGAAAAAGTTTGAGATTGAAGGCTCATGACCAATAAATCTTTATTTACACGCCTCTTTATTACAACTTGTAGCCTCTTTGTTTTCTATGCGTTATTGCTGTCTCATTTCATCACTAATAATGACCTCTTCGGTCCATCTTCAATAACACTTACAATAATTACGTTACTGTTATTAGCTTATTTATTTAACCATTATTTGTCACCTATTTCACAATCATTATCAGCCATTGATAATGGCATAAGCGCCTTTAAAGATAATGATTTTAGTCTCACTGTTCATAATAAAAAGTTTGTGGAAATTAATAAAATAATTAACATTTATAATGAACTAGCTAATGTTCTACGTAGTGAGCGCATGGATATTTTTCAACGTGAATTATTACTTGATACTGTCATTCAAAGTACACCTGTCGCATTAGTACTAACCAATAGTCGAAATAGCATTGTTTACAGCAATATCGCCGCAAGAGAGCTCTTCAAACAAACCAAAAAAATTGAAGGTGCTAAATTTGAAACTTTGTATTCTGAACTGTCAGAAACATTGCGCAAAGCAACCTTAGCAAAAGCCAGTGGCTTAGTTACAGATACTCATCATGAACAAAATATTATTTACAATGTGGATTGTCGTCAGTTTATGCTCAATGGGAGTGAGCACTCATTATATTTGTATAAAAATATGACCAGTGAAATATCCCGCAAAGAAACAGATATGTGGAAACAAGTCATCCGTTTAATAAGCCATGAACTCAATAATTCTTTAGCGCCAATTTCTTCATTAACACGTTCTGCCCAAAAAATTATGAACCAACCTGAACATATTCATATGCTCAATGAAGTTCTTGAAACTATTGGTAAACGAACCAAGCATTTACATGATTTTATTAGTGATTATGCTCAATTTGCCCGTTTCCCTAAGCCCGATGTTAAACCCGTTAGTTTGAAATCATTCTTTCTTGATATTGAAAGGCTTTTAGATGTTAATTGTCAATTTGACGTGAATTTTAAAACAGCAAATTTTGATGCAGGCCAAATTGAACAAGTACTCATAAACCTTGTGAAAAATGCGAAAGAGTCGGACTCTCCTCTTGAAGATATTGAGTTAAACCTTACTCAACATGCAAATCTAATCACTTTTTCAGTGTGTGACAGAGGAGCGGGATTAACAGATAAACAAATGAAGCAGGTTTTATTACCTTTTTTCACTACAAAACCAAGTGGCACAGGCGTAGGACTGGCACTTTGTAATGAAATAATCAAAAGTCATCATGGAGAGCTAAAATTAACAAATCGAAAGCACGGAGGATTGTGCGTTAGTTTCAGCTTAAATCTTGCACATTAAAATAAAACTCACTGACTGTGAAAAAGCTATTAACTATGGGCTTTTTTTCCAAATTTTATCAGATGATTCTAAGTATTCTGCTAAAGCTGCGGAGCCATACCATTTATATAGTTCAGTCGCGAATAGATTAGCTTCAATTGCAGGGTCTGTTTGTAGTAAAACTTCAGCTTCCTCAATTGTAGGTACATCAAGAATAAATATCCCACGATACGATTTATCGTTTTTTCCTAAAGGCCCGGCGACTATCAGTTTCTTCTCAGCAACTAAGCGATCTATATTTTCCATATGACCCTTAAAAAGTTTACTTTTTATAGCCTTATCTTGTGTAACATAGCTACCTGTTTTCAAAATAACCAATACAAAACTTTTCATTCCATAGTCATCACCACCGTATTTAGCAGCTAACTTAGCATCATAGTTAGGGTTAATTTTTTCAGCGAAAGTTGGGAATATATTCAAAGATATAATCAGTAAAAGAATGTATTTGAGTGACATAATTATTCCTAGTATTCATTAAGTTCGGTTATTTATACCAAATTTTGATGACATCAAAGACACGCTCGCCATCGGGTGTTTGCACAACCACTTCATCATCAATTTTCTTACCGATTAAGGCTCTAGCCATAGGCGAATCGATACTTATTTCTCCAGTTTTAACATCCCATTCATCAGGACCAACAACTCGGTAAGTAACTTCTTTGTCATCTTCGTTAAGCAAAGTAACCCAAGCTCCAAAAAAGACTTTCCCTTCCTGCTTTGGATCATAATAGACTATCGTTAAATCTTCAGTACGTTTAACTAAAAAGCGTACTCGTCGATCTATTTCTCTTAGCCTTTTCTTACCGTAAATATATTCAGCATTTTCACTTCTGTCGCCTTGAGCCGCTGCTTCTGAAACAGAGCGTGTTATTCTGGGACGTTCATCTTTCCAAAGATACTTTAGTTCTTTATCTAAGCGATCCCAACCCTCACGGGTAATGTAGTTTGATTTTCTCATTGCGCTATATTAACGATAGCGGCAATAGAACACTACGAATTTTTAAAATCAATGAGGCATTGAGGGATAGGTTTCATAAAAATTTCTTTGTATAAATGTCATTGTAAAGCATTTCTGTTGCCTCACTTTGTCTTTGAATTTTCCCACTGAACAATCGGGTTGATATACCATTTACAAGGTTTCAAGTGTGAGGCTAGTTTAACTATTTCACACCATAGTGAGCCCAAAACGCTTTTCCCATCATGCTTCACACACTCTGATTTCTTTGATTCTCTTTATATTGTTAAGACAAAATAACAATTGATAACAGTTTTAATCATAAAAATCTTTACAGTTAGCGCTATTAGACAAGCTTAGGGGAGTCGACATTGAAAACTGAAATAAGAGTTCATAAAAATATAGGGCCAAATATAGTTTGTACGATAGTGTGCCTTTTCACTTTATATGTTGTTTTTTAAAATATTGCGAAAAACAAAAGCATGCTGAAAATAGAGACTTTCACAATCAACGAGCAGCGTTCTTAAGTATCACCGTCCCCTTTATTTGGTTGCTGTTTTAATACCTGACCATTTCTCCCGAGGCGCACTATCTGTAATACTTGTATGTTTTGCCATTTATTGAAATATACAGACATAGAAAATGCATATTCGAGGCATTCAATCCAAAATAGAATGAACGCCATAGATTTCAAAAAAAATATGACTTATTCACCTGCACTTTTATTAAAAGGTAAATAAATAGAAGCTATTACACCTTGGTTGTCTTCACGATTTTTTAATTGTAAGTCACCATCATGGTTCATCACAATTTGCCGACTCAAGACTAAACCTATACCACTGCCTTGCTTCTTTGTACTGTAAAATGGCACAAACAAATTGTCGATATTGGCAATGCCTCCGCCGTTGTCTTCGAGTTTTATAATCAATTTATCTTGAGTGGTTTTCCAGGTAATGGCTAACGAAATATAATCATGATTATCTTCAGTAGCCTCTATCGCATTTGTGATTAAGTTAACAAGTGTTTGTTGCATTTGCTCAACATCTATAAATGCCTTGGCTGTTGATTCTCCCTGTATATCCCATACAACATTTGCATACAATGCAGTTACTGAAGAAATAAAATCAGCCACCCCAATCACAGATTTAGAAGGAGCTGGCAAGGTAGATAATTGATGATAACTATCAATAAAATAATTGAGTGACTGTGCTCTCTCAGAAATAACAGACAAGCCCTCTTGTAAGTCGTCTTGAATGTCACTTGTTGATAGTTCTTGTTCGCAAATATGTTTTAGCGTCTCACTTATCGATGCAATTGGCGCTAACGAGTTATTTATTTCATGACTTAATACCCTGACTAAGCGCTGCCAAGCTTGACGTTCTTCATCTCTTAATAAGCGCTGAATATCAGTAATAAAGATCAGTTTATGTTGCTGGCCAAATGCCAAGTATTCATCGGTATGTAGGTATACTTTTTTGCGAAACTGTTTAAGCTCAAACTCTACGACCTTACGTACTTCTTGATCAATCACATGCTGCAAACCAAGTTGGCTTATCGGGCCATGAATGATTTCATCTTGCCGGCAAGAAAACAGTTTTTCTGCACTCGGATTAATTAAGGCGATTTTATTGTTCGCATCTGTAGCAATAATCGCAACATCAATTTGATCAATAACTTTTGCAAATAATAGTTGTTGTTCTTTTATCGCTTGATTTTGCTTTGTTAACGCTTTAGTAATGCCGTTTAACACTTGATTGAATTCAGCTAAAACACCTAAATTTATATGGCTACTAGCACGCATGGAACTATCACCAACAATAATGGCTTCAAGTAAATTAGTTGAGGTACGAAATTGATGGTGAATTTTCAAATGCACACGAAAGCAGAAATAGCTCACTACTGTAATGACCAAAATAGTGATAATTAACTTTAAATAAAATGAAATATTGGCATCAATAAGGAAATAAAAAAGTAACAAACTCGGCACAGTACATGCAAAAGTAACCAACTTGACAATATTACCTTCAAAACTCTGAGGTTTGTTTCTTTTCATGAGACTCGCTTATCGTTATAGCCGGTACTTTTCAATTCGCCGATAATATGCACTACGACTAATTCCTAATGAATCAATCGTTTCCTGTACTTTTTGATCAAAGCTCGTTAAACGCTGAGTAATAACATAAGCTTCGATTTCATCCAAAGTAGCCTTTTCAAAATCAAAGCCTGTTATATTATCATCAGGTAAACCTAGATCAGCAACATGGATTGCATCATCTTGTGATAAAAACAAAGCTCGTTCAACGATATGACTTAACTCTCTAATATTTCCAGGCCATAGATAACCTGTTAGCGCAGTTTTAGCACTCTCTGAAAAAGTCTTATTTTCAAGGCGGTATTTTTCACAAAAAGTGCCGATAAAATAATTAGCTAAAGGAATTATATCCTGTTTTCGGTCTCGTAATGACGGGATATGAATCTCTACCGTATTCAACCGATAGAGTAAATCTTGTCGAAAGTCATGAGTATTTACCATCGCTTGTAAGTTAGCATTGGTAGCTGAAACCAAGCGAACATTGACATGTTGTGTTTTAGCACTCCCTACTTTTTCAAATTGACGTTCTTCTAACACCCTTAATAATTTAGCTTGTTGTGATAGTGGAATATTAGCAATTTCATCAAGAAAAATAGTGCCATTATCCGCTAGCTCAAATCGACCAATACGTGTTTCCTTGGAGTCAGTAAAAGCACCTTTAACATGACCAAACATTTCACTTTCAAATAAAGTCTCAGTTATAGCTCCCATATTTACCGATAAAAAGGTGTGTTCCGAACGAGTTGAGCACTGATGTAAGTAAGAGGCTAACATACTTTTACCTGTGCCATTCTCGCCAGTAAATAATATATTCATATCACTAAAAGCGAGCTTTTCTATTTGCGAAATCACAGACTTCATTGTTGGTGAATCAGCCACTATTTGCTGCTGGTTTAATTGTTCTGCACTTTTAAGTAAGGCGTTTTCTTGTGCAAGACGGTTACCTCTCTGTGCCAGTTCACCTAAGGTAATTTGCGTTTCGACCTTCCTAATTAAATCATTGTTTCTCCATGGCTTTTGAATGAAATCGACAGCACCAAGCTTCATCGCTTCAACAGCAATTTCGATGCTGCTAAATCCAGTCATCACAATAACAGGCAATAATTCATCACGTTTTTTAATTTCAGCGAGTAATTCAAACCCTTCTTGCCCAGAAGTGGTATCACGGTGATAATTCAAATCAATAATGACGCACGAAAATGACTTTCGCTCGATTAATTGCAAAACATCGTGAGGCTGCTCAACTGTAGTAACGTGAAAGCTTTCCGATTTTAGCAATAACTTTAATGCCGTAAGTACATTGCTATCGTCATCGGCAATTAAAATTGAGGCTGGTTGTTTTATCATTAAGTTATCAACTTATGAGGCAAACAAACACGCCTGCTTGTTTGCCGATTGTTATTAGGGTTTGATGAACTTTCATTTTAGGCTCTCTATAGAATACAAGACCATCTAACCCTCGAGTTAATTAATCATGATGCAGTGCATCACTCGGTTCCATCTGAATCACTTTCTTAGCAGGAATAAATGTCGCGATAAGCACCATAAATATGATCAAAAGCGGTACGCCAAACATACCCAGTACATAACTTGCTTCACTAATCACTATGGTACTGGTCATAATGCTGGTTAATAATAACGATAAGCCAATGCCAATCGCAAGTCCAATCACAAGTTGTATACCTGCTTGATTCATAAACATTTTAATAATATTTCTGTCTGGTGAACCAAGCGCTCTACGGATACCTATTTCCTGCGTGCGTTGAGTAATGCTGTTTGCTGCCATAGCATAGATACCACTTGCTGCTAAGAAAGCCGCGATAATGCCGCAAAATAGAAAGATTTGACTAACAGAGAGCATCAATAACATTGGCTGTTTGATAAGCTCATCATAACTTTGCACATGATATACTCCAATAGCTGGATCAACGCGGTTTACC
>JAGSHH010000215.1 GCA_023954655.1 Colwelliaceae bacterium
GTGCACGAAACATTTTGAATAGAATATCCCAAAGTAAAAATGAATCTGACAATGCCATTATTCGATTTAACCAATGGCTGCTAGATGGTAATTCTCGTAAAATGACCTCCCCAACAGGTGAAATCATTTCAATTCCTCGCGGAGAATATCGAGCGTTAAGGTTATTAATTGAAAATACAGGTCAAATAGTTACCCGTCAGCAACTCATTAAAGAAATGACTGGTCGTGATTTACGCTCTAATGACAGAACAGTTGATGTTACTATTCGCCGATTAAGAAAGCATTTTGAATCTGTTGAAGACTCGATTGAACTAATAAACACCATTCATGGTGAAGGATATCGATTTGTTGGGACAGTAGAATAAACACTACAATCAATAAATATTGAAAATAATAAAGGCTAGTTTTTACTAGCCTTTATTATTTGTCATTAATTTTGCTTAACTAGCCATTGCGTAAAATGTTCAATAGCACTTTTATTTAACTCAACCAAGTCGTTGCTAAAATTTTGCTTTATTTCCCAAGAATCAGTCGATTTCTCAATAGAAACTAATTTTCCATGCACAGATGTTAAGCCAACACTCCCTGCGGCTCCTTTCATTTTATGGCAATACTCTTGCCATAAAGATTGAGAGCCCTCATTAATAGCTTGTTGAATATCTTGCAAATAAACCACAGATTGTTGAATGTATAAATCCAACATCTGTTGAACAATATCTTTCCCTAGATTATCAACATATCCAGAAAGCAAATCTGTATCTAACTGATTAATATTACTCACAAATCTCATCCATTTAAAATAATAACTTCTATTGTATCAACTCATTAGTGAAAGTCATCAAAGTTTTAATAATAACTTAAATAACCACCTTTAAGATTTAAGTTAGCTTTCGCTTCCAGTTTCCCTATTTATATTGCTTTTATTGAGTAATTCCTTCAAAATAGCCGCCTTTTATAGGGTATGCGAAAGCGAATTAAATATTATCGCTTAAAACTTCTGTCTTAATAATTATTTAAGATAGGAAAGATACCTTAATTTTTTATTATGACTGAAGTTAGGGAGGACCTAGCCCTTTACATAATACGACACTTCGGAGAAACCATGTCAACATCTATGCCTGATATTGCTAACCATACAACAGCCCAAACAGAAGGGACGTTAGATTGGGTTGGTATGAGTAATATAGAAATGCCTATTATGCTCGCTTCAAAAGGCGAATCTCCTCGCATGGTTTCGGCATTTGTCGATGCTTTTGTAAATTTAAAAGAACCACAAGCTAAAGGCATACATATGTCTCGTTTATATTTATTACTTGATGAACTTTCAAATAATAATGAATTAAACTATCAATGCTTAGTGACTTTACTGGATGGCTTTATCAGCAGCCACCAAGAATTAAGTGATAATGCAAAAGTAACCTTTAATTTTGATTATCATTTACGAAGAAAGTCACTTATTAGCGGTAAACAAGGTTGGAAAGCCTACCCGGTAACTATTACTGGATTATTAAATCAAGGAGCGCTTTCTATCGAACTAGCTGTTGATGTCAGATATTCTTCAACATGCCCTTGTTCAGCGGCTTTAGCAAGACAACTTATTCAAAAAGCTTTTAAAGAAAAATTTAGTCAAGATGACGTAAATCTCGAAGAAGTACATCAATGGCTTGGTACTACTGAAGGAATTGTTGCAACACCTCACAGTCAGCGCTCAGTTGCAGAAGTCAAAGTAAAGTTGAATGCTACAACCACTGACTTCCCTATCACCGATATTGTAAACCTAGTAGAAAACGCATTAAAAACCCCCGTTCAAGCAGCAGTTAAACGAGAAGATGAACAAGAATTTGCTCGTTTAAATGGTCAAAATTTAATGTTCTGTGAAGATGCAGCTCGTCGCTTACAGCATGCGATGAATCAAACTACCAGCTTTGACGACTTTTGGCTTAAAATAAATCATTTAGAATCACTACATGCTCATGATGCTGTAAGTGTCACAACCAAAGGCCTCATTGGTGGCTACCAACCTTAGGAATTCTCAAATACCGTTTTCTAGAACCAGCCAATAGGCTGGTTTTTTTGTTATTAAAGCCTCTGCGATATTAAAGCCTTTCTGGTGCCTGTATAGACAAGATGAATAAACTCTGCATAAAGCCTTTTTCTTTTATAAGTAACAATTGACTGAAGAAAAACTGTAATAAAATTTCATTTTACGCTGTTTTTTATTACATTTTATGGATAGGGTAAGTTAATACTTTCACCTTAACATCTACAAAAACATAGCAAACACACAATAACCACATAAAAACAACGACTTACAAAAATGTAAATAAATTACGAGCAAAAACTCTATTTTTATTGACCTTTGCCTCAGAAATGTTTAATGTTACGAGTTCCCCCTTGGGTAAAACAGAGTAATTATGCATTTTTTACATAACTTTATTCTTATCTTGACTCTGTAACCAAGCCGGTACTTTATTTAGGAGAGAAAACATGCAGCTTTATGATCACAGCAAGCAAAAAGATAACTGTGGATTTGGTTTAATCGCTCATCAACACGGCGAGACAAGTCATAAGCTCATAAAAACAGCAATTCATGCCTTAGATCGAATGCAACATCGCGGTGGTATCGCTGCAGATGGAAAAACAGGTGATGGTTGTGGTTTATTAATGCAAAAGCCTGATAGTTTTTTTCGTGCTGTTGCCGAAGAAAATAATTGGCAATTAGGAAAAAAGTACGCCGTTGGTATGATTTTCTTAAATCCTGATCCTATTCAAGCAGCTAAAACAAAAGAAATTTTAGAAGAAGAGCTTGCACGTGAAACATTAACAATTGTAGGTTGGCGTGTTGTCCCAACTAATACATCAATGTTAGGTGAAATTGCATCAGGTAACTTACCAACTATTGAGCAAATATTTGTCGATGCCCCTCCGGGTTGGAGGAATAGAGATTTAGAACGACGTTTATATATGGCTCGTCGTCGTGCAGAAAAACGTATCACTGATGAGCGTTTTTATGTTGCCAGCCTTTCATGTTTGGTGACAATCTACAAAGGCTTAATGATGCCGGTAGATTTACCTAATTTTTATTTAGATCTTGCTGATATCCGAATGCAAACGGCTATTTGTGTATTTCATCAACGCTTTTCTACAAACACCTCTCCACAGTGGCATTTAGCACAACCATTTCGTTATCTAGCCCATAATGGAGAAATTAATACGATTAAAGGTAATCGCCAGTGGAGTAGAGCAAGAACACATCGTTTTCATTCTCCATTATTACCTGATTTGCGTGATGCCGCCCCTTTTGTTAATGAAAGTGGCTCTGATTCATCTTCGCTAGATAATATGCTAGAACTTTTCTTGGCCGGCGGCATGGATTTATACCGAGGAATGCGTCTTTTAATGCCTCCAGCATGGCAAAACAGTCCGTTAATTGATGACGATTTAAAAGCATTTTACGAATTTAACTCTATGCACATGGAACCATGGGATGGTCCAGCAGGGGTAGTTGTTACTAATGGTCGACATGTTGCTTGTAACTTAGATAGAAACGGCTTACGCCCTGCCCGTTACGTAATTACCCGTGATGGTTTTATAACGCTTGCATCAGAAGTAGGCATTTGGGATTACGGTGAAGATGAAGTCGTTGAAAAAGGCAGAGTAGGCCCAGGAGAGATGCTCGCTATCGACACTTATACTGGTAAAATATTCACTTCTGCTGATATAGATAATGAATTAAAGGTTCGTCATCCTTATCGTGAATGGTTAAATAAGAATATTAAGCGATTAATTCCATTTCATGAACTTGATGCTGAGCAAATAGGTAAACGTGTATTTAGCGATTTAGAAATGACGCAATATCACAAAATGTTTAACTATAGCTATGAAGAAATTCAACAAGTTGTAAAAACACTCGCTGAAAATGGTCAAGAAGCCACTGGTTCAATGGGTGATGATACTCCAATGGCTGTGCTTTCCAGCCAACCGCGAACGTTATTTGATTATTTCCGTCAACAATTTGCTCAGGTAACTAATCCACCAATTGATCCCTTACGTGAACGCTATGTCATGTCATTAGGTACATGTATCGGTCGTGAGCATAATGTATTCAATGAAACAACTAGTCATGCAGATCGTATTTTATTTGCTACACCTGTATTAATGTATACCGGCCTGAAGCAATTGCGAGAACTTGACCCTAAACATTATCGTAGTGATACCTTAACACTGAACTATGATCAATCAGAAGGATTAGAAGCAGCAATCCAACGTTTATGTGATGAAGCTGAAGATCTAGTTAGCAATCAAAATACCGTAATATTAGTTCTATCAGATCGTCAAATTCACCAAGGTATGTTACCTATTCCTGCTGCTATGGCTGTTGGTGCGGTACAAAAACGACTTGTTGATAAACAGCTTCGTTGTGATTCAAATATTATTGTTGAAACCGCTTCTGCTCGTGACTCACATCAATTTGCCGTATTACTTGGTCTTGGTGCTACAGCCGTTTATCCATATTTAGCTTTTGAAACGATTGAACAATTAGTTGATCAA
>JAGSHH010000150.1 GCA_023954655.1 Colwelliaceae bacterium
CCTTTATTTATTTATGATGGCACAGGTTTAGGTAAAACGCATTTACTTCATGCTGTTGGTAATGGAATTCTATTAAACAAACCAAATGCAAAAATCGCTTATATGCACTCTGAACGTTTCGTTCAAGATATGGTTAGGGCACTGCAAAACAATGCAATGGAGAAATTCAAGCAGTATTACCGAAGTGTTGATGCTTTGTTAATCGATGACATTCAATTTTTCGCTGGAAAAGATAGAACTCAGGAAGAGTTTTTTCATACTTTTAATGCTTTGCTCGAAGGAAATCAACAAATAATATTGACTAGCGATCGCTATCCAAAAGAAGTTGATGTTGAAGACAGATTAAAATCCCGTTTTGGTTGGGGGTTAACTATAGCTATTGAACCACCTGAACTCGAAACTCGTGTTGCAATTCTTAAAAGAAAGGCACAGGAAAGTCACATAAATTTAGCTGATGAAGTCGCTTTTTTTATTGCTAAAAGGCTACGTTCTAATGTGCGTGAATTAGAAGGGGCACTTAACCGTGTAATTGCTAATGCTAACTTTACAGGTAGAGCAATAAATATCGACTTTGTTAAGGAAGCATTAAGAGATTTACTTGCCTTACAGGATAAGTTAGTTACTATCGATAACATACAAAAAACAGTTGCTGAATATTATAAAATTAAAGTTGCAGATTTACTTTCAAAAAGAAGAAACAGATCAGTTGCTAGACCTAGACAAATTGCAATGGCATTATCTAAAGAATTAACAAATCATAGCTTACCAGAAATTGGTGATGCATTTGGTGGGAAAGATCATACAACTGTGTTGCATGCTTGTCGTAAAATTAAAACTTTACGAGAAGAGTCACATGATATAAAAGAAGATTATTCTAACTTGACTAGAACTCTTTCGTCCTAATAATAAGGTTAAGAACAGTAGGTAAAAAATGAAGTTTTCATTAAACAGAGAATTATTGCTAAAACCACTATTACTCGTATCTGGAGCAGTAGAAAGAAAAAGTACTTTACCTATTCTAGGTAATATATTACTTGATGTTAGTGAACAATCACTTACGCTAACGGCTACTGACTTAGAGCTTGAAATGGTTTCTTATGCCGAAGTAGATAATCAAGGTGAAGATGGAAAATTAACTATTCCTGCTAGAAAACTTTTAGATATTTGTAAAAGCTTACCTGATGGCTCTTTGATAAACTTTGAAGTTATAAATGATTCAGTCACTATCTCTTCAGGTAGAAGTAAATATTCATTATCTACATTACCTGCAAATGACTTTCCTAATATCGAACAATGGAAAGGAGATGTTGAATTTAAATTATGTAAATCAGAATTGCTGAGATTAATTGAAAGTACACATTTTTCAATGGCAAACCAAGATGTTCGCTATTATTTAAATGGCATGTCTATAGAAACTGAAGGTAAAGAAATTCGTTCAGTTGCTACAGATGGTCATCGTTTAGCTATATGTAAGTTATCTAATGAATCACTTGAGTTGCCTAATAGACAAGTTATAGTTCCACGCAAAGGTATTTTAGAAATCATTCGCCTACTTGATCCTGTAGAGGAAGATGTTCAGGTTTTCTTAGGTTCAAATCATATTCGTATTATTGATCAAGAATTTTCATTTACCAGCAAACTTGTTGACGGACGTTTTCCTGATTATCGTCGAGTTCTACCTAGAAATGGCGATAAGATTTTAAATACAGATAAAGACCAATTAAGACAAGTTTTATCAAGAGCTTCTATTTTGTCTAATGAAAAATTTAAAGGCGTAAGACTTAATTTTGCAAATTCTGAGTTAAAAATTACAGCCAATAACCCTGAGCAAGAAGAAGCTGAAGAAGTATTAGAAATTGATTTTCCTTATGATGAAGTTGAAATTGGATTTAATGTAAATTACGTACTTGATGTTCTTAGTGCTATTAAAGATCCAATTGTAAAATTTACGCTAGCTGATGCTAATAGTAGTGTTGTTATTGAAGGTGAAAATTCAGGCGAAGCAATTTATGTTGTTATGCCTATGCGTTTATAGATGAGTGTAGTTGAATTACAAACTGTTAATTTTAGAAATTTAGATAATTCAAAAACTTTATTGCACCCTGAATTAAATTTTTTAATAGGGGATAATGGTAGTGGTAAAAGTAGCATTTTAGAATCGCTTTTTTATTTGGCTCATGGTAAGTCATTCAGAACTTCAAAAAGTGATAGTCTAATAAAGAATAGTTTTGATGATTTTATTATTAGCGTTAAAACAAAAGATGATTCTCAGCTTGGAATTCAAAGAAGCAATAGCGGTGATGTTAAGATAAAAATTAATGGTGTTAAAACATCTAAACTTTCAGATTTAGCAAAAAACATTGCCGTACAAATTGTTACTCCTGAGAGTTTTAAATTGTTTTCTGGTGGACCTAAGGAACGGAGAAAGTTTGTAGATTTAGGATTGTTTCACGTGGAACATTGCTTTTCTAATGAATGGAAAAGTTTCCAAAAAGTATATAAACACAGAAATGCGTGTTTAAGAAACAAAAACAATATTGATCAAATTGATTACTGGACAGCAGAGTTTTGTCGTTTATCAGAAGTTATTGCTTCTTTAAGAAAAACTTACGTTGCACGATTAACCAATGAATTAATAATTTGGTTATCAATAATGTTACCTAATTTAGTAGATAATATAACGTTACAATATTTACAAGGTTGGAATAGTAAAAAAGAACTCTCAGACATTTTAAAAGAAAATAGGGATAGGGAAATTGAAAAAGGGTATTCTATATTTGGTGCCCACAAATTTGATATAAGATTTCAAATAGATAAATCATCTATTGAAAATACTTTATCTCGAGGACAACAGAAGTTGTTTTTATTGGCTTTAACTTTTGCACAATCCAAACTGATTGAAAAAGTTAAACGAATAAAGCCAATTTTACTAATTGACGATATAGGTGCTGAATTAGATCATAGTTCTAGAAATGCTATGTTCCAAGCAACTCAGCTGCTAAATTCTCAAACAATAATTTCGGCAATAGATAGAGTCGCACTGGAACCTCTAATTCCAGACGATAATAATTACAACATGTTTCACGTGGAACATGGACAAATTAATGCAATGATTGAGTAGGCTAAAAGCTATGACAGTAGAAAATGAATATGGCTCGGATAGTATTAAAGTTTTAAAAGGACTAGATGCTGTACGAAAAAGACCAGGTATGTATATCGGTGATACGGATGATGGAACTGGTTTACACCACATGGTATTTGAAGTGTTGGATAACTCAATTGATGAGGCACTAGCTGGTCATTGTAGTGAGATAATTGTAACTATACATTTAGATGGTTCTGTTTCTGTTAAAGATGATGGACGAGGAATTCCGACTGATATTCATCCTGAAGAAGGAGTTTCTGCGGCAGAAGTAATCATGACAGTACTTCATGCAGGTGGTAAATTTGGCGGTGAAGATTCAGGCTATAAAGTGTCAGGTGGACTTCATGGTGTTGGCATCTCTGTTGTAAATGCTTTAAGTAGCAAATTAAAATTAAATATTAGAAGAGCTGGTAAGCTTTATGAACAAACTTATCATATCGGTGAGCCAGAAGCGCCATTAGCTGAAGTTGGCGTTAGTGAAAAAACAGGTACGGAAGTTAGGTTTTGGCCAAGCGAAGAAACTTTTTCAGATACACTTTTTCACTACGACTTACTTGTTAAAAGAATTCGTGAATTATCATTCTTAAATTCAGGTGTTTCTATTCGTCTTGTTGATGAAAGAGAAGAAGGGAAAGAAGATCATTTTCACTTTGAAGGTGGAATTCAGGCATTTGTTGATTATTTAAATACTAATAAAACAGCAGTAAATGAAGAGATATTCTATTTTGATTTAGAGCGTGAAGATGGAATTGTTGTTGAAGTTGCAATGCAATGGAATGATGGTTTCCAAGAAAGTATTCATTGCTTTACCAATAATATTCCACAACGCGATGGTGGAACACATTTAAGTGGCTTCCGTACTGCCTTAACCAGAACATTAAATAGTTACATGGTTAAAGAAGGTCTTAATAAAACTAAGAAAGGCGGTAGTACAGAAACTAGTGCCTCTGGTGATGATGCCCGTGAAGGTTTAACTGCAGTAATTTCTGTGAAAGTACCTGACCCGAAATTTTCATCTCAAACAAAAGATAAGTTAGTTTCATCAGAAGTAAAAACTGCCGTTGAACAAGCGATGGGTGAAAAACTAGGGGAATATTTACTAGAAAAACCAGCGGTTGCTCGTACGATAATTATGAAAATAGTTGATGCCGCAAGAGCTCGTGAAGCTGCCCGTAAAGCACGTGAAATGACTCGTCGTAAAGGTGCTTTAGATATTGCAGGTTTACCAGGAAAATTAGCAGATTGTCAGGAAAAAGATCCTGCGTTGTCTGAATTATATATTGTGGAAGGGGACTCTGCTGGT
Source organism: Colwelliaceae bacterium (assembly GCA_023954655.1). Classification (GTDB taxonomy): domain Bacteria; phylum Pseudomonadota; class Gammaproteobacteria; order Enterobacterales; family Alteromonadaceae; genus Thalassotalea_H. The sequence goes on from JAGSHH010000150.1 coordinate 4,449, forward strand.
GGTTCAGCCAAGCAGGGTAGAAACCGTAAGAACCAAGCTATTTTGCCATTAAAAGGTAAAATTCTAAACGTAGAAAAAGCACGTTTTGATAAAATGATATCTTCTCAAGAAGTAGGTACATTAATCACGGCATTAGGTTGTGGTATTGGTCGAGATGAATATAATCCAGATAAACTGAGATACCATAGCATCATAATTATGACAGATGCTGATGTTGATGGATCCCATATCCGTACATTGTTATTAACGTTTTTCTACCGTCAAATGCCTGAAATAATGGAGAGAGGTTATATTTATATTGCTCAACCTCCACTATACAAAGTTAAGAAAGGTAAACAAGAGCGTTATATAAAAGATGATGATGGGTTGACTGAATACTTAACTACTCTTGCTTTAGATAATGCAGCAATTCATGTAAACGAATCAGCGCCACCAATTTCAGGTGTTGTATTAGAAGGGTTAGTGAACCAATTTAGAGAAGTTACAGCAACAATTAAAAGGTTATCTCGCCAAATCCCTGCTGATATTTTAGAGAAAATGGTTTACAGCAGCACTATTAATAAAGCAGACTTTTCTGATAAAAGTAAAGTTGAAGCTTGGACTGCAGATCTATTATCTCAACTTGATAATCAAGATGGTAATGGTTCAATATATTCAGTAATTGTTAAGCAAGATTCTGAGCGAAATATTTATTTCCCTAGTTTTATTGTTCGTAAACACGGCATAGATACAGAATATAACTGCAGTTATGAATTTATAGAATCAAAAGAGTTTAGCTCTATCATTTCATTAAACTCAGCAATCAACGGGTTAATTGAAGAAGGTGGTTACGTTAAACGTGGTGATAAAATGAAACCTATCACTAATTTTGAAGATGGTCTAAATTGGTTGATGGCTGAATCAAAACGTGGTCAATATATACAGCGATATAAAGGGTTAGGTGAAATGAACCCTGATCAATTGTGGGAGACAACAATGGATCCTGAAACGCGACGTATGTTACAAGTTACGATAGAAGACGCTATCGCGGCTGATCAATTATTTACTACGCTAATGGGTGACCATGTAGAACCTAGAAGAAACTTTATTGAAGAAAATGCATTAAAAGTAGCAAACTTAGATATTTAGTATTAATGCTCTAAAATAAATGCCCGGACATCAAATCCGGGCTTTTTAGTTTTAAAAGCACTAAAAAGTTGAGTTTTTACTCAAAAATGATAATAGGTAACTAGGCTAATATTGAGACAGACGGTATACTAGCAATAGAAACCATTTAACAAACTTAAACAGTTACAAAGCCGGAAAAAAATGAGCACGTTTAATAGTAAAACTTTTCAAGGATTAATCTTACAACTACAAGATTATTGGTCACGTCAAGGTTGCGTCATTGTTCAACCTTTAGATTTAGAAGTAGGGGCTGGAACATTTCACCCTATGACATTTTTGCGTGCAATTGGCCCTGAGCCAATTAGTAGTGCTTTTGTTCAACCATGCCGACGCCCAACAGATGGACGTTATGGAGAAAACCCAAACAGGTTGCAACACTACTATCAATTCCAAGTTATGTTGAAACCATCGCCTAAAAACATTCAAGAGTTATATTTAAACTCATTGAAAGAATTAGGTATAGATCCATTAGTTCATGATATTAGATTTGTAGAAGATAACTGGGAATCTCCCACTTTAGGTGCTTGGGGTTTAGGTTGGGAAATTTGGTTAAATGGCATGGAAATTACACAATTTACTTACTTCCAACAAGTTGGTGGGTTGGAGTGTGCGCCGGTTACTGGTGAAATCACATATGGATTAGAACGTTTAGCTATGTATATCCAAAATGTTGATAGCATTTATGATCTAGTTTGGACTGACGGTCCAATGGGTAAAGTTTTATACGGTGATGTATTTCATCAGAATGAAGTAGAACAATCTGCATATAATTTTGAACATGCAGATGTAGAAGCTTTGTTTAATACCTTTGATCAATGTGAAAAAGATAGCCAAAAACTTATTGAAGCAGGATTAGCGTTGCCAGCATATGAACAAGTGATGAAAGCTTCACATGCATTTAACTTACTTGATGCTAGGCATGCTATTTCGGTAACAGAAAGACAAAGATATATATTACGTGTTCGCACATTATCTAAAGCTTGTGCTGAAGCGTATTATGCAACTCGTGAACAACTAGGCTTCCCTATGTGTAAATCAACACAAGATCAAGGGGAGTAATACTATGACAACAAATACATTATTAATTGAATTAGGTACTGAAGAGTTACCACCGAAGTCACTAAAGAAGTTGGCGACAATATTTTTTGAACAGTTAACATCTCAATTAAAAGCAGCTGATCTACCTTATGAATCAGCCACTTGGTTTGCAACACCTAGAAGATTAGCCATTAAAGTAAAAGGCTTAGTTGCAAAACAAGAAGATAAAGAAATTGAAAAGCGTGGTCCTGCAGTTAGCGTAGCGTTTGATCAAGCTGGAGAACCAAGTAAAGCCGCATTGGGTTGGGCTCGTTCAAATGGTATTACGATAGAGCAAGCTCAACGCTTAAAAACTGATAAAGGCGAATGGTTACTTCATAAGGCTGTTCAATCAGGTAAAGCTCTTGAAGAATTGATACCTGAAATGGTTAATATTTCACTAAATAAACTACCTATTCCAAAACCTATGCGTTGGGGAAGTGAACGTATACAGTTTATTAGGCCAGTACATACGCTAACGTTGATGTATGGTGATAAAGTCATTAACGGTGAAACATTAGGCGTATCATCAAATAACTTGATACAAGGGCATCGATTTCATCATCATGGTTTAGTAAGTCTAACACATGCAGATAATTACGAAGCGACATTGAAAGAAGCATTTGTAATTGCTGACTATGAAGAAAGGCAGCAATTAATTATCAATCAAATTCAAAAAGCTGAGCAATCATTGTCTGCTTCTGCTTTGGTAGATCAAGAGCTTCTTGATGAAGTTACAGCCTTGGTTGAGTGGCCAGTTACATTGGTAGGAAGTTTTGATGAAGAGTTTTTGGAAGTACCGGCTGAACCACTGATTTATTCGATGAAAGACCATCAAAAATATTTTCCAGTAAAAGATAAAGAAGGTAACTTAATAAATAAATTTATCTTTGTTGCCAATATTGAAAGTAAAGAACCTGATAAAGTAATTTTTGGTAATGAAAAAGTTATTCGTCCGCGTTTAGCAGATGCTGAGTTTTTCTTTAAAACAGATAAAAAACAAACACTTGAATCTCGTTTAAAAAGTTTAGAGTCTGTGTTATTCCAAAAGCAATTAGGTACTCTAAAAGCAAAATCTGAACGTATAGCAATGCTAAGCGAACATATAGCCAAACAAGTAAATGAAGATACACTTTTAGCCTATCGCGCTGGCTTATTAAGTAAAACGGATTTAATGAGTGATATGGTTTTAGAGTTTCCGCAAGTACAAGGGACTATGGGGAAATACTATGCGCGTCACGATGGCGAAGATGAAAATGTATCACAAGCTTTAGAAGATCAATATCGTCCTCGTTATGCCGGTGACAGTTTACCTGAAGGAAATATTGGTTGTGCCGTTGCTATTGCAGATAAAATAGATACATTAGTTGGTATTTTTGGCATTAATCAGCCACCTAAAGGTGATAAAGACCCGTTTGCTTTGCGACGTGCTGCAATAGGGTTAATCCGTATCATTATTGAAAAACAGTTAGATTTGGATATTGCCGAGTTAGTGGCAGAAAGTATTTCGCATTATGGTGATAAGTTGTCGAATGAAAATACGCTTCAACAAGTAATTGAATTTGTTTTGGCTCGTTTTAAGGCGCACTATCAAGAGCAAAACGTATCGGTTGATGTAATTCAAGCGGTACTAGCAAACTCACCAACAGCACCTTTAGATTTTGATAAACGAGTATCAGCTGTTAGTCATTTTAAAGC
>JAGSHH010000031.1 GCA_023954655.1 Colwelliaceae bacterium
CTAGCATGAGTTTCCTTACAAATAGCACGAATAGTCGTTACTACATAACCATTATGTGGCAAGGTATCTAATGCACCAGAACTGATAGCGACTACTCTGTGCAATTGCTCTGGATTCACGCCTTGATCAATGTAATGAGGAGCAATTAAAGGTAAGGCTATTGCCTGACCACCAGAAGCTGAACCTGTTAATCCTGCAATAACACTGACGGCAACTGCCGCACCTATAAGTTCATTGCCCGGCATTTGTGTCATAATATTCACTGCCACTTGAAAGGCTTCTGTCGATTTAGCTACTGCACCAAATCCAACTACCGCGGCTGTATTACCAATAGCAATTAACGCCCCATTAGTTCCTTCTGAAATGGCATTATTGAGATTGTGGAAATATTTATGATTAATCAACCAAATGCTAATCACTCCACCTGCTAGGGCGACGATTAGAGCATTATGACCAAAGTAACTGTGTAAACTAAACGATAAAGCTAGCACCACTAATAAAGGGATAACTCCAGTAATTGGGTGTGGGTAATCACGAATAGGAATTTCAGGATCGTCGTCCCGATGTTCAAAAGTTTCTCCATTAGCAACCGCTTTTGAAATAAGCTTTTTTAACCACCAATAGCCAAATAACGCCATGAATATCGCAACAACCAAACTTACTTCCCATCCAGCATAAGGTGTAGTGCCTAAATATTTAATTGGGATCCAATTTTGAATTTCAGGCGAACCTGCTGATGTCATTGTGAAGGTTACAGAACCAAAAGCTAATGTCGCTGGAATAAAACGGCGTGGTAAATTTGCATCTTTAAATAAACTTAACGCCATAGGATAAACTGAGAAAGCAACAACAAATAAGTTAACACCACCGTACGTTAAAATGGCACATGCTGAAACAACAGCGAACACCGCTTTTTTCATACCAAGTTTATCAACGATATAACGAGCTACACTGTCTGCAGCACCTGTGTCTTCCATAAACTTACCGAATAATGAACCCAATAAGAACATAAAAAACCAAGCAGCAATAAAACTAGTAAAACCCGACATATAGGTACTAACAAAATAAGTGTCGCCGGTAAGTAATGCCATATTATTGCTTAGGGCAACTAATAATGCGCATAAAGGAGCGCTAATAAATAAATTCATGCCCCTCATCGTTAGACCCACTAATAAAATGAGCCCTCCGACTAAGCCAATCATACTTAACATAAGTAATTCCTGAGTATTGTTTTAAATTAAATCAATTTGACTGAAGAGATCTCACTAACAAAACTCATTAGCTTATTACTATTGCTCATTGCTGTAGCACAAAGCCAAAGCGCAAAAGAAACAGGTTATAAGCTCAATTTCATTGTGCGTTATAGACTCATAAAAAGGTATAGTACTTAAGTACCACATACAGATGGGTATGCTTACGCTAGATTAATTAGCGACTGAGAAATAATCACTACAAAAATAATTATAACTACAAGAAAAAATATCCATCGGGGAAAAACATGAAACATTCATTGTTTACAACAAATTTGGCTAAAACTAAGCTAACTCAAAACAAACACAATAAATCTCTTTGTGCGTTAGCTGTCGGCTGTGCATTAACGACTACAACACTTTATGCTGCAGAAGAAAACCAAAATGAAAAAGTTACAGGCTTAGAGGTAATTGAGGTAACTGCTCGTAAAACGACAGAAAATTTGCAAGAAACACCCGTTTCCATGACATCTATTGGTGCTGCTGAATTAGCAGAGAATGGTATTTCTGTTATGACAGAAGTTCAGCGATTTTCACCCAATACTACTCTACAAACAAGTCGTGGTACGAATTCGACATTAACAGCATTTATACGCGGTGTTGGTCAACAAGATCCGCTGTGGGGCTATGAGCCCGGCGTTGGCATTTATGTTGATGATGTTTATTTAGCTAGACCTCAAGGCGCAGTTTTAGATTTACTCGATATTGAACGCATTGAAGTATTACGTGGGCCACAAGGCACCTTATACGGAAAGAACACTATAGGTGGCGCGATAAAATATGTCACCAAAGAAATGTCAGGTGATGCACAGTTTGATATTCAAGGTACCTTTGGCAGCTATAGTCAAAAAGATTTAAAAATGACGGGACAATTACCGTTAGTTGAAAATACCCTGTATTTAGGTTTTGGTTACGCCAATTTAAATCGTGATGGTTTTGGTGAATTCTTAATTTCTGATTTACCAAATCAAGATACAGAAAACTACAATAAAGATTTATCCGCAGCACGTTTAACCCTTGAATATCATGTATCTGATAATTTATTTATGCGCTTAGCGTGGGATAAAACACAAGACGACTCGAATGCTAAGGGCGGTTACCGTTTATTACCAAGTTTATTAACGGATGCACCTGTACCTGATAGTGTTTTCGATTCTTATACGAGCATGCCAACTGAGAATAGCGTTGAATTGTCAGGATTAAGTTTTATGGTCAATTGGCAAGCATCTGAAGATTTATCATTAAAATATGTTGCTACTTCTCGTGAGGGCTATTCTGATACAAATATTGATTTTGACAATACTCCTTTAGATATTTTTGACGTACCTGCATTCTATGACGATGAAAATACAAGTCATGAATTACAAGCGTCATACAGCGGTAATGGTTATAACATTGTCGGTGGACTTTATTTATATGATGGCGAATCTTGTGGACATTTTGATGCGATTTTAGGCTTCTTAGGTCGTGCTGCCTATGGTGCATCATTAGGTGCTACAGGACTTACACGCGAAGTGACTGGTTGTAACAATAGTGAAAGTAGTGCTATTTATCTACAAAGTAGTATTGATTTATCTGACAAGCTTTCTTTAACATTAGGTGCACGATATACCAACGAAGAAAAAGAAGCATACGTTAACAATGGTATCGCTTTCTCCAATGTTTATCCTAGTTCAGGTTGGATTGACGGCTACACCCGAGATCCTAGTATTAGCTTTCCACAAGTTTTAGGTGAAGATACTAACGGTGACGGTACTCTCGATTCTCCGAAAAAAGCAGATTGGTCACAGTTTACTCCTCGAATAGGTCTTGAATATCAAATGGATAAAAACACCATGGTATTTGCAAGTTATTCACAAGGTTTTAAGTCTGGTACTTTTAATCCTCGTGCGACATTAAACGAAACAGCTGCAAACCCAGAAATCGTTGATTCTATAGAAATTGGCGTCAAAAAAGACTGGAATGATATGTTACGAACCAATGTGACATTATTTTCAATTGATCATAAAGATCGTCAATACATTACGATTACACCAGATCCATCTGATTTAACTGTATTGAATCAAAATTTAGGTAACATCAAAGGCTCAACAGGTGACGGGATTGAAGCGGAAGTTACTTGGGCGGCAATGGATGATTTAAGAATCGATTTTTCTTTTGGTTATATCGATGCTGAAATTGAAGAAGATACAACGATTGCAGCACCTTTACTTGGTCTATCAAATACTCCTAAATACACCATGAATCTTTCGGCTAATTACTCCTTAGATACTGAAATTGGTTATTTTGTCTTCAGTGGAGGGTATTACTACCGTGATGATTATCGTTTATTTGAAGATAGCGATATGCTTGAACAAGAAGGTTATGGCAATGTAAACGCAAGTATTACTTGGGAAAGTACTGAAGGAAATTGGTACGGTGGTTTACACGGTAAAAACTTAACCAACGAGGAAGTGATGGTTGGCGGTTATAACTTTGCGGTAGACAATGGTGATGGTACTTATGGTGCAGGTTTAGGTGGTGATACCACCTTAATTGGGTATTTTGCTGACCCTCGCACTATTCACCTAACTATTGGCTATAGATTCTAAGCTGACTTTAAAACTATGGGAGGCGCTAAACTAGCGCCTCCCTATTCATTCGTGTTTAAATATATGTATTAAGGTAAAACATGAGTATAGAATTTGTGAAATTAGCAATTGCCGATGACCATCCTTTATTCCGTGCTGCACTTATCCAAGCGGCTAAAAAGTCATTACCTCAGAGCGATATTATCGAAGCAGAATCTTTTGATAGCATTATTAAAGTGATTCAAGACAACCCCGATATAGAACTAATATTTCTTGATTTAAATATGCCTGGCAATGAAGGTTTTACAGGTTTAGCCACCATACGAAATGCATACCCTGACATTCAAGTCGTCATGGTTTCAGCAACAGAAGAAGCAAGTATCATTAATAGAGCAATTGATTTAGGCGCAAGTGGTTATATTCCTAAGTCAGCATCTCTCGATGAAATCTCAGATGCAATTGACTTTGTTTTAGACGGTGAAACCTGGCTACCATCAGGAATCAACTTATCTACGGAAATTCCATCGGAGGAAAAAGAAATCGCGTTAAAATTAGGTAAATTAACACCCGCTCAATATCGCGTATTACAAATGATTGCAGATGGTTTATTAAATAAGCAAATAGCTTATGAAATGAAAATTCAAGAACCTACTGTAAAAAACCATGTATCTGCAATATTACAAAAGTTTGAAGTTAATAATAGAACACAAGCAAGCACGCTCTTTCAAAAGCTAAAACACACCTCAAATTTAGTGTGACTTTTCTAAAATAAGGCTATTTTTCAATTAACCTGTATAATTATGTTCAAGGACTCTAAATAATACGGATGTTAGGAAAGGCTGATATGAAATTTTTTATATTTTTTTCAATACTTTACTGCTCCACTTTATGTGCTCAAGAAAAATCTTTAGTGACTATTTATACCTATCACGTAAAGCCTCCCTTAGTGATAAATGCAGAAAAAAAACAAGGCATGTATTACGACTTTACTCGACGTTTAAATACTGTGAGTGCCAAGTATCATTTTGAAATGGTTTCTATCCCACGTAAACGTATTAAACTTATGCTAGCTAACGGTTCCCTAGATGGTATTTTATTAGGTGTGAACCCAGTATGGTTTTCTGATAAAAGTGAAACTAAGTTCCTTTGGACACCTCGTGTATTTAGTGACCGAGATGAAATTGTCTCATTGCTTAAGCAATCCATAGAATTCATCAATCCAAATTCATTAGAAGGTAAAGTTTTCGGAGGAGTAAGAGGATTTTACTACTTTGGTATCAACGAACTTATAGAAAATGCAGTTATCCGGCGAGTGAACACCGCAAATGAAGTAGATTTATTTTCAATGCTGTTAAATCACCGGATCGATGCGGCAGTGATCAGCCGTTCAACGTTTGATCATATGATCAAGAAAAATCAATGGCAAAATAAATTTCACTTATCCAAAAAACCTCATGATATATACGATCGAAGAATTCTTGTCCCTCATGAATACATTGATGTTTACAATCATATTTTGCCAATCATTGAAGATTTACAATTTAATCAATCATGGCAAAATCAAATTGATAGTTATTAATAATCACCTATCTTGAAACAAGTTTTTTAATCGTTCTTTTTAGCGCCGCTGGTTTTACCGGTTTATGAATAAACATAAAGCCATTAAACATTACTTGTTCATGAATATCTTCAGAGTGATCTGCAGAGTTTACGATTACTGGTATGTTCGCTTGCAGTGAATTATTGATAAACAATACCGCTTCAACACCTGTTTTACCAAAATCTAAATGGTAATCTGCAATGATAATATCTGGCTGTTCATTTTCACACAGTTGCAACGCCTCTTGTTGTTCTTTTGCTGTTGATACAACGCATCCCCATTCAGTAAGTCGTTTTTTCATAGCTAATAATACTGGCGCATCATTATCAATCACTAACACACGCAGCCCGACCAAATCTTTCCTAACGACATTTACTTGCGGTTGAGGGTCTACAGCGCGCTTTTTAATATTTATTACCGGTAAGTAAAAGGTAAATTGGCTACCTTCTCCAATCACTGAGGATAACTCAAATGGAATACCTAAAATTTTGCAAATACGAGAGGTTATGGCTAAACCTAACCCTAAGCCGATACCTTGATGGTTACCTTGAATAGCCTGTGTTTCCACTTGCTCAAAATCATTAAATATTCGAGCTTTATCTTTATCCGCAATACCAATGCCGGTATCAGAAACAGTTAATTTAATTGAACCCTCAACTTCTTCAAGAGACAATATTATTTTACCTTTCTCGGTATATCTTAAAGCGTTAGAGAGCAGGTTTTGCAGCACTCTTCTGAGCAGTTTTTTATCCGAACGAGTGCCAACTGCACAAAGGTTTTCTTCAAATATTAATCCTTTATTTACTGCGATTAACTTAAATTCATCACAAATTGGTCGAATGAAATCATCTAAATGAAAGTCTTCTACTATCGGTTGAGTGGCGCCTGCGTCTAATTTTGTTAACTCTAAAATGGAACTTAATAATTGTTCCGCATTACTTAACGAATAGTGAATGTTTTGACTCAGATCTCGTAATTCTTTTTTATCCAAATTTTCAGCTAACGCATTGTCTTCAGTTTTTTCAGCAAGAATAGATGAAAATAAACTCGCGGCATTAAAAGGTTGTAAAAGGTCATGACTCAAGGCAGCAAAATATTTAGTCTTATTGATATTTGCTTGCTCAGCATCTTGTTTTGCTTCTTGAAGGTGTTGATTAACCTTCTGTAAATCAAGCGTGCGCTTTTCAACACGTGTTTCAAGATGAGCATTAATTTCTTCAAGTGCTTTTTGCGTATTCACAAACTCAGTAATATCAGAATAAGTAGTTACAAAGCCACCACCAGGCAAAGGGTTTCCTGACATTTCATATACTTTGCTATTTCTTTGTACACGCTGAAATCGGTATGATTTTCCTTCTTCTAAATAGGCAATTCGTTTTGCAATCTCTAGTTCACTATTTACTTTTTGAAAAAAACCTCGTTTGGCATTAAATTTCAGCACTTCTTCTACAGGGCGACCAACAAATATTTCAGCTTCTGGGTAGTCAAACATTTCAATATATCGACGATTCCAAGCAACTACTTTCAGGTCTTTATCAACAACAGAAATACCTTGCTCAACATTTTGTATAGTGGCTTGCAACAAAGAACGATTAAAGCGCAACAACTCACTTGCTTCGTCGACTATATCAACTACATCATTGAGTAATGCATGGCGACGACGTTTAGCTGAATCCAATAGTAATTTTGCTGATGGCCCGCCAATTACTCCAGCAAGTTCTTGCTCTACAGTTAACTCAAAAGTAACTGGCGCAATATGTTCCCAATTAATATTGTCTAAATTAAAATGTTGATTTAGTAATTTATCAGCAAAAGCCTGTCCAAAGAATCGAACCACTAAATTATGTAAATCACGGGCAGTCAATGGTGAAGTTCTTTGCTGATTATTTTTCTGATGCCCATCAGAGTCAATAAAGTGAATAGCTTGAAGTTGTTCACTCATATCAGGAGCAGAAACTAATGAATAGTAAACAAATACAGCTAAACTAGACGCTAGACTTACCACCACCCCATGAGAAATAAAGTCGAGCTCTAAACCAAACATCATAGTAGGTTTTAGCCAGTGAATACCCAAAAACCCCTGTTCGATTAAGCCATCAATATTAATAAAGGTGTTGTTTAATGACGGTAATAATAAGGTATACGCCCATAAAGAAGTACCTACCACTATACTTCTGTAGGCCGCCTTCATATTGGCTTTACTCCAAACTAACCCTAATAATAATGCCGGGGAAAACTGTGCAACTAACGACATTGCCATTAAACCTGTCACGGCTAATAATTGGGTATTGGAAGTAACGCGATAATAGGCATATGCTGCCAACAAAATAATAACAATTGTGAAACGGCGAATAATTAATAATTTATTAGGACTTAAACGCTCTTGTTGATTCAAACCACTTTCATTGGCTAATAGTTTAGGGGTAATAAGATCATTAGATACCATAATGCTTAGTACGATTGTAGCAACAATCACCATGCTGGTTGCCGCAGAAAAGCCGCCAAGGTAAGACACTATCGTCATAAAGTGACTTTCAGCCAACAACGGTAATTGCAACATAAAACTATCTGAACCAACCGAAGAACCATCAAATAAAATCAAACCTGCGTATGCGATCGGTAAAGCAAAAACATTTAACAAAATCATATAGACAGGAAACAACCAGCGAGCCGAATTCAACTCTTTTTCATTGTCTTGTTCAATAAACGCCATATGGAATTGTCGCGGTAAACAAAACATCATTAAGACCCCAAGCAATGCTTGAGTAATATATACATAACTAGGCGGAGAACTGATTTTTTGCACAGCTGAATTTTCGGCCGCTTGATTAAATAAATCAGCTACGTTATCAAACATCACATAACAAACAAAAAATCCGATGGCTAAAAAGGTAAATAACTTAATTATTGATTCAAAAGCAATTGCTAATAATAATCCTGGATTATGCTCAGAAGGACGAATTCTTCTAGTCCCAAATAAAATAGCAAATACGGCTAATGTAACCGTAAAAAATAAAGTAACATCAATATTCTCTAATGCGGGGGAGTTATTCGTTACAGCATTAAAGCTATTAGTTATTGCACGTAATTGAAGAGCGATATATGGGATAATAGCGAAAAAAGCAGTAACCGTAATTAAACCCGCTAATTTTGACGATTTACCATATCGCGAAGAAATAAAATCAGCTAAAGAAGTCAGTGATTGTTCACGACAAATTCTTGCAACTTTCAGCACTAATGGCCATGCAAAAATAAAAACTAAAATAGCGCCAGTATAAGTAGGGGTTAACCACCATCCTGTTTTAGCCGTTTGACCAGTCACACCATAAAAGGCCCATGATGTGCAATAAACTCCTAAACCTAAACTATAAACTACTGGCTTAACTTTCGAAGATATCGTGTATTTATCGCCGATATAAGCAATGGCAAAAAGAAGAGTTAAGTAAAAGAAAGTGAGTAAAACTAATAAGGAAATTGGTAGCATATCAGCTAATTTTTTTTATTATTTAATGTCTATAATAAGTGATTAAAATAATTATGCGAATAGTTCAAAAGTAGGATGGATTGTTATTTCATTTTTTAGAAAATTTTTTATTGGTGTTATGAACTTATTTCAACATTAGTTTATTCATCATGATGAGAAAAATTTAAAGTACTTCAATGATAATAGTTACTCTTTTCGGTAACCTAAACGTTTAAGATGATTATCATAAACTGCTTGATATTCACCACTTTCTTTAAATTTAACTAATGCTTTATCAAAAGCATCACAATTCTCCTGCTTAATAAACCCCATTGAACTTGCTACAGGAGGGAAAATATCATGGATCACATAATCATTAGCATCCGCCTTTCCTTTTGACCAAGATTTCAAACTTTGAAAAAATATATATTTGTCACCAATACTGACATCAACAAGATCTGTCGCAAGAAGTTTTGCTTGATCGACTGGATTAGGAACTTCTTTATAATATGAAGCACTTTTTACCGCCTTTTTATACTTTGCCCCTAATAAAGTTGTAGCACGTTGATAAGAGACAAGTGAAAACTCTGACAATGCTTCAATATCATCTACATGAAAATAATGATTTTTCTTACTGATAGCGACATCAGAATAAGCAAATATAGGTTGAGTTAAACAACCTTCAATTTCATCTTTTGAAAAAATATTTGCAGAACCATCAACCGTTTGAACATTTAAATCCATCACTAAACGTGCATTTGACAGCATATAGCGATAAGTCACTTCTTTATCTGGTATATATCGATAAACACCATCAATTAAGTCTTTAAATAAAGAAGGAGAGTTTGGCTTTGAAAAAAGTGGTTCAAAATTACCTAAACCAATAATAATTTCTTCGCTTTGTGTAACCGGCACACGAAAAACACATAAAAATATGATACAAAACTTTAGAATAAAAGTTTCTAGATGTTTATTCCTTATCTTGATAATCATTCCCCATCATTGAGTAAGCTTATATAACATCTTAAAATATAAGCTTCATTTGTTTAAAATATTATCACTTAAATTAATAAATCGCTATTTATTGGAAAAAAATCATCTACCGCATTTATTAGTGAATTAGCGGTTAACGCTGTTACACCGTATACTTGGGTCGTAACTTGATATTTCTCAGAAACTTTCTTCAATAATAGATCAAAATCTCCATCACCTGACAAAAGAATCACAGTATCAACATTAGGTGACAACTCCATGACATCAATAGCAATTCCTACATCCCAATCTCCTTTAGCGGAGCCATCACTTCGTTGTATGAAAGGTTTTAATTTAACGTTAAAGCCAATATGTTTTAGTGCTTTTTGAAATTTATGCTGAGCATCATCACTACGTTGAATTGCATAGGCATTAGCATGAACAATCTCACCCTGTTCGCTTAATCGTTGCCAAAACTCACGGTAATTGAACTGGCGCTGAAACGTATCACGCGTAGTGTAATAAATATTTTGTACATCGACAAAAACGGCTATTTTTTTCACTTTTTATCCTTTTAAAACTGAAACATTACTCGCTTGATTAAGCCATCTTTTACTTCATAAATAGCAATAACTTCAATGCTTTTATCAACTTTATTGCTATCAATTGTACACATCTCTGCAAGTTCATGATCAATCACTGTGTTATTAAATACAATACGATTTTTGCTCGTTGCATTTAAACACTTTAATCGCTCAAACATTCCTTGATAGTTCTCTTTTAACTTATCTCTACCGACGTACTTTAATTTATTTGGAAAGTTATAAATTTCTACATCTTGATGATACGTTGCGACAAAAGCATCAATATCCTGACGATTATATGCATCAAGTTGTTGATCAACAATGTTGATTGCTAATACTTCTGGTGTTTTCTCATCATTGGCAAATGCCGAAAATGTCCATGTTAATAAAATTAAAAACAACAGTATTCGCTGATAAACCATAATATTTTCCTTTATTTTTCAGAGGCTAAACGATGTAACAAAATAGCAGCTTTTTCTATATTTTTTTGTAGACTAGTTAAGTCAGCAACTTCCCCCTTAGTATGACCACCACGCCCCATTAATCCTAGACCATCTAATGCCATATCTACATGCTCAGCTGCAAATGAAATGTCAGCAGCACCTGCCTTTCTAGGGTTTGCTGCAATAACCCCACCATACCCTAAGTCTTGACTCGTTTGGCTGTAAAGCGTTAACAAATCATGATTTCCTTTAACTGGAGACATAGGAGGGTAACCTGCTTCAAAAATAAGTTGGGCGTCTGTATGTGCCAAACTTTGGCTAACAATTTTATGCATTGCCACTTTTGCCCTTTCAGCTTGTTGGATTGATAACGCTCTAATATCACCGCTCACCACTGCTTTTTGTGCAATAACGTTTGCCTTGCCAAACGAAATTGCCGTTGACTGTTTCCTATCCTCATCAACGGTTGTTCCACCAGCAATCATTCCTGGATTAAAAGTAAGGTTTTCTTCATGAGACAAATTGACACGAAAAGCATTTAAAATTCTTGCCGCTTCATAAATTGCACCATAACCAACAGCTTCTCGAAATATTTGCGATGAATGAGCAGGCTTACCTGTAACATTTAATCGCCAACCAACATAACCCCTTCGAGCAACCATTGCAGTTTTTATATTACTGTCACCATTTTCAAAACCTAAGGCGATATCTGCCCACTTTCCACCATCAATGATTGCTTTTTTTGATAAGTTTAAAGGGCGTCCACTACTTTCTTCATCTCCAGTCATCACTACACGAATACTTAAATTTTCAAGCAAGTGAGTTTTTTTCAAAGCACTTAATGCTGCAATGATAATTGAGTTTCCACCTTTCATATCAACAATACCAGGACCAGCAGCTTCTGTATTCGATAGTGATTGGTAAGATTGAAAGTTGTCATTTTTGGCAAAAACAGTATCTAAATGACCAATCATTAATATTTTTTTGGCTTTGGGGTTATTGCTATCAAATTGAGCAACCACATGGCCAGCGCGATTAAACTGACTACCATCAAGCCATTGTGCATCAAAGCCAATATTTCTAAATTGACTTATCATTAATTCACCAACCGCTTTAACACCAACAAAATTCATACTGCCACTGTTAATATTCACTGCTTGTTTAAGTTCATTTAAAGTATTAGGTAAATCGGTTTTAATTTGACTAACAATCAGAGTTTCATTTTTTGACAATCCTTGACTATTACCTGCATAACTTAGCTTTGAAAATATAATAAAAATCATCAATAACACGATACGAGAAGAAGTTGAGAACATAAAGATTCCTTCATTATTTATTGTGGGTAAACATTACAAACAGTCAAATGTTTGAACGTTGTGTGAAATAAGACAAACCTACTGATTAATGCTACACTATTTACTCTGATAAGTCTGAGTAAAACAAGATGTTAGCACTTCGTTCATTTTTTTATCTGCTATTAAAATTTCCTATTCGCATTTGGGTAAACTGCAGGATCGTCGCCGATAATGTGCTTGAAACCCAGCAGGGCAATACGAAGAAACCAATTTTTTATATTGTTCGCCATCAATCAGCTAGCGATTTATTAACGTTACAAAAAGCCTGTAAGAAACTTAATTTTCCCGATCCTTTAGAAACAGTAACAATTGACGGTGAAGTTTTTCAACGAACACTATGTTTAGAAAAGCCAAGTCATATCCTCTTTTCAAAAGGAGCGATTAAAGGTAAAGCTAAGGAACAAGGTTTAGCACTAGTAAAACTACATCAAAAAAATGATCAAATTGATGCACAACTTATTCCTGCCAACTTAGTTTGGGGAAGAAAGCCAACTGTTGAAAAAAACAATGCAAATGTCGGAACAATTCTCGCCGATCAAGAATCTCCAAGTTGGCTACGAAAGTTTTTTATTGTTACGTTTCTAGGTAGAAATACCCTAGTTAGATTTAGTGAGTCACTATCACTTCGCTATATGGCAGATAAACATGGAACTGATGATGCGATAGCGCGTAAATTGCTTAGGGTTGCTCGCTTTCATTTTTATCGTCAAAAAATAGCTGCTACTGGTCCTAGATTAATGCACCGTCAACAAATGTTTAAAGCATTAATGAAAAACCCTTCAATAGAAAAACTCATTCATGAAGAGGTAGAAAATAAAGGGCAATCAGAAGCATTAGTCAAAAAGCAAGCGCTAAAGATTATGGACGAAATAGCGGGTGATTATCGTGAATCTATGGTTCGTGTAGGTGAAAGGGTTTTACATTGGTTATGGCATCGCCTGTATAAAGGTATTGAGGTAAACAACGCAAACACATTGCGTGAACTTGCTGATGATGGCCATGAGATTATCTACGTACCTTGCCATCGAAGCCATATGGATTATCTACTGCTTACTTATATTATCTATCAACAAGGTTTAGTTACACCAAGAATAGCCGCTGGAATTAATTTAAATTTTTGGCCTGCAGGCCCAATTTTTAGAAAAGCAGGCGCTTTTTTTATCCGTCGCAGCTTTCGTGGCAATCGTATGTATTCAACGATTTTTCGCGAATATCTTGGATTGCTATTTGATAGAGGTTATTCGGTAAAATATTATTCTGAAGGTGGACGAAGTCGTACAGGTAGATTGCTCGAACCTAAAACTGGCATGCTAGCCATGACCATTCAAAGTTTACTTCGAGGAATCAATCGCCCATTAACACTAGTGCCTGTTTATTTAGGTTACGAACACGTTATGGAAGTAAGTACTTACCATAAAGAATTAAGCGGTAGTAAAAAGAAAAATGAATCTATATTAGGGGTTTTCAAAGCAATTAAAAACCTTCGAAATTACGGAAAAGGTTTCGTCAACTTTGGCACACCAATTAATATTAATCACTTTTTGACAGACCAAGTACCTAATTGGAAAGATGATATTGATCCAATTGATCCACAAAAACCTTCTTGGTTAACACCCAGTGTTAATGTGTTAGCCGATCAGGTCATGATTGCCATTAATAAATGTGCTGCACTTAATGGAGTATCATTAATCGCTCTAATATTACTCGCATCAAAAAACAAAGCACTCTCACGTAAAGAGTTAATAGCTCAACTCGACTTTTTTGTAAAAATTCAGCAACAAGCGCCATATAGTGAGGAATTAACATTACCAGAGCAAAATGGTGAACAGCTCCTTGATGATGCAATTAATTTAAACAAAGTGACTGTAGATCACGACAGTTTTGGCGACATCATTTCATTAAATGCTTCTGCCGCTTTAGAGATGAGGTATTATCGAAATAATATATTGCACACCTTTATTTTGCCTGCCTTGGTGTGCCGTATTTTAGATAAGCATGCAAAAATCAGTCAGCAAGAACTTGAAACTCAAGTACAACGTATACTTATATTACTTAAAAAAGACCTTTTTCTATGGCAAAGCACTGACCAAATATCAGAGCAAATTTCACAAGTACTACTTGCATTAAGCAACTTAAATATGGCTAAACAAAGCAAAGCGGGCTTTTGGTCACTTATTGAAGATAATCAGACTCTTAGTAGCATTAGCTTGTTAGGCGAATGTGTCGATGAGACATTACAACGCTTGTCAATAATTGCAATCTTGATCAATAGATTAGCACCAATTAGTAAAAATGATTTAGTCGATAAAGTGGTAGCCATTGCAAAACGGTTATCTGTATTAAATAACATAAATGCGGCTGAATTTATTGATAAGAAAAACCAAATGACATTAATTAATGCGATGAAAGACCAAGCATTAATTGATATTGATAATGATGGAAAATTAATTGCAAATAGTACACTTGATGTAACAAAAAGCTATATTACCAACCTAGTCGATATTTCAGTATTACAAAGCATATTAAGATAATTTTTTGACAAGCTTTCATTCTTATAATTAGTTAGTTAAAAATAAATAGCTAACTAATTATATGTACTCTATGTAAACACCTACAAAAATGATTAACCCTACCCAATGGTTATTTAAAAAAGCTTTAAAACAAGCCTCTCTTTCACGGTTAACAATCAACATTTGTTGATAACAAAATAAACCAGCACTACATACTAATGCTAATTGATATGGCCAACCAAAAGCTTGAATTTCACCAACGGTAAAAAGTATCGATAAAGTTAATAGTTGCAAAAGGCCAATGATCCTTCTGTCGTATTGTCCAAATAAAATCGCTGTAGATTTAACCCCAATATTAAGATCATCATCTCTATCAACCATCGCGTATATAGTATCGTAAGCAACTGTCCACAAAAGATTAGCAATAAATAGCAACCAAGCCACTAAAGGAATTTCTCCTTTTAACTCAGCAAATGCCATTATCATTCCCCAACTAAAAGCAGCACCTAAAACAACTTGAGGCAATTGTGTATAACGCTTCATAAAGGGGTAGCTCGCAGCTAAAAACAAAGCAACAATCGATAACATAATCGTATAAAGAGAAAGCGTGAGCACTAAAGCAATAGCACCACCAATTAGAAAAGCAAATAAGCTTAATGCTTGTTCACTTGTCATCGCACCTGTAACTAACGGACGTTGTGATGTTCTTTTGACTTTGCCATCAACTTTTCTATCAGCAAAATCATTAATTACACACCCCGCGCTTCGCATAATAAAAACGCCCAATGAAAAAACAAAGAGTAGATGCAAGTTTGGAAAACCATCTGCAGCTACCCACAATGCCCAAAAAGTTGGCCACAATAATAAATAAGTGCCAATCGGTTTATCCATGCGAGTAATTTGCTTAATGGCTAGCCATTTATCTGACCATGGCTGTTTAGGTTTATTATTCATCTGTAAATTTATCTTTTTGGTAAGCAAACGAATTAGGAAGAAAAACCTCAGCTACCATTAAAGGCTTATCATCTACAACAAACACAGAGCGACGCCCCCATAACAATTCTGAATAAGATAACTCATAATAATTTGCTAAATTGGCAACTGTTGAGTGGTTATCAAAGCTGGCTACCTCAATACCTTTTCGCTTCAAGTTTGGGTGATTGAAAATCACTTGTCCTAATGACTGACTACCCAATTCTGCTAATTGTTTTTCATTACCAGTTAATGAACGCAAAGGTAATAAACTTCTAGCAAATACTTGTGGTTTGTCATCACAAAAGAGCATCACTTCACGTACAAGCACTTTTTCGCCAGCGGCAATGTCTTCATTGCTTTCTTCAGTTGAACAATCTTCGATAGATTGACCTAGAACCTGAACGCGGAATTCTTGACAATGCTTTTTGAGCCGAGCGGTCAAAGAACTAGGGTCTAATAACCAGTCTTGCAAATATATGTTTAATTGAGAAGTTTTTTCTCGGCACCATTTTGCCTGCATCTGCACAGGAAATAATATATGAGGTTGAGTGTTTTGCGCCATTAAATAATTTAAACCGTTTACGACTAAAGCGCGCGTATGATATCAGGTTTTTATTTATAGCCAAACCACTTGGCATAAGCAGTTAACGATAAATTAATCCTCACTTAAAAAAATAAAAATGAAAATCTTCGCTAAGATCGCTACAATAAATGCCGATAACATAGCATTACTTACAGCATCACTCATTTTTTAGGACATAGCCTTCATGCTTAAAAGCTTTATTTTACTTTTAGTCACACTATTTACCCTAACTCACGCTAAAGCTGCAGATTACGCTTATTTCGGATTTGAACCTGAAATAATCACTAATTACGTTGCCGTAAAAAAGAAGATGGGTTATGTGCGATTAACCGTAGAATTGATGATTGAAGAATCTTCGAATTATGAAGCCGTTGAACATCATTCACCTCTATTACGTGATGCCATTATCGATATAATTGGTCAACAATCAGAAGCAAAAATAAAATCAATAAACGGACGTCATGAAATTCAAAAATTATGTGAAGAAAAAGTAAAAGGGTTACTTACACAAGAAACAGGTAAACCTTTGATTAAAAAATTATTGTTTACTCAATGGTTAGACAATTAATCGGCAAAGAAAACATTATTCAAGCGACTAAATTCACTTATTCTTAGCTTGGTTTGAAAACCGTAACCAAGCTAAAAAACACCCCGAAATTAATCCCAATAAATGAGCAGTATTGGCCATATTAACAGGCAATACATCAACATAACCAAGTAATAACCAAAATAATAGAAAACCAATAATAGGCTTAGATAATGTTAATCCTTTTTCTGGTGCCAACCATCCCGCCCACCATACATAACCGACAACTGCATAAACAACACCTGATAAACCACCAAAATTAGGACCAGAAACTAAAAACTGACCAACATTTGATAATATTGCCGATAATAAAAACAATTGAATTAGCTCAGCTTTTCCCATTTCTTGTTCAATACTTCCTCCTAATTGCCACCACCACATAGTATTAAATGCAATATGCAATAAAGAAAAATGGAAAAATACAGGTCCAAGTAATCGAAAGGGATTTTCAAAAAATTGTGCTGGTGTTAGTTCAGTAAAAAAATGAATTTCACTAAATATATCCTTTTGCCAACCTAAGCTACTGCCTATAAAAATCAACCAGCAAAGCATAAAAACACTCAGAGTAACAAAACCTGCATGTGCTAAAAATTGCTGCTTGAATGTCGTAAAAAAAGATGGTCCATGATTAACAACTTTTGTTGTTGATCCACTATTCCAAGCTGCTTGTTGATATTTTTCATCATGTGGGTTTTGAATGAAATCATCAAAAGTTTCTTTGGCCGTTTGATATTTATCATTCTGACAATAAATAACAAACTGCTCATCTTCAACTTGCACCACACTTTCAATTCCCTGACTGAGTAAATAATTAGAAAATAGTAAAGCAATATTATGTTGGCTCAGCCTAACAAGAGGTTGTAAATCATTTTGAGAGTGATTCATTAAAGCGTGTTATTTCCAGACAAAACTTTATCGGGGTAATGTAATTGCCAATCAACAAATCCACCATCAAGTGAATAAACATCGGTAAAGTCTTGGCTAATAAGAAACTGAGCCGCTTGTTGACTTGAATTTCCATGATAACAACAAACAACTACTGGGGCGTCTAAGTCTGCTTCTCGCATAAAATCAGCTAAATTATCATTGGTTAAATGAATAGAATCAGGAATATGTCCAATTTGAAAAGAATTAGGATCACGAATATCAACAATCACATGACTTTTATCGTTAAATACAGCATGCAATTCACTGATATGCATATGTTTAAAACCTTCTTCACTCACTCTTCACACTCCCAATAATTTAACTTTAAACTAGCAAAGATATTATTCCCAATTAAGAATCACTTTACCAGATTGACCTGAACGCATAATATCAAACCCTTGCTGAAAATCATCTATATTAAAATGATGAGTAATGATAGGCGTCAAATCTAATCCCGATTGGATTAAGCTTGCCATTTTATACCAAGTCTCAAACATTTCGCGACCATAAATACCTTTAATTGTTAATCCTTTAAAAATAACTTGGCTCCAATCGATTGCCATATCTTTACCCGGTATTCCTAACATGGCAATTTTTCCACCATTATTCATATTCGAGAGCATATCAGTAAATGCCATTGGTACACCTGACATTTCCATACCAACATCAAAGCCTTCTGTCATTCCTAGTTCCGTCATCACATCGGTCAATTTTTCTTTGCTAACATTTACGGTACGAGTAGCACCCATTTTTCGTGCTAACTCTAGACGGTATTCATTGACATCAGTAATAACTACATGTCGAGCACCTACATGCTTTGCCACTGCTGCAGCCATAATACCAATAGGTCCAGCACCAGTTATAAGAACATCTTCACCCACTAAATCAAAAGACAAAGCCGTATGAACAGCATTACCAAACGGGTCAAAAATAGCCGCTAGATCATCAGATATTTCATCCGGTAATTTAAAGGCGTTATAAGCAGGGATCACTAAATATTCTGCAAAAGAACCTTCTCTATCAACTCCAACACCAACGGTATTTCTACAAAGGTGTGTTCTCCCTCCGCGACAGTTTCGACAATGACCGCAAGTAATGTGACCTTCACCTGAAACTCGATCGCCTATTTCAAAACCTTTCACTTCAAGACCAATACCAACAACTTCACCTGCATATTCATGACCTACAACCATAGGAACAGGTATCGTTTTTTGCGCCCAATCATCCCAGTTATAAATATGAATATCGGTACCACAAATAGCCGTTTTTTTAATTTTAATTAATAAATCGTTATGGCCTAATTTCGGTTTGACCGATTTAGTCATCCAAATACCTTCTTTGGCATGTAATTTTGCTAATGACTTCATCATATTTCCTTAGATAATATCCATTTCTTTGCCAATTTCAGTAAATGCAGCTATAGCTTTATCAAGTTGCTCTGTTGAATGTGCAGCTGATATTTGTGTTCGAATACGCGCCTGACCTTTTGGTACCACAGGAAATGAAAAGCCAATGACATAAATACCTTTCGTCAATAAACGATCCGCCATATCACTTGCTACTTGAGCATCTCCTAACATTACTGGAATGATGGCATGATCAGCGCCGCCACAAGTAAAACCGGCTGCTTCCATATTTTTACGAAAATATGCCGCATTATCTTTTAACGTTTTACGAAGTTCGTCACCTTCAGCTAATAAATCAATAACTTGGATCGAAGCATTCACAATTGCTGGAGCCAGTGAATTAGAAAATAAGTAAGGACGTGAGCGTTGTCGTAACCACTCAACCACTTCTTTTTTAGCAGAAGTATACCCGCCAGAAGCACCGCCCATGGCTTTACCTAATGTACCCGTAATAATATCTACTCGGCCCATCACATCACAATATTCATGACTTCCGCGCCCCTGTTCACCCACAAACCCTACAGCATGCGAGTCATCAACCATCACCATCGCATTATATTTATCTGCTAGGTCACATACCGCAGTTAAGTTAGCAATGACACCGTCCATAGAAAACACACCATCAGTGGCGATTAGTTTGAATCGAGCTCCTGCTTCATCGGCAGCAATGAGCTGTTTTTCTAATTCTGCAGCATCATTGTTAGCATATCGATATCGTTTCGCTTTACATAAACGTACACCATCAATAATTGATGCATGATTTAACGCATCAGAGATAATCGCATCTTCTGGGCCTAATAATGTTTCAAATAACCCCGCGTTAGCGTCAAAACACGAAGAATATAAAATCGTATCTTCCATACCCAAAAATTTCGATAATTTTTGCTCTAAGGTTTTATGAATATCTTGAGTACCACAAATAAAGCGTACTGAAGCCATCCCAAAACCATGCTCATCTAACCCAGCTTTTGCTGCTGAAATTAATGATGGGTGATTAGCTAAACCTAAATAATTATTAGCACAAAAGTTAACAACTTCTTCGCCAGTATTAACGGCTATTTTGGCTTGTTGAGCAGTAGTGATTACTCGTTCTGCTTTATATAAACCATCTTTTTTTACTTGATTAATTTCACTTTGTAGATGTTTATAAAAGTCATTTGTCGATGAAGAATTTGTCACAATCGTTCCTTATTTAAGAGATCTAGTTAAGATAAATACTATTATCAGCCTAGACGAGTTAACAGAAAAAGTGACATAACTTAAAAATACGTCATTATTCATAGTTAAATTGACATATATTGATGTCAAAATGTATATTTATAGTCACTTTATGATTTAACGATTAAATAAGAGGATATTTTGTTAACTGAAAAAGATGAAGAGTTGCTTTCTATATTAAGGTGTAATGCTCGAGCAAGTGTATCTGATATTGCCAGAGCAACTGGAGTCTCTAGAACCGCTATCCAGAATAGGCTGACGAAGTTAGAAAATAATGGCGTAATTAAGGCATATAGTGTTGTACTAGGTAATGAATATACAAATAAACTTATTTCAGCCAATGTATCTTTAAAAGTACAACCCAACTTAAGACAAACAATTTGTGTTGCCTTAAGAAAAAATCATCAAATTAGTCATATTTATTCTATCAGTGGAGAATACGATTTATTAGTCACAATTCAAGCCCAAACACTAGAAAAATTAAGTGAAATTTTGAATGTTGTTTGTTCACTTGAGGGGGTAGAAAGGACTAACTCTTCCATCATTCTCGATTCTATTTTTGAAAGGTAAACCCAAAAAAACTCATGTTATGTACAATTACTCTTATCTGTTCAGGTACTTTTGACTCTTGAATTTGACCATATTGTACCGTTAACTAAGTCTGCAAAGTGCCAGAAGCGGACCTTTGAGATACTTAGCGATTAAGACAGCTTTGATACGAAAGCGGACTATTTCAACAAATAGTTAAAATCTATTTCTTTGGCTAATTTTATTAACAACTGCACTTTGATA
>JAGSHH010000119.1 GCA_023954655.1 Colwelliaceae bacterium
AAGTATTATCTCCATTTAGTTTAATAAGCGTTTCTTGGTTTGGCTTCCTAAGCTCATTAATGTTAACTTTTATTTGTTGTTATTATTGGCTGAAAAGACACCATACTACGTTAGAAATTGTCATACGCGCTAGGCAATATTCAACTGCGAATAAGCAGTTAAGCATGGAAGTTGTTGAACGTTTGAAAGTTGAAAAACGATTAATTAAATTCGCTCATGCGTTTCAGCTTTCAGCTGACGGAATCAACTTATTAGATATGAACGGAGATTATACATACTGTAATCAAGCCTCAGTTAGTTTATATGGATATAGTACAGACGAAATGCATGATTTGCATTATCACGATATTAACCAAGACTCCGCTATTAAAGATTTGGATTTATTACCGCTTGTTAGAAGACAAGGCTCTTGGCATGGTGAATTTGCGCAGACACGGAAGGACGGCACTAAATTTCCAGCGTCTATGTCTTTATCGTTAATAAAAGATGATACTGGAAATGAACTGGGCATTTTAGAAATTACTCGTGATATCAGTGAAACAACTCTACTAGAAGCAGAACTTCAACAGTCTCGGAAAATGGAAGCTTTAGGTACTTTAGCAGGAGGTATTGCTCACGACTTTAATAATATTTTAGCGTCTATTTTAGGCAACTCTGAAATGATTATCATGAGTAAAATTGAGCCTAAAAAGACAACAAGCTATATTGAAAATATTCAAGAAAGTTGTGTTAGAGCGGCTGATTTAGTTAAGCAAATTATGACATTTAGCCGCATGGAAACAATGCAGCTGAATACCATTGATCTCGCTAAAACTGTAAATAATGCCTTAACGATTATACGTGCTTCTTTACCAGCAAATATTCATATCAGTAGTAGTATTGATCCCCATTGCCCACAAATAAAAGGAGATGAAACTCAAATTCATCAAATTTTGTTAAACCTGTGTGCTAATGCTCATCAAGCAATTGGTGATGGTGGCGGAACTATCGCTATAGATTTACAACAAGAAAGTACATTGTCTTATGATAATAGAACTATTCCCAAGGAACAGGTTCGACTTTCTATCACCGATACAGGCCAAGGAATCTCAGCTGATAATGTTGCTAAAATTTTTGACCCTTTCTTTACTACTAAAAAAGTGGGTGAAGGCACGGGTCTTGGTTTAGCGGTGGTCAAAAGTATTATTGAAAGCCATGAAGGTGAAATTATTGTTAAAAGTGTACCAGAGCAAGGTGCTAGCTTTATTATCACTTTTCCTACTTGTCAAGATAGTAAAGTAGTCGAAAGCCGCATTGAACCTGTTATTGAAATAGAGAAAAAATCAGAATCAGCAAGTAAGCATGTATTGATTGTTGAAGATGAACCACATATCTCAAAACTTTATCAAGAATTCATTAAAGAATATGGTTATCAAACTACAGCTTGTGAAGACGGCAAACAAGCACTTGAGGCTTTTGATGATCCAAATAATTCTTTTGACCTAGTATTGACTGATCAATCTATGCCTCATATTACAGGTAAAGAATTAAGTCTTATATTACTGAATAAACAGCCTGAGTTACCGATCATAATGTGTACTGGCTACAGTGAGGTCATTAGCGAAGAGCTTGCTAAAGATATAGGTATTAAGCATTACTTTTTAAAACCAGCAAGTTTAACTAAATTGATGGAAGCGATTGATAATTTATTGAAAGAGTAAATTCTCTTGTTATACTCGAAAGTGCAACCAAGTCTAATATCAATTTGTCAACTTTAGTGAATTTATTATTAACATATTACCTCCTTTACCTGCATTAATTGCCGGCCCGATTGTTAGGCATGTTGATTGTCATCAGGTCACTTTTTGGCTTGTTACGAGCAAGCCATTTTTATTTGATTTCCAGTTGTTTGATGGTGATGATTTACTTTTTAACAGGCAATTAAAAGAGCAAGAACAGCAAATAATTCCTATTGGTAAGCATGCTTTTATTCATCTTATTTCAATTGAGTTTGAGTTAGCGCTTCCTTATCAAAAAGCACTCCATTATGATTTTTATTTTTCTGAAGAAGAGGAAAATATCTCATTAAGCAAACTGATACCTGAGCTTCTATATCAAAAAGAAAAGTATCCAAGCTTTGTCATTTCCAATGAAATTGAATCGTTGCTGCATGGCTCATGTCGCAAGCCTCATTTTGACAGTGGTGATGGCTTACAACAAGTTGATGTAATCGTTGCTGAAAGTGTTATTACTAAGTCGAAACGCCCAGCAATGTTAATGATGTCTGGTGATCAAGTTTATGCTGATGATGTCGCAGGGCCAATGTTAGTTGCCATTCATCAAGTTATCGAAAAGTTAGGTTTACATAATGAAAGTTGGCAAGGTGCCGTTGTTAACAGCAGTGAAGAATTGTTTAATAGTGAACTTTGCTATTATCAACGAGACAAATTACTGCCTCATACAGATGCTAACAAAGTGCTTTATGAAAAATTTTTTGCGGCCAGTAAAAAACCTATTTTCACATCGGTAAACTCGAAAAATCATTTAGTCACATTTGCTGAAAATATAGCAATGTATTTATTGGTTTGGTCGCCAGAATTGTGGGAGTTAGTGGACTTTTCAACAACTAAAATTTCTTCTCAATACCAGAAACAATATCAAGATGAGTTAGTGATTATTGAAGGTTTTGTAAAGAATTTGCCAAGTGTTAGAAGAGCATTAGCACATATTCCTTGTTATATGATTTTTGATGATCATGATATTACCGATGATTGGAATTTAACAAGAGGCTGGGAAGAAGCGGCATACGGTCATCCTTTTTCAAAACGTATTATTGGTAATAGTTTAATCGCTTATTGGTTATGCCAAGGCTGGGGGAATGCGCCTAAAAAATTCATACCCTTAAATAGTAAAAGAGATGAATTTTTTACTGAACAAGGATTATCATTACAAGATCAATTAATTGATCAATTATTAAACTGGCAACAATGGCATTATTGCTTAGCAACTTTGCCGAAAGTGGTTGTTTTAGATACGCGGACACAGCGTTGGCGTTCAGAAAGCCGCTCTTCTAAGCCATCAGGGTTGATGGACTGGGAAGCATTGTCTGAATTACAGCAAGAGCTTATTAATGAACCTAAAGTTATTCTAGTTTCGCCTGCGCCAATTTATGGTGTAAAAATGATAGAAACTATTCAGCGTATCTTTACTTTTTTTGGTCAACCTTTGATGGTTGATGCAGAAAATTGGATGGCACATTCAGGTACCGCCAATGTTATGTTGAATATTTTTCGCCATGTTAAAACACCACCTGAATTTATTATTCTGTCTGGTGATGTCCATTATTCCTTTGTTTATGATGTTACCCATCGTTTCCGTCGAAGCAGATCTAAGATAGTGCAGGTAACTAGCAGTGGCATTAAAAATCAATTCCCTTCGGGATTATTATCTTGGTTAGATAAATTAAACCGTTATTTGTATGCGACTTATTCCCCATTAAACTGGTTTACTAAACGTAGACGTATGAAAATACGAGTTAGAAAACCCAATGATAATTCTGATAAAACATTATTAAACGGCAGTGGAATCGGGAAAATTAGGCTTACCAATGATGAAAGTATTGTCGAAGCTAAGTTATTTTGTTCAGATGGAAAGGCAATTACTTTTGCAGTAAAAGATGAAAAGCAGGTATAAAAATACCTGCCAGTATATCTTTCTTAATCCAACCCCTAATTATCTTTGTTGTTTTTAACAGGGTCGTATTTAGCAAACCAGCCCATAATGTTATCTGTTTTAGCAATTAAACGACTTGGGCGAGATGCAATATAATGTGGAGAACTAGGCACTCGAATTAGTGCGGTATCTACATTTAACATTTTTAATGCCGTATAAAATTGCTCAGCTTCCCATGTAGGTGTTCGGTAATCCTCTTCTCCAACCATCATTAAGGTTGGTGTTTTTACCTTATCTACATAACGAATAGGCGAAAACTTAAGGTAAGCTTCGGGGTTAGACCATGGATCTTCACGTATCCAGTGACGTCTGACAAATGGAGCTATATCACCCACCAATGCCATTGTCATCCAATTAATTACTGGTTTAATAGAAGCTGCCGCAGCGAATCTATCAGTTTTAGTAACTATCCATGCTGTTAAAATACCACCACCTGAGCCTCCAGTTACAAATAAACGCTTCTCGTCAACATAGTTAAGCTTTAACACTTCGTCTACCACACTCATCAAATCGTGATAATCATTACCAGGATATGCTTGGTCAATTTCTAGAGAAAAATCTTCACCATACCCAGTTGAACCTCGAGGATTTGACCAAACAGTAACATATCCTTCCGCGGCATATCGCTGTATTTCACTTGCAAAGTAAGGACCATACATAGTGTAAGGACCGCCATGTATTTCAAGTATCATAGGGAAGCTGCCATCAGCTTTAAAATTTGGTGGAAATGCTATCCAAGCTTCAATTTCTTTGCCGTCGTAACTAGATTTTACTTTTATCTCTTCAACTTTTGCCATTTCAAGATACGGCAATAAGTCATTATTTAATTGGGTTAATGTTTGCTTATTTTTACCATTGTAATCAATTAACCCTACTTCAGCAGGACGATCAGAAAATCCTGCCATATAAGCAATTTTGGGTTTGGTGGTCTTACTTATAGAAAAACTACCATCCGCATAGGGTCTACCAATAGACCCTCCGCCTATACCTGTCATTATTTTAGTCACTTTTCCTTTTAAATTTATCCGGTATAAACTGATTTCGCCGTGATCTTCAGATGAAAAAATAATAGACTTACTTTTAGCTTCCCATTTTATTTGACCAAAACTGCCTGTAAAATCTGAACCTAATTCACGTGCTTCACTGCCATCGGCATTCATGATATATAGATTACTATGTTGATAAGACAATACCTTGTCATCATAGCCAATATAGGCAATTTTTCTTCCATTAGGGGATACAATAGGTCCACTGTCTGGGCCATCACGGTTCGTTAATGTTGTCATCGACAAGTCGCTTAATTCAATAGCATAAATTTCACTTTCAATGAAATCCATATCACTATCTTTTGAAGTATTCCCTGTAACTAAAACCGTATCATTATCTAACCAAGCTGAAACATTCAAATCAACATCACCGTGAGTTAATTGGCGTGGTGAACCTCCGCTAACAGGAAGTGTAAAGACTTGAGTTGTGCCAGGGGGAAGATAACCTGCGCCATCGAAACGAAAAGTGATTTCGTCAAAAACTTTTACAGCATCATTCCATTTAGCCCCTTCAGGTTTATCAACAGGCTTAGAAAAACTATTTTTTTTACCTTTGACAAACATATTAAAAGCGATGTGCTTTCCGTCTGGAGACCAAGATGCGCGTGTTGGAGCACTACTAAATTGGGCTAATCCAACACTTCGATTTGATTGAAAGTAATATACTCTTAATTCTGGCTTAGCTTGATTTGAGGTAGAAAAAAGTAAGCTTTTTCCATCGGGTGACCAACGTGGAGAATGTGAAGGAGCTTCATTATCAGTCAGTGGAAAATGAACACCATCTTCGACATTAATTAACCACACTTGCCCTTTATCTTTGTCATTTATTCTATCCATGGAATGTCTTACATAAGCTATTTTTTTGCCATTCGGCGATATTTGAGGATCGGTTGCATACTCAATATCAAACACTCGCATTGCAGTAAATCGTTTTGATGGTGAGTCATTACCTGTAGCGAGACAGCTAAAGTTGACTAACAATGATGATAAAACAAGTATTAATAATAGACGGAATTGCATTTTGAATGCCCTAGTTTTTATTATGTGGATTCAGATATTGAAGCAATAAGAATAGGTTAGGGTTTTAAGATAATCAAACTCTCGAATAAACAAATGAGCAGTAAATTAATCAAAGGTAACTTGGCAAAAGTGGCTCAATGTATGGTTGCTTATTTTGAAGGTGGCACAAAGTCACAATATTTAGAGAATGTTTTGCCTGATGCTGTGCTTCCTATTAAACACATCACATCAGGCAATGAATCAGGTGTTATTTTTGTTGTTCAATCCAATCGTTCGTTAACTCTTCTAGTAGTGCTAACGGTAAACTACCATTTTTCAGCATTTGGTCATGAAATAAACGAACATTAAATTTATCGCCTAATTCTTTTTCTGCTAATGCGCGTAATTGACGGATTTTTATTTCACCGATTTTGTATGATAAAGCCTGTGCAGGCCAGCTTATGTAGCGATCAATTTGAGCAATTACATCCGCCATACTTAATGCAGTATTTTCAGCTAAAAAGTCTATAGCTTGTTGGCGTGACCAACCTTTTGCGTGAATACCTGTATCAACAACTAATCGACATGCTCGCCAAGCTTCATAAGTTAAACGACCAAAATCACTGTATGGGTCTTGATAAAAGCCAATTTCTTTACCTAAACGCTCTGAATATAAGCCCCAACCTTCACCATAAGCTGCGTGATAAAGCGTTTTTCTAAATTCGGCCATGTCAACTTCTTGCGCTATCGCACTTTGAAAGTGATGACCTGGTTCACCTTCATGGAAGGTTAATGCTTCCAGCGTGTAAAGTGGCTGACTTTTTAAATCTTTGGTATCTAAAAAGTATGTGCCGGAAGTTGTACCACTGCCATCTGAAGCGACGTAATATGCGCCACCATTTGGTGCTGGTTTTATATCAAAGGTTTGTTGAGGTAGCTTAGAAAACCATTTTGGAAGCTGCGCAGCCATTTTACGGGTTATGTAACTTGCCTTTTCGAGTAAGTCACGTTCACTGGTAGTATAAAATTTATCATCGGTGCGTAAAAACTCAATGAAAGATTTAAAGTCACCTTTGAAAGCAACTTCAGTCATGATCGTTTGCATTTCCTCACGGATCCGTTTTACTTCATCTAAACCTAATTGATGAATATCATCGGCTGACATATTTGTTGTGGTATAGAATTCAATGAGATATTTGTAATAATCTTTACCTCCTGCAAGTTCGCTAATTCCTACTTCGCTACGACAACTAGCCATGTATTCATTAGTAAAAAATTGATAAAACTTTTTATATTCAGGAATAATAGTGTCTTTTATTAATTTTCTGCCTTCTTGAATAAAAATATTTTTATCTGTTTGAGTTATATTTGCAGGGATATTTGCAAATGGAGCATAAAATACACTTTGTTCTACATCATCAATTATATGCTGTTGAATGCCTTGATGATAATTCTTAAAGGTTTCACAATAATGTACATGCCCAGTCGAAATAGATTCTTTTAAAGTTGTAATATGTTCTTGGTTATAACGGGGGAAATCTGCCAAGCTAATCAAATAATTTTGGTAATCCGTTTTAGTTAAAAAAGACATATTTGCAGGTGCACCAGCGAAATAGCTATCAAAACCTGAGTAATAATTCATTGGGTATAAGTGATCAAGCTGTTGGTAACTTTTAGCTTCAGTTTGACGTTCATATTTAAATAAACGATAGGTGATTTGATCTTCAGGAGATAAATCTTTTAGGTCTATTTTGGTTAATCGTTTTAATAACTCGTTATTATATTTTTCACGACGATCACGACCTTTTTTCGACATCTCAGGTAATTTACCATTCATACGAAAGGCATCTGGATCTTTACGGAAAAATATTTGTTCTTTATTGGCTGTTTGCCAATGTTCATCAATTAGCTGATTGAATTGCTTAGTAGTATTTTTGTCATTTGCTTGAACATTAAAACTGAGGCTACAAACAAAGGGGAGCATGATTGTTATTAATTTTTTTGCTTGGCTTTTGTTCATTTTGAAAAACCTTTTCGGTGAATGTTATTTATTATTGTGTCGTAATTATATGGTAATTTTAGAAAATAATCGCTGCGATTTATTTGTTTGTTTCGTATGATGTGTAACAGGTTATTTTAAACGTTTGATGCGATTTGTTTTAGGAAGATATTTATGATCAAGTTTTCTCGTGCAGGATGGAATAACGTGATTATTTTTGCGGTATTAGGATTTATTTTATTAATCAATGCTACCCATGATAATGTTTTTTCATCTAAGCCTTCTTCTGAAGAAATTCTGCATGAAAATACAATTTTGGGTCCTAATGCTGTCGTTTTAACGATGACGATAAATCAGCAAATAAAAATAGAGCGTATAGGTAAAACGTGGCGGGCAATTCCTGCCAACATTAGTGGGCAAGCATTAGAGCAAATGATGATGGCTTGGCAGCAAACTATTGGCAGTGACATTGAAGCCCCTGCTGATATAGATGAACAACTTGCATTAATTGTAAGTGTGGAATTAGCCGGGCAAGAATTACCGTTTGTTTTAAGTATTCATGCAACAACCGATCAATTATTAATTTTTAGACACCAATCCAAACAATGGCTCTCTTTACCGATGCAACTTTATAATCAACTACTGCCAATTCAAGTGTTTGGTTGATAATACTCAATATGTTTATAGGAATATATAAATGAAACTATGTGCTATTTTATCGATGGACTGCTTAGAAGATTTCGAAGCTTATGATCATTTAATCGAGCCACACTTATTGCAGCTTGGCTGGCAAGTTGATGTCATTTCGTGGCGAGATAACAGCGTTGATTGGGAAAAATATCAAGCGGTTATTATTCGTACTCCTTGGGATTACCAAGAGGATGCTCCTGCTTTTTTAAATGTACTTGAAAATATTGAACAATCATCAGCTCATTTGGAAAATAGTCTTGAAATTGTTCGTTGGAATATCGATAAAATATATTTAAAAGATTTAGAAAAACTAAGTGTTAATTTAGTTCCTACGTTATGGCGTGATGCTTTGCAAGATGTTGAAATTATCTCAGAGCAGGATTTAGCCGATTATTTCAAACACTTTTCACAAGAGCAGATCGTTCTAAAACCGCGGATAAGTGCAAATGCCGATAATACTTTTTGGTTAAATAGACAAAATGCCACTCAAAAAATAGGTGAAATGAATACTGCCTTTCAAGAACGCGATTTTATGATCCAGCCATTTATGGAGCATATTTTAGCTGAAGGTGAATATTCTTTATTTTATTTCAATGGAAATTACAGCCACGCTATTTTAAAAACGCCAAAGGATAATGATTTTCGTGTTCAAGAAGAGCATGGTGGACGGTTAACTACTATTGAGCCAGAACCTATATTGGTCGAACATGCAAATCAATGTATGGCTGCAATTAGTAAACTCCACCAAATGCCATTATATGCCCGTGTTGACTTTGTTCGTCATCAAACAGGTTTTGCATTAATGGAAGCTGAGCTTATCGAGCCATCATTATATTTTAATATGGATGACGAATCACCATTGCGATTTGCTAAGGCTTTTGTTGAACGTATGAACAAACTTGCCCTTTAACCAAAAGAAGAACCTGATAAATGCCTG
The DNA here is from genome assembly GCA_023954655.1 of Colwelliaceae bacterium. Classification (GTDB taxonomy): domain Bacteria; phylum Pseudomonadota; class Gammaproteobacteria; order Enterobacterales; family Alteromonadaceae; genus Thalassotalea_H. Next base: position 9,383 of record JAGSHH010000119.1, read on the forward strand.
AGTTGCCAGAAGTTGAAATGCAAGCCATCATGATAAGTAAGTTTTCGTACTTGATTTAATTATAATCTTTTCTATATTTGAGCCATACCAAGAATGAAGTAAATGTATGTACTCTTATAAATCAGAAAAACATGGTTGCAAATTATTTGTCGATGACTCTGAACGTTTCTTAGTTCTTCCCTCGTTTTATTCAGAGTTTATATCCACTCAACACCAAGATTATCAACTTGTAAAAGCTAATAACTCTGACATGTCGATTAATGAATATATCTTAGCTTTGAGAGATATATCTGAAAACCTCGTGAATACGAACTTATTTAAGCTTGGAAATTTTTTAGAGTGGGTAAAAAAATACTCCCAAGTATCAAAACATGTTTCCCTTCAAATGCATCACAATATACCAGATAAAATTATTAACTATTATCTGAACCACCATTTAATAGAAGTTGAATGTAAAGGTACTGAATCAACTTCTCAACACTTAAGTGCACTAATTTCATATTACAATTATCTTGAATTTACCGGTTTTAGTAATCGAAAAAAGCTATACATAGATCCAACTTTAAAAAGTGTTGCTCGAATGAACACAACACGGCGTACAGCCATAAAATATTTAACCCCAAGCGTGCGTCAGGCGTTTATTAGACTTGCAACTAGTAAGCGTGACGAACTGTTGATTCGAACAGCGTCAGAATGCGGTCTGCGGTCTAAGGAAAATAAAGGCTTCCTTCTAAAAGATTTTAGAATCGGTAATAAAGAACATAAAGGGTTAAATAG
>JAGSHH010000179.1 GCA_023954655.1 Colwelliaceae bacterium
AAGGGATGCTGTTATCCAAGCTAAAGGCTATAGGGGAACATTTGTACATGCTGATGCAATTCAAAACAGTAATTTTGATATCAGTCATATACTCACTAAAAAGTTAGAAGAAGCAATTACCTTGCTAAGAGAAGCGGGGGCAACTGATTCTGAAATACGAATTGCGTTCACCCATGTAATGAACAATAACAAACATTAAGGAATAATAATGACAATTTCAGTAATGATACTATTAGTATTAATGTGCCAAATTTGGTTTTTATCATACTTTTATCCAAAACAAGTGATTAGAAGAATAGACTATGTTTTAACGCACTGTCCTGAAAGCGAATACCCTAAACTTTATCCAATTTCTGTTGATAGAATTAATACCATTAAACTCGTTTTTAAATATTTAAATCATTTTTTTGCCTTAATCGGTATATTTCTACTTTCATACTTTCTTTTTATTGTCCCTGATTATCGTGAACATCTGAATATTTTAGATGATTTACCACTACTGTATGGCATGTCTCAGTTTATCCCTTTATTTATATTAGAAGTTTTAGGGTTTAAACATTTAAAATTAATGCGACAGCAAAACACTCAAACCAGTCGAAAAGCTGACTTACAGCCCAGACGACTATTTGATTTTATTCACCCCATTCATTTGCTCTTAGCGGTATTTACATATATTGGTTTTGTCTTATTTGAGTTATTTATTAGTAACTTTTCAATCAATCTTGATGTTGGAATTAAAATAGGTACGATAACTTTAGTTAATATTATGTTTATCGTATTGGGCATGGCTAATTTATATGGGAAAAGACGAGATCCTTATATAGAGAATGTCGAGAGAAATAAGCAAACAAAATTCGTTTTACAATCTTTACTTTTTACCAGTATTTTTGTTTCTATCTATTTAATGCTGCATTCGTGGGTAAACATTAATGAATTAAATTACCTAGAGGTTTTGATAAACAGTCTATATTTTCAAGTGCTTGCTCTATTTAGCATTGGCGCATTATTAGGGCGATTTAAAATTGAAGAAATGAATTTTGATGCTTACAAAGTAAGTAAAAGCACCTAAGAACTAGAGATTATAATTAATAAAAAAGGATATACCTATTGGAGGTATATCCTTTTATAAATATTTTTAACAAGATATTGCTTAGTCTTAAAGCTGAATTTATTTATCAGCACGCCCCATAAACTTGCGTTCTTCGGTATTTACTTTAACTTTATCACCTGTTGAAACATGCTCAGGTACTTGTATAGTTAACCCCGTAGTTAGAATTGCAGGTTTGGTTCTCGCCGTTGCAGAGCCACCTTTAATTGAAGGGTCTGTTTCAATGATTTCGAGCTCAACACTCGAAGGTAAATCAACACCTACCGGAGAACCATCAACAAGTATTACCGATAAGCCTTCGGTATCTTCAGTGATGAAAACAACTTCATCTTCAATTGATTCTTTATTTAAGTTATATGGAGTGTAATCTTCATTATCCATAAATACATACTCATCACCGTCAATATAAGAAAACATTGATGCACGACGGCTCAAGTCAGCAAAATTTAACATATCTGAATCTTTGAATGTTTCATCAATTTTACCTCCAGTTACTACATCATACATACGCATACGATATAAACTGCCACCTGCTCTTCCTTGAGGAACAGACCGTTCGATGTCTTTTACAATTAATACTTTACCATTGTGTTCTATTGCTGCGTTTTTCTTTATGTCACTTGCCTTAGGCATAAAAGTTATCTCTATAAAATAATTTAAAAGGAAAATACCATGTTCAGATGTTTTATCAAGCAGTAATGCAATTACAATATAACTTTAGATCAATAAAACTTATTAAATCATTATTAAAACTTGTCCTTCGATAAAATAAAGTCTAAACCACCTGTTATAACTGCAACTTGTGCTAAATTACAATTTTCATTATCAACCAATGGGCTATCAGGATAGACTTCAGTTGTAGTAACATATTCTGCTTCGGTAAACCCCATACATAAACCAAGCTCTTTAGCTGCATAATAAATAATACCCATTCCAGATAATTCAACGCCGATTAACTTGCCATCTTCATCTGCAGGTGCGATATGAGTAATTTTTTCAACACTTTTAATAATGGCCGTTTGAAAATCAGATTGAGGGTTTAAACTGTTTCCTACCAAATAAAAGCCATCAGGAATATTCCAATTGTCGTGTACTGTTGCATCACGAGCTGCTAATGCAGGTCTAAATTCTGAATTATCTGTATCTGTAGTTTCGTGCAAATCAAAATGGGCAATTAGCGTTAAGTTCAATGATTCTATATAGGCCATTAACGCGGCTGATTCCTCTGCCGGGCTTTCTTCATAAAAAGAACGATTTGGATCAATGGCTTTAGGATTCCATCTATTAATAGTTTCATAACCCCAAGGGCTCAAACAAGGAGCGACAATAATATTAAAAAACTGACTATATTGTTGAGCATGATTTTTGACAAAATCTAATGCTCCATGCACTCCACTGGTTTCATAACCATGTACTCCACCAGTAACTAAAATTGTCTTTTTATTTTCATCAAAATTTTTGGTTTTTATTACAAATAACGGATAACGAGACTCATCAATTGATAAAGCACCGTATTGAGTAATATCAAAATCACTCTGTAATTTATTAATTTGTGTTAATACTTCTTCTTGATATGAGCGCTTAATACTTTGTTGTAAAAACCATTGTTGTTTCTCAACACTCCCCCATTTTTTATCAGGTTCACCAATAGGGTAAGCTTTCTGATTGTTCATTATTTTCAACTCTTATTAATTATTAATATTTATTCTCAGGTCATTAATCGCTGATTTAACCTATGAAATAAAACTTTTTTTATTTGATTAAACTAATTATCTATATCGATTATGGGTTTTACTTAATTATTTATTCCGTCGTCATCATCGTCATCATCGTCATCATCGTCAAGAATATCAGGTGTAACAGTATCAACAACTTCAATAGCACCGCCGACAACAGCAGAAGCAACACCAACTGTAGTTGTAATCACTGTGCACCCTGATTGTAATATTATGAAAATAATTAAAAGAAAAGCTGTAACTGTAAAACGCATAATAAAACCTAGTTTAATGATCAAATGATAGAATATCTTATTCATTATTTAATATCACGTTTAGTATCAAACAAACCTAATCATTCAAAAACATAAGTAAATTAAATTCACCAATCAACTTCCCAAAATGACAGACAGTATGTTAAAAATATAGGATTAATCATTATCTTCACACTTAATCATAAATTATGTCTAAAAAACTTCCTCCTCTACATTTATTTAGCATCTTTGAAGCTTCTGCAAGATTAGAAAGTTTTAAGTTAGCTAGTGAAGAGTTATTTCTTACTCCCTCAGCAGTAAGTCATCAGATAAAATCACTTGAAGAACATATCGGTTTTCCGCTCTTTATTCGTAAAAGTAGAGGAGTAAGTTTAAATACAGCGGGTAAAATGTACCTTAGTTACGTTCAACAAGGACTAGAACAATTTGATCAAGGCACTAAGGCTGTTAAAAGGAAGTACCTTTCACCTAACTTGAAAATATCTACATTCTCTACAATGGCATCGAATGTAATCCTCCCTCAGCTTGGGTTATTTCAACATGCACACCCTGAAATTGGTATAAGAATAGAAACAGGTTTAGATATTACTGACTTTCGATATGAGGACTTTGATCTTGCTATTAGAATTGGTCATGGCGATTGGCCTAATATAGCTAAGAGAAAGTTATTAGATATTAAAATCGCTCCACTGTGCTCTCAAGAGTTTGCTAATAAGCATAACTTAAATTCTGTTGAGCAAATAAAAGACGTACCTTTAATTGACCTAACTAGTATGGACAATATTTGGCAAACCTGGTCTGAAGCTACAGGCTTAAATAAAATTGATTTTAATCATAATTTAACATTCAATAATTATGAATCATCATTACATGCAGCTGAGCAAGGGTTAGGTCTATGTTTAGCGTTGATGCCTATTGAAAATTCATTAATCAAAAGGAAACTTCTTATTAATCCTTTTAATAAAACTATTTCTTTTGGTCGCTCCCTTTATGCTGTTTACCGTGAAGAAGATAAAGATCGCCATGACATTCAATGTTTTCTTAATTGGCTCATTCAATCACCAAACATGGTCGATCTAAACAGTGAAGTACCTAAAACAGTTTAGGTGAATTAAATTCACCAATAGTGTGAATATTATCCTTTTGAAGACTAAATAAAATCACATTATTATACTCCCATCAAATGAAAGCAGTGTTAAAGAGGAGTTGACGATGATTTTAACATTTATTAAATATTTATATCGAATATTAGCTACTATTGTTGTGAGCATGCCAATAATTCTGAATATTTTAAACCCATCAGACATTTTAAATTCATTATTATATACACCACTTTTATCATTAGGCCTGGCAATATTTTTTGCATATTTTGATAATCAAATAGTTATATTTTTAGAATTATTAAATAATTACTTAACTTTGTGTAATAAGTGCCTAATGAAAAAATATCCAACACTGATTAAAGATGAATAAAAGATATGTTTTCTGTATACACAGCTTAGACCTTTGAAAATGAATCAGTAGATGCTCTTAATCCCCTTCAATACATTATAATTACATGCATAATTAGACTTTATTTATTTCTATCTCGTATATCTGTATGGCATCAGTATATAATAATGATAATTAGTTTAATTATTATGTCCGTTTACATATGACAATTGAAGATCAGCAACTAAACAATCCATTACATGGTTTAAAACTCGATACCCTTTTAAATGAATTGGTTAATCATTATGGTTTCGAAATTCTCGCAGAATATACCAATATTAATTGTTTTAAAAATAGAGCTACTATTGCCTCTAGTTTAAAGTTTTTACGAAAAACTGAATGGGCGCGAGAAAAGATGGAACGTTTCTATCTCTATACTTTTAAGAATTTACCAAAAGCAGATGATACGCAGTATGAGATCACCCCTCGACAACGTATTATACCTGCACATCAGCAACCTAGAGAGCCAAAAGTGTTAATAAGAGGAGAAGCTCCTGATCCTACAGTCAGAAGCAACAATAAACCTCACAGTTATAGTAAAACAAGTTCTTCACAGTCAAAAGAGCATTTTCGAGATAAAAGAACTAAAAACAACAGTAATAAACAAAGTAATGAAACTTTTGATCCTTGGGGAAATTCACCAAAATAATGAAAACACCAAAACGTATACAACCACTTGTTGATGATGGATTAGTTGATGAAGTTATTAGCCAATTGATGAGTGGTAAAGAAGCTACTGTTTATACTGTTAGGTGCGGTGATGTGATCAGGTGTGCAAAAGTATATAAAGAAGCTAACAAACGCAGTTTCAAAAAAGCAGCTCAATATCAAGAAGGTAGAAAAAGTAGGAATAGTAGACGTGCACGTGCAATGGAAAAAGGTTCCAAGTATGGGCGCAACCAGCAAGAAGAAGCTTGGCAAAATGCCGAAGTAGATGCTCTATATCTATTAGCGAGTGCAGGAGTTCGAGTACCTGAACCATATGGTTGTTTTGACGGCGTCCTTCTAATGGAATTAATAACTGATGAACATGGCGATGTCGCTTCTCGTTTAAATGACGTTGTTATGGATGCAGAACAAGCAAGAGAAGATCATGAAGTTGTGATGGTTTATATCATGAGAATGTTATGTGCTGGAGTTGTTCATGGCGATTTATCTGAATTCAATGTCTTAGTTGATGAGTACGGCCCTGTCATTATAGATCTCCCTCAAGCTGTAGATGCCGCAGCCAATAATAATGCAAAAAAAATGCTTGAACGTGATGTCAACAATATGACAACTTATTATGGACAGTTTGCTCCTGAATTACTTTCAAGTCGTTACGCACAAGAAATGTGGTCACTTTATGAAAAGAGTGAACTCACTCCTGATACTGAACTCACTGGTAGCTTTAAAGACAACAATAAATCTGCAAATGTAGATAATGTCATTGAAGAAATAAAAGCCGCTTATGAAGAAGAGCAGGCAAGACTTGAACGAATTCGTGAAGCAGAACAAACCGATTAAATTTATATTAAAATAATGAATTAACTACTCAGTTAAAGCTTTACTACACAACATTGATTTAGAACAAAAAAAACACAACCTCTTACTATACGTATATAAAGTTAAGCATATAGTTATATGTAAAGCTTCATCTTTATTATTCCTCTTTAAGGATAATTATGCGTAGAAGAAACATGGTTGAAAGATTAGAAAAAGACGCAGGAGTCGATATGACCCCAATGTTAGATATTGTGTTTATTCTATTAATATTTTTTATTGTCACTACTTCTTTTGTAAAAGAAAATGGTTTTCTTGTCGAAAAGTCAAAAGCTAGCAAATCATCAAATACTCAATCTGATAATATTATGATTCACATCGATGCTAACGATATTGTTTACTTCAATACAAAAATTGTCGATATTGAAAGGCTTCCTGCAAGAATTGAACACTTTATTGCCAATCATGCAACCGAGAATATTATCTTTAGACCAAACGAAGATACAAATTATCAAAAGGTTGTTGAAGTACTTGATCAATTATCACAATTTAAACGTCTCAAAATCACCATGGGAATATATAAGCCATAATAGATTTATTAACTTTCACGCACAAAAAAAGGCTATCCATAAGGATAGCCTTTTTTCTTAATTAGAAACCTAACAATATCCTACTCTCACAACACCTACACACTCTCAACCTTGCGGTGCTAACCCATTTGACGTGCATGGACGCACTAATGTCGTGAGGGCATGGATGCACAAGAGCGACCACTACTGTTTATTTTGGTTAGGGATAGGCGTTGTTGGGACTGAGCCCTATTGTCTTTTTTAAATAGCAGATAGCAAAAAGCCCGCAACAATGTTGCGGGCTTTTCTAATTAGAAGCCTAGCAATGTCCTACTCTCACATGGGAACTCCCACACTACCATCGGCGCTAACGCATTTCACTACTGAGTTCGGAATGGGATCAGGTGGTTCTACGTCGCTATTGTCGCTAG
>JAGSHH010000017.1 GCA_023954655.1 Colwelliaceae bacterium
AGCAAAACTAGACTTGAGAAATGAGAAGATAGGCTTTAAAATCCGCGAGCATACTTTAAAGCGTGTTCCGTATTTGTTAGTTGTCGGTGATAAAGAAATGGAAGCTGGCGAAATAGCAATACGAACTCGAAGTGGTGAAGATTTAGGTAAAATGTCGGTTGATGACTTTATTGCTAAATTAAGTGACGAAGTTAACTCTCGTAGTTAAACGTTCTAAGTAATAAGTTAAATGGGCATTATTTTTATTAATCCAACATCTAATAATAATGAATAGATAAAGTTGGTACAAAGTTCTTTGGAGGAACATGGCTATTAAAGGTGGACAACGAGGCGGGCAAAAAGAGCCAGCACATCGTTTAAATGAGTTAATTACAGGTATTCCAGGCAATGAAGTTCGTTTAATTAAATTTGACGGCGAGCCAGGTGGCATAGTTTCATTAGATGAAGCAATGGACCAAGCGGATGAAGCAGGTGTAGACCTTGTTGAAATTAGCCCTACAGCTAAGCCTCCAGTTCTTAGAGTAATGGACTACGGAAAGTTTCTTTACGAAAAAAGTAAAGAGCAAAAAGAACAGCGTAAAAAGCAGAAACAAATACAGGTCAAGGAAATTAAATTCCGTCCTGGTACAGATGAAGGCGATTATCAGGTTAAACTACGTAACCTGAAACGCTTTTTAGAAGGTGGCGATAAAGTTAAAGTAACTTTACGTTTCCGTGGTCGCGAAATGGCCCACCAAGAACTCGGTTTAGAATTGTTGACTCGCGTTAAAAACGATTTAGCAGAACTAACAGTAGTTGAGTTTTTCCCTCGTAGAGCGGAAGGGCGACAAATGGTGATGGTTTTAGCACCAAAAAAATAATCAATACTCGGTAAATGCAAGTAGTGAATGACTTTTGTTACTCACTCACCGATATTGTTTTTAACGGGTAATTTTAGGCCTGAAAGTAAAATCATTGATTATTAATCATTATGATTTTCGCCTAAGTTACTAAATTTCAATGGCAATGTGGAGTAAATTCAATGCCTAAAATGAAAACTAACAAAGGTGCTGCAAAGCGCTTTAAACCGACAGCTAATGGCTACAAATTCAAACAAGCGGGTCTACGTCATATTTTGACTAAGCGCCGTACTAAAGTTAAGCGTCATCTTCGTGCTAAAAGCATGATCGCCGCTTCTGACATTAAGTCAGTTAAAAAACTTTTACGTCACGGTTAATAGGAGAGATATAAAATGGCTAGAGTAAAACGCGGTGTTGTAGCACGCGCACGTCATAAAAAAGTTCTAAAGCAAGCGAAAGGTTACTACGGTGCTCGTAGTCGCGTATATCGTGTTGCTTTTCAAGCTGTAACTAAAGCTGGACAATACGCTTACCGTGACCGTCGTCAACGTAAACGTCAATTCCGTCAACTTTGGATTGCTCGTATAAATGCAGCAGCTCGTCAAAATGGTTTATCTTACAGCCGTTTCATCAATGGCTTGAAAAAAGCTTCGATTGAAATCGATCGTAAGATCCTAGCTGACATCGCAGTATACGACAAAGCAGCATTCACATTTTTAGTTGAAAAAGCACAAGCTTCTTTAGCATAAATTTGAATAATAGCTTTTAGAAAGGACGCTTCGGCGTCCTTTTCTTATTTAAAAAAGAATAAACTTGACTTAATCGTCAGGTATAATCTTTAATCAAAAAATATTTTAAGTGTTTAGGTAAACTGAATTATTCAAGTGAGTTTACCTAAAGGTTTAAACCCCACTATAGGAATTTAAGGTCTTATTATGAGTCTTGCTGATCAAGTTTTAGCAGTAAACAATGATTTACCCATTCGTACCGATGCACCAGTGCATAGCGGTAAAGTTCGTTCTGTTTATTGGTTAACAGATTCTGATAGCAAACGTTTAATTGAAGAAAAAGGTTATGATGTTCAATCAGATACACCATTAGCAATTATGGTTATTAGCGATCGAATTTCAGCTTTTGATTGTATTTGGAAAGGTGAAGGGGGCATGAAAGGAGTACCAGGAAAAGGCGCTTCATTAAATGCAATCTCAAATCATTGGTTTAAATTATTTAAAGAGAAAGGTTTAGCAGATAGTCATATTCTCGATATTCCACATCCATTTGTTTGGATTGTTCAAAAAGCAAAACCAGTGATGATTGAAGCTATTTGTCGTCAATACATCACAGGTTCAATGTGGCGCTCATATACAAAAGGTGAACGTGATTTTTGTGGTATAGCACTTCCTGAAGGATTAAAAAAAGACACTAAATTGCCTGAATTGCTTCAAACCCCATCAACTAAAGGTATTCTTGAAAACATCCAAGGTGTTCCTGCTGTAGATGACGTTAATATTACTCGAAAAAATATCGAAGATAATTTTGCTGCATTTAATTTTAAATCGCTTGAAGATATTGCCTTATATGAACAGTTATTAACGGAAGGCTTTGATGTCATTTCTGAAGCTTTAGCAAAGTTAGACCAAATTTTTGTCGATACTAAATTTGAATTTGGTTACGTTAAAGATAAGGCAGGAAACGATAAACTAATTTATATGGATGAAGTCGGTACACCTGACTCTTCTCGTATCTGGGATGGTAAGCAATACAGAGTAGGGAATGTAGTTGAAAACTCAAAAGAAGGTTTCCGTCAATTGCTACTAAATCATTTTCCTGATCCAGATATCTTGTTAAATAAAGACCGTATGTCAGAACGAGAAGCACTTGCAAATGATAATGAACTACCAGCGTCAGTGTTGAAAGCTGTTTCAGACACATATATTGCGATCGCTGAAAAAATTACTGGCAAAGAAATTGTATTGTCAGAAAATCCAAAAGCAGAAATAATTGAAATTTTGAAAGAACAATATCAATTAATTGATTAATCAATCAATTTCTTTAGTTACAAATAAAAAAGCCCTTGCTAAATAATAGTAAAGGGCTTTATTAATTTAACAACTTACAATGCTAGTTTAGAATGTTGCGTTGTTAGGTGTTCTTGGGAATGGGATTACATCACGAACATTTTGCATACCGGTTGCATATGCAACTAAACGCTCAAAACCTAAACCAAAGCCAGAATGAGGAACGGTGCCATAACGACGTAAATCACGGTACCAACTATAATCTTCTTGATCTAAGCCCATTTCTTCTAGACGAGAATCAAGTACATCTAAACGTTCTTCACGTTGGCTACCACCAATAATTTCACCTATACCAGGTGCCAATATGTCCATAGCCGCTACGGTTTTTCCGTCATCATTTAAGCGCATATAAAACGACTTAATATCTTTTGGATAATTTTGTAAAACTACAGGACCATTGAAATGTTCTTCAGCTAAGTAACGTTCGTGCTCTGAGTTTAAGTCGACTCCCCAAGACACTGGGTTTTCAAATTTCTTACCGCATTTCTCTAAAATAGTGATAGCATCAGTATAATCAAGGCGAACAAAGTCGTTGTTAATTACTGAATTTAAACGATCAAGTACTGTTTTATCGACACGTTGTTGGAAAAAAGCCATATCATCAGCTCGTTCTTCCAAAATAGCAGAGAATACATATTTTAACATTTCTTCTGCAAGATCTGCTGCGTCAGATAAATCAGCAAATGCAATTTCTGGTTCAATCATCCAAAACTCAGCTAAATGACGAGTTGTATTGGAGTTTTCAGCTCTAAAAGTAGGGCCAAAAGTATAAACTTTTGAAAGTGCACAAGCATATGTTTCAACGTTTAATTGACCTGATACAGTTAAGAAAGTTTCTTTGCCAAAAAAGTCTTGCTTGTAATCAACTTCACCTTTGTCATTTCTTGGCAGGTTCTCCATATCAAGCGTACTTACACGAAACATTTCGCCAGCACCTTCACAATCAGAACCAGTAATTAATGGGGTGCTGATCCAAAAATAACCTTTACTGTGAAGAAAGCGATGAACAGCTTGAGCTAAACTATTTCTAACTCGAGTAACAGCCCCACCAATATTGGTTCTCGCACGCAAATGAGCTTGTTCACGTAAAAATTCAATACTATGGCGTTTTGCAGCCATAGGATATGTGTCAGGATCATCAACTAAGCCATGTACATCAACCTTTGTTGCTTGAATTTCAAATGACTGACCTTTACCCGGAGATTCGACTAAAATACCTGTAACTTCAACTGCTGCACCAGTAGTAAGTTTTAAAACTTCTGATTGATAATTGTCTAATTCATTAGGTGTAATCGCTTGAATGGCATCAAAGCATGAACCATCATGGATCGCTAAAAATGAAATACCTGCTTTAGAATCACGGCGAGTTCTGATCCAACCGTTTATAGTTATTTCTTCGTTTACAGGGTATTGTCCTGCTAAGACATCAGTAATTGCTATAACTGACATTTATCAACCTCTTTACTATTAAAATTTGTTCTCGATTTTAGGAGGGATATGTTACCGTGATGATAAGGTTTAACAAGTAAAAATTGAGTTTTGTAGCTTAAAAATCAACTAAAAGTACAAATATTCTAAAGTGCAGGGACTTTTCATGGATTCTGAGAAAATAGAAAGAAGAAAATCTGAAGATTTATGGCTTAAAGTTATTCGAATTTTTACTATTTTAGCTTGGTTAATATTTACTGTTGCATTAGTGGTTTCTTACTATGCAGCGCCGGAAACGAATTATGGTGTGCTCCGATATCATAATATTAGTATTCGTAAGTTCTGGCTCACACCATTAACAGGATATTTATATTTGCTGTTATGGTTAAGCGCACTATTAAGTTATGTCTCACTAATTGTTCATAAATACCGGAGTCGAAGAAGAAGTGATAATAAACGATTTAATGTGATCTTACTTTTCAGTATCTCTCTTGCTTGGGTTATTTATATAGTAATCAATATGATTTAATAAAACAGTTATCTTCATTTAATACTGTTTTTATAGCATTTACTAATTTAGATAATTGTTTAGGGTTAATAACCAATGGTGGCATAATGTAAATAAGTTTCCCAAATGGGCGTATCCAAACCCCTAATTCAACAAAACGTTTTTGAATATTTGCCACATTAACTGCTTCGTGAGTTTCAACAACGCCTATGCTGCCTAATACTCTAGTGTCTTTTACTTTTTCAAAATTATCTAACGGTAATAATTCATTATTAAGTTGATTCTCCAATATGGAGACTTTTTCTTTCCAATTTTGCTTGATAAGTAAATCAATACTTGCATTAGCAACAGCACAAGCTAGCGGATTTGCCATGTAAGTAGGGCCATGCATAAAGCAACTCGCTTCACCTTCACTGATCGTTTTAGCTATATTATTGGTACATAAAGTGGCAGCTAAAGTTAAATATCCACCAGTTAAAGTTTTACCTAAACACATTATGTCTGGTGAAATTTCAGCCCATTCACAAGCAAATAATTTCCCTGTACGCCCTAAGCCTGTGGCTATTTCATCAGCAATAAAGAGAACTTGGTATTTATCACATAATTGACGAACTGCTTTTAAGTAATTTGGATGATAGAAACGCATGCCGCCTGTTCCCTGAACAATTGGCTCAATAATAAATGCTGCTACTTCATGATGATGTTTTTTAAATAACGCTTCTAGCGCTAACATCTCATCGTCTTTCCATTCATCATTGATATATATTTTAGGTGCAGGAGCAAAAATGCTCTTCATCAATACTCGTTCAAAGATCTGATGCATGCCTGTAATAGGATCACACACTGACATTGCTGCAAATGTATCACCGTGATAACCATTTCTAACGGTCATTAATCGATGTTTGTTAGTCTCACTTTTGCTTTGCCAAAATTGTAATGCCATTTTAATGGCAACCTCAACGGCAACAGAGCCGCTATCAGAGAAAAATACTTTATCTAAACCTTCTGGTGTAAGGTTTATCAGTTTTTTACCTAATTCAACAGCAGGTTGATGGGTAAGACCACCAAACATAATATGAGAAAAGTTTTGTGCTTGTTCAATTAGCGCTTGATTCAATACAGGGTGGTTATAACCATGCAGAACAGACCACCAAGACGACATACCATCTATGAGTGATTCACCTGAAACTAAAGAAATCTCAACACCTTTAGCTGATTCAACAAGGTAAGAAGGCAATGGATCGGACATTGATGTATAAGGGTGCCAAATATGTTGACGATCAAAATCAAGTAGTTCTGTATGTTTATTGCTCATATGTTAACTTATTAATGGTGTTTTGGTTGACAAGTTAGTAATGCGCCATAGACTACCCGTTAATAAAGTATGATGCAATTTCAATTAGAATAGGCAGTAGCGCAATGGTTCAACTCAATCAATCAGTCATTAATCAAAACAGTCAGATCCGTCATGATTGGACTCATGACGAAGTAAAAACCTTATTAGAGCTTCCATTTAATGATTTGTTGTTTCAAGCACAAACTGTTCATCGTGAAAATTTTAATCCAAATGAAGTACAAGTAAGTACTTTGTTATCAATTAAAACAGGAGCTTGCCCAGAAGATTGTAAGTATTGTTCGCAAAGTGCTCGTTATAATACTGATGTCGAAAAAGAACGCTTAATGGAAGTTGAGAAAGTACTTGAGGCTGCAAGAATTGCCAAAGAACAAGGTTCAACACGGTTTTGCATGGGAGCAGGCTGGAGAAACCCGAAAGCACGAGATATGCCTTTTGTTGTTGAAATGGTAAAAGGTGTAAAAGCCATGGGTTTAGAAACATGTATGACACTTGGTATGATTGATGGTGATCAAGCAGGGGAATTACAAGAAGCAGGTTTAGATTATTATAATCATAACCTTGATACTTCACCTGAACATTACAATTCCATTATCACCACTCGAAGTTATCAAGATCGTTTAGATACCCTACAAAATGTTCGTGATGCCGGCATGAAGGTATGTAGTGGTGGCATTATGGGATTAGGTGAAAAAGCACAAGATAGAGCTTCATTTTTAGCGCAACTAGCAAACTTACCTAAACATCCAGATAGTGTACCTATTAATATGCTAGTTAAAATCGAAGGAACCCCATTAGCTGATGTTGATGATTTAGATCCGTTTGACTTTATTCGTTGTATCGCTGTTGCACGGATTATGATGCCAAAAAGTCATGTTCGTCTTTCTGCTGGTCGTGATGCAATGAATGAACAAATGCAATCTATGTGCTTTTTAGCTGGTGCTAACTCAATCTTTTATGGCTGTAAGCTTTTAACAACCGGCAATCCAGAAGCTAATAAAGATATGCAACTATTTGCGAAACTAGGTATTAATACAGAAACTGTTGACAATAATGGACAAGAAGACGAACAACAGATTAAAACCGCTGTTGTTAATCAACAAAATAGTGATCTTTTTTACGATGCTACTACCTAAAATTATTTCTCAGGTAATTTAAAAGATATGGCTTTTGAATTTATTGCTGAGCAACTTGCTCAGCAAGACTCAATGCATCGTCTGCGTCAAAGACGATGTATTGCTGAACAAAGCGGTTCAAAGTTGATTTATCAAGGTAAAGAATACTTAAATTTTTCTTCAAATGATTATTTGGGACTAAATCAAGAACCTAGAATAAACTTGGCAATGCAAGAAGGCATCGATAAGTTTGGAGCATCTTCTTGTTCTTCAAGTTTAGTCACTGGTTTTAGTTACGCTCACCAAGTATTAGAAAGTACCATTTGCCAATGGTTAAACAAACCAAGATGTTTGCTTTTTAATAGTGGGTTTTCTGCAAATTATGGCGTTTTAAATGCTTTAGCATCTCAGCAAACACAATTTTGGTTAGATAAGTTGAGTCATGCATCACTTATTGATGGTGCATTATCAGGAAAAGCAAAAGTTAAAAGATTCTTACATAATGATTATCAGCAACTTGAAAGATTACTTAATAATAAATCACTCTCTAATAACCTCATTATTTCTGAAGGTGTTTTCAGTATGGACGGTGATAAAGCAGATATTCAACAACTTCAACTAATAGCACAAAAACATAAAGCTTGGTTGTATTTAGATGATGCTCATAGTATTGGTATTGTTGGTAATATAGGTCAAGGTAGTAGTAGTGAAAGTGATAATATAGATATTGTCATGGCTACTTTTGGTAAAGCTATTGCAACATCAGGTGCTTTTGTTGCTTGTGATGAAAAACTTCACGATTACTTAATTAACTTCTCACGTCACTATATCTATTCAACAGCAATATCTCCAGCTATAGCTTGGGCAACTAATAAGAGTATTGAAGTTATTCAAGCTGAGCATTGGCGTCGAGAGAAAATAGCTGAGTTAAGTTCAATTTTTTCATCTACACTTAACGAAGATATTCAATTAATTCCAACATCCTCTTCAATACATGCCATTGTGCTCGGTAATGAAAAATGTGCACTGGAAATAGCCGATATATTAAAAACTAAAGGAATTTGGGTAACAGCGATTAGGCCTCCAACAGTTCCAAATGGTACATCTAGGTTACGCATAACCATTTGTGCCAGTCATAATGTAAATAATATCAAGTACTTAGCGGAAAGTATTAATAAGGCCATTCATTAATGCCAGAAAAGAAAAAACTGTATAACATTGCACGTTCATTTGGCTCAGCTAGTGAATCGTATGATATCTCAGCTCGTTTACAACGATATAGTGGAAAAAATTTAATGCCCTGGTTGCCAAATCGAAATGATTTAACGGTACTAGATTTGGGCTGTGGAACAGGTTTCTTTACGGATATACTTGCAACTCGTTATCAACAAGTTATTGGTCTAGATATTTCTAGTAAAATGCTAAATTTCTCAAAAAGTAATAGAAGTGATGATATTTTTTGGGTTGAAGCCAATGCCTATAAATTACCATTTGCTGATCAAAGTATAGATTTAATATATTCAAATTTAATGATTCAGTGGTGTGAATCTCTTGTAAGTTTAAAAAAAGAAATTAATAGGGTTTTAAAACCCGGTGGATTATTCATATTCTCTACGTTAGTTGATGGAACATTATTTGAGTTAAAGTCATCTTGGGGTCAAGTAGATGATGATAAACATGTAATTGATTTTAAAAACGAGAGTGAACTTGAGTTGATTTTTAACACTGAAGATTCAAAATTAATTGATTATTCAATAAGAGATATCGTGCTCGAGTATGAAAATGTACTCCATCTTGCTAAAGAATTAAAAGGCCTAGGTGCAAATCAAGTCCCAACCAAGCAATCAAAAGGATTAGCAGGAAAGGATAAATGGAAAAAAATGATGCAATGCTATCAGGACTTTCTTGAACCTAGTGGAATATACCCTGCAACATATAAGGTTTTCTCTGGCTTAATGGTAAAACTTAATGATTAAAATATTCATAACAGCTACAGACACAGATGCCGGTAAAACTTATGTTGCTCAATCACTTATTTTGGCACTTATAGAAGAAAAGCTTAAAGTAGCTGCCTTTAAGCCCATTTCTGCAGGCTGTCAGCGTGTAAATACTGAACATGAGGCAAAATTGATAAATGAAGATGCTTTACTCTTATCAAATGCAGCAAATTGCCATCAATCTATTACACAAATCAATCCAATCGCTTTTGAAGAACCTATTGCTCCACATATTGCTGCGAAAAAACAAGGTTACTCCATTGAGTTATCAAAGTTGAAAGAGCATTATAAAAAAACTTTATCATTAAATTGTGATGTTGTTTTAACCGAAGGCGCTGGTGGTTGGCGATTACCTTTAGGAAACGGACATTTTTTATCTGAATTTGTTTTAGATACAGAGCAACAAGTTTTGCTTGTTGTTCACATGAAACTTGGTTGTTTAAATCATGCTGTTTTAAGCTATGAATCTATCATATCTGATGGGTTAAGTTGTGTAGGTTGGGTTGCTAATTGCCCTGAATCAATGGATTATCTAGATGAAAATATTGATGAACTTAAAAATCTACTACCAATACCTTTTTTAGCAAAACTGGTAAAAGAGCCTGATGTAAAAAAAGCAGCTGCTGAGTTTAACTTACAACCACTGCTTTCTTGTCTCTAAATTTATATTTCATAAACAGATTCTACAGATAATCTAACCTAGTTCTTTAAGGCACGCACTAGCTATAAAGCCAGAGCGTGTTTTATATGCTTCAGATTTGCTTACCCGATCATCAATTTGTTTAATCAATAACTCCGGCAAAGTTACGTTGATTTTATGACTCTTACCTAAATACGGAGTGATATCAACATGAACTAAACACCATATAACTTGTGTAAAACTCTCTTGATGCTGTTCAATAGTTAATGCTCTTGGAATTGCTTCCCCATATTCAGCCAATATAGAAAAGTGTGATGCAATGCTTTTCTCTATTTCAAAAAGTGCTTCGTCAATTGAAAGGGCGCTACATTCACAACCTGGCAAATCAGGTACAACAACCTTGTACTGCTCACTTCCAATAATTTTTTTTAAGGCAACTGGGTATTTCATATCAAATCCACTTTAACAAATTACCAATATGATAACCCTAGCAACCCCTAAATAACAAGCACTTGTACCTCTAATAACTCTATTTTTGATATGTGAACAACCCTGGTAACTCCATAAGGCTTTCGGGTAATAACTCTGATAACCCTTGCTTTGTTGTATGTAAATGTTCACTATTAATCTATTATCTAATTAATGGGTGTTTAGTGTATTGGTTAAATCAATGATTAGCTTATTTGGGGTATACCCAAGTTAGGGGGCTTGGAGTTATTAAATGTAGGAAAATATTTAAAATTGTTCGTATATATAAATGATTTATCGATTTAGTTTTTGGGTAGGAGCGTTAAATTGGTATAAATAATAGTCATTTAAATAATATAATTAAGTAAATTGTTTTAGTGAGGGAGTTATAATCGCTTATTAAATTAATTAAAAGTTTATTTAATTTATGTATTAGAATTTACGAGTCTGGGTTATTAATGATTTGGGTAAAGAAATATTGATTGAGTATTTCCTTCGCTAATTGTTAAATAATTTTCTCCGTTAGCAGTAAAAGCAACTGCTTCTCCTTGCTTTTCAGTTTGTACAGGCCAGCTAATAGGTTGGGAGTCCATACTTTCAACAATGGAATTTTCAATAGGGCGACGCCAAATATATATATGATCATATGTTCTAATCATTATTAATTTCCCATTAGGAGAAATGTCACCTGCAGTGGTTAATTCGCCATTAAAATTAAATGATTGGACTTTTTCAAGTTTCATAGAGCCAGTAAGGGGTGGTTGAACCTTAAATAATAGTGAATTTTCTTTTCTTGTTTTTGTTAGAACATATAGAGACCCATCAATTGGATCGATAAACAGAGTTTCAGCATTATGTGATCTATCGGGGTAATATAAGTTTATAACTTCAGGAGTTACATCTATAGTTGACTTAATATCAATAGGCTCTTCAAAGCGATATATTTGTATTGATTCTCTTATTTTAGCATTATCACCAATATCAGCTACATACAGTCTATTCTGAGCATCAATTGCAATATCTTCATAATCAAAAGCTTTTGCACCTCTCAGGTTAACAGTCGCTAAATGTTCCCCTTGGCTATTAATTGCATATATTTTTGCTGAATCACCAGAATCATTATGTACCCATAATACATCTGACAATTGTCTGCTAGAGACAAGTCCTGATATTTCATTACCAACTAAAGCCGATACCAAACCTATTGAAGTTCCCTTGCCGAATTCTTCTATATCTTTATCAACTTCATTATTCAAAGAAAATGAAATGATTGAAATTAGCAAACAAATCGATTGAGAAGAAAATTTAAACGAAAAGGATTTAGTCATATTATTCTCTGAAACAAAAATTTGGGTATAAAAAAGCCGCTTATTAAATAATTTTACTTATTATTAAACGGCTATTTATAAACAGAATATGGTCGGAGTGACAAGATTCGAACTTGTGACCTCACGTCCCCCAGACGCACGCGCTACCAAGCTGCGCTACACCCCGACAATTGGACTAAATATATATTTAAATAAACAGTTAATGTTCATATATTTATCTCATGTATGATAATGCTTTAGACATTTAATGCAATGACAAAACCCTATCACATTTACTGTTTGTCTGTTTATTCACCAATTTTATGTTGCTGAGCAAACTTCTTAATAAAATGTACGCCATCAATCATTAATGGAAAATCAGCACTGATCATTATTGGTGATTCTAGCTCTCTTGAATAACTCTGAAAATTACCATTTTGATCAATAAAAACTGATTTATCTTTATTGAAAACCATCATGCCATTTTCCATGGTATTTGCTATAACACGATCTTTTTTAAGCTCAACCATATCTTTTCCTGCACTATAATCGGATGCTGGCATATTACAAGCTAACCAATGTTTCATTAGAGTTGGCTGAATATCCATATGACTCGTTAAGTAATTAACATTATTATCAAGTACATTTGGTAATATAAATAGCGCGGGTTTAATCGTTAAACTCGTTTCTTTATTTTCATTACCTACTGAGCTAATCCAAATAATGTCTTTTTCTGATTTATTCTTTTGAGAAAGTAAAAGGGCATCGATAAATATTTCATATTGATAATGATCAGCAGATGTGAAATAGAATACATGTAAACCATTAGCAAGTTTAGATAAGCGTTGATTTAGTACTAATGTTGAAATATCTTCTAGCTGATCAACGTCTTTAAACAGCTTTTCAAAACCAAAAAGAGACGGTGAACTTTTATTTTCTTTATTATTTTGACCAATAAAAGTTAACCTTGACTCTAAATTATTGCTATTTAATACGGAAAATAATACTGGGGTATTGTTTTGAGCTGTAATTCCCCTTTTATAGATAGAAGGTAAGCTATATAAGAGATTGAACCAGGCGTTTTTAGGTAACGCGTTATCAATATGATTCGATAAAATAAGCTTACTACTGGAAGAACGCTGTGAGAATTTTTCTATTTGGTATTTTTCTAATAATTTACTGGTTAATACTAAAATAGTTGAACGAGCAATTTTATTATCAGAGATACACTGTTGTGTAAATTCTGGATATTGAGGTACAACATCGGTAAATGAAAGCGGACTGGTTCTACGAGCAATGTAATCTTGCTTGTTAAAGAGTCCATATTTAGTGAGTAATGTTTTTGCAGTAGAAGGGTAAGATAAAGGCAATACAGTATCTTGTCTTAGAATATCATATTCAAGATTAGCATCAGCCCATATGTGTAATAAATGACTAAAGAAAAACGCACTGACTAAACCGATAACTACAAAACGAGCAAAGATTGTTTTTTGTAATTGTCTTAAATGCTTCCAAGCATAATTACTTACTACAAGCTGAAATACTAAAATAGAAATGAATAAAATAACACTCACAAACCAGAAGAAACGGCTGTTTTGATCTATTTGCGTTTGAATCAAAGCAATGATTTGTTCACTAGAAGAAGCATTAAGGTGGTAACCCAAACGGGTATATATAAATGCGTCTAAAAGTAAAAGTAATAGACCTATTGTAAAAATTATTGAAGCTGATCCTCGAATAAAGCGAGTTTTAGGATAAATGATTGTTAAAGGGAATATTAATAATACAAAACCGATAAAGGTTAAAAAACCCATATGGCTTATCCAAGTAGTGATTAAATAAACTTTTCCTAATAATGTTTCGGGGCTTGTTTCACTAAATAAATAGAAAGAAGATAATAATATTGCAGCAATAATATTAAAAAACGTAAACCAATGACTCCAACTTACTAAATGTAAAAGTCGTTTGCTGTATGTTGTTGAACTAAATGAAACCATGAATATTATTATTCTCTTGTTTTTATATTATTAATCAAGATAAGGTTTTGAATTAATTATTTTATTGGCTTTATTTATCTCTTACTTTATAGACTGTTTCAAGGCATTAGTAAAATTTTCTACCATAGCCGCACGTTGATTTTCAGGTACTTCATTATGCAGGATGTCTGTAATGGTATTTCCTAAGCACATTAAAGCAAGATCTGGTGTTACTTTTTCAGCTACAAGAACATTTAATAGCTCTTGGATAATTTTTTCTACACGTTCATTCGAATACTTAGATACAATAGGCATATAATTTACTTAAATTGCGTTTGATAATTATTGCTAAGTTTATCAAATGCTCCAACAATATAATACTGGCCTTTAATTTATGAGCTTAATTATTTCAAATATAGCACTACATTATTTAACTAAAAAAGAAGAAACAGGTGAAGTGGTCTTAAGGTTAGGACCTGAATCAATTGATGTTACTAATAAAATAGAAAATTTTGTTGATGCTTTGCATGGCATATATAACAGTAAAGGAAGTAAAGCATATGGTCACTTTTCTACTACACCTGCTGAAGGTGAAAATGCTCGCTTTATTGATATTATGGAAAGCTATTTATCAGAAACTCAAGGTTTTCATGACTTTAGTTGCCAAGCTGGTAACTTATTAAAAAATGAAATAGAAAAATATGACCTAGCAGAAACTGGCTATTTGATTATTTGTCATTATGAATATATGGGAGGTAGATATTTACTAGCAGCTATAATTCCTATCTCTGAGCATTATTCTGTTGATGGAGAATTAAATATTTCAGCCGATCAACATCTTGATACTTCACGTTTGCAATTAGCAGCAAGGATTGATTTGTTTGATTATCAACAAAATGCTAATGGTAATAAGTACATATCTTTCATAAAAGGTCGTGCAGGGAGAAAAATTTCTGATTTTTTCTTAGATTTTTTGGGTTGTGAAGAAGGCTTAGATGCAAAAGAGCAAACTCAAACCCTGGTACAAGCTGTTGAAGATTTTGTTTCTGTTAATCAACTTGATGCTCAAGAAAAACAAAAAACACGCAAAGAGTTACTCAGTTACTGTAAAGAGCAAAAAGAATCTGCTCAAGATGTATCAATAAAAGAGCTTGGTCATGTTATTGGTGAAGAAGGTAGTGAACAAGATTTTTATAAATTTTGCCAAGACCAATCTTATCCTATTGAAGAGTCATTTCCACATGATCAAGCTGTGGTTAATAAAATCACTAAATATTCAGGCTTTGGTGCGGGTATTAGTTTAAGTTTTGAACGAAGTCACTTTGGAGAAGATGTTGTTTATAATGCTGCCAACCAAAGTATTACTATTTATAAAGTTCCACCAAATTTAAAAGATCAGTTACTCGGATTATTACAAGCCCAAGATAAACAAGACCAACAAAGTGATGAATACTAAATAATTAATACAGTAACAAATTAACGATATAAAAATACAAAGATGAAGGTAAATAGGTAAAAGATGAATACTTTAACAATAACTCGTCCCGATGACTGGCATGTTCATTTGCGTGATGGAGACGCTTTAACAACTACAGTACCTGATATCAGTAGGTACTTTGGTCGCGCTATAGTGATGCCAAACCTTGTACCACCAGTAACCAATGCTGAGCTAGCGGTGCAGTATCATCAAAGAATAATGTCAGCAAATCCTTCTGAGAATTTTCAACCTTTAATGGTGCTATACCTTACAGATAATACGACAGCAGATGATATTAAAGCAGCAAAAGAAAGTGGA
The DNA here is from genome assembly GCA_023954655.1 of Colwelliaceae bacterium. Taxonomy (GTDB): domain Bacteria; phylum Pseudomonadota; class Gammaproteobacteria; order Enterobacterales; family Alteromonadaceae; genus Thalassotalea_H. The sequence continues at coordinate 15,506 of JAGSHH010000017.1, forward strand.
ATTGTATATGCTGCAAAGTTATATCCAGCCGGAGCAACAACTAACTCATCTTCTGGTGTTACTTCTGTTGATAATATTGCAGCTGTACTAGTAGCTATGCAAGACGTTGATATGCCATTACTTATTCATGGTGAAGTCACCGATAATGATATTGATATATTTGATCGTGAAGCTGTTTTTATTGATACTATTTTAAAGCCTCTGGTTTCAACTTATCCTAATTTAAAAATTGTCTTAGAACACATCACAACAAAAAATGCTGTGGACTTTGTTCAAGAGGCTGGTGATAACGTAGCAGCAACTATTACAGTTCATCATTTATTATATAATCGTAACCATATGTTAGTAGGGGGTATTCGACCTCATTATTTTTGTTTGCCCATCCTTAAAAGAAATATCCATCAACAAGCGTTGAGAACCGCAGCGACAAGTGGCTCAGAGAAATTCTTTTTAGGTACTGATTCAGCACCTCACCCAAAACATGCGAAAGAATCATCTTGTGGTTGTGCGGGTTCATATACAGCACATGCTGCAATTGAATTATATGCAGAAGTTTTTGAACAAGAAAATGCACTTGATAAATTGGAAGCTTTTGCTAGTCTAAATGGTCCAAAATTTTATAATCTGCCTATAAATAAAGATAAAATCACATTAGACAAAGTTACATGGCAAGTACCAGAAACATTAACGTTTGGTAATGACGTTGTTGTGCCTATTCGTGCAAATGATAGTATCGCTTGGCAAGTAAAAAATTAAGGAAGGTGCATGCAACTATTTGTAAATGATTTAACCGTTATTGATTTTTCATACTGCTGTTCAGATAGAGGAATTGTTGGTGAAAGTTGGATTGTAGATGTATTGCTTGATGGTTCATTAAATGAAATGAGCATGGTGCTAGACTTCGCAGTTGTAAAAAAACAAATCAAAGCAATTATTGATGACGCAGTTGATCATAAACTTTTACTTCCCATTCGTAATAGGATGATTCGATGTTGTGATTCAACCCAAGAGAAGGGCCACGAATTTGTTGATGTTTATTCTGATCGTGCAAATTATTTTTTACAATCACCGCAATGTGCCTTTGCAAAAATTGACAGTGATAAAATTACAATAGAGTCAGTTACTAAACACTTAACCACTATAATCCTTAAGGAATTACCAAAAAACGTTCAAGGATTAACATTAACGTTAAGACCTGAATTAATTGATGGTGATTATTATCATTATACCCATGGTCTAAAACTGCATGATGGTAACTGTCAACGTATTGCTCACGGTCATCGCTCTAAAATAAACTTTTTTATTAACGATGAAAGATCAATAGATCTTGAAAATTTTTGGTGTGAAAGATGGGAAGATATATATATTGCTTCCGAAGATGATCGGGTATCAAAAAGTGATATCCAATTATCTAACTCAGCAATGGATAGTTTAACAGAAAACCATCAATTTTTTGCATATCAAGCACCCCAAGGTCGCTTTGATATTGCAGTGGATCAAAAAGTATTAGACGTTGTGGATTGCGATTCAACGGTAGAATTGTTGGCGGACTACATTGCCAGACAAATTAATACTAAGCCCAATCAAAAGTTAAAAGTTATTGCATATGAAGGTGTCGGAAAAGGAGCCATAGCAAATGTTTAAAATGCACCTGCTTATTGGGTTATATTTATCTTGTATTACTAATACTTACGCTGAAGATATTAATATTAAATTATCGGGAGAAGTTAAACAGGGTGGTTATATATTGGGTAAAACCAGTCCTAAAAATTTGGTAAAACTAGACGGGAAAATTTTAGATGTTTCAAGCTCTGGTGACTTTGTACTAGGCTTTAGTCGTGATGACAAAAAAAATCATACATTAATAATTACAAATCCTGAAGGTAAGAAAGTAACTAAAACATTAATTCCTAAAGTTAGACAATATAAAATTCAAAGAGTTGAAGGTATTGCAAAGAAAATAATGCAACCTAACCCTAAAGCAGTTACACGTGCTAAGTTAGATAGTAGTCAAGTTAGGGCCGCTAGGGAAATAACAAGCAATTTAACAGCTTTCTCAAAAGGCTTTATTGCACCTATAAAAGGAACAATAACAGGAGTTTATGGTAGCCAACGATATTATAATGGAAAACCGAAAAGTCCACATTATGGGTTAGATTATGCTGGAGATAGGGGTGATCCAGTAAAAGCTCCAGCCGATGGTATAGTAACCTTAAATGTATCAGATATGTTTTATTCTGGTGGAACTATGATAATTGATCACGGCCATGGTATAACATCAAGTTTTCTTCACTTAAGTGATTCATATGTTAATGTTGGTGATAAAGTAAAGCAAGGTGAGATAATAGCTGCTGTGGGCTCAAGTGGAAGGGCAACAGGTCCACATCTAGATTGGCGAATAAACTGGTTTCAAATTAGATTAGATCCCATGCTAGTATTAAAAACTAAACCAATAAAATAATAATTTTGAGGGCAATGATAAAATGAAGGGCATCTTTAGAAAGTTTCTATTTATTAACATATTATTACTCTCTTCACATAGTTATTCTCAGCAACAAACTTTATCCGTTGGTTGGGAGCTGTGGTATCCATACCAATACTACAATGATAAACAGAAACTGTCTGGTTTAGATTTCGAAATATTTAATGCCATCATTGCGCAAACCAGATATGCAGTAAACTACACAGAGCTCCCTTGGAAACGTCATCTTCATTATATTAAAACAGGCGAAATGGATATCGCTATGGGTTCATCTCGTACACCTGAGAGAGAAAATTATGCTCATTTTTCATTACCTTATAGGAAAGAGACAGTTAAGCTTTATGTTAAAAATGGTCAAGCAAATAAGATACAAATAACTAAATTAGAAGAACTTATTTCAAGTCCTTACATGATTGGTGTTGAAGGTGGTTATTATTATGGAAAACAATACCAAGAATTGATTAAAAGAAATGAGTTTCAATCTCATATCAATGAAGTAATTGATATTGAAGAGAATGTTCAATTATTACTAAAAGGACATATTGATGGCTTTTTAGTTGATCCTGTTACAATGAATGCCTTTGTAAAAAAATACAAAATGCAAGGTGAGTTTGAACAACATGAAATGGATATTTACAGTGATAATATTTCCATAATGATAAGTAAGAAAAACATGAATAAAGATTTGCCTTCAAAAATTGATGCTGCAATTCTTCATTTAAAACAAAGTGGAAAACTAGATAAAATTATTCAAAGTTGGACTCAATTACAAGTAATCAATAAGTAGTTTTTTGATAATTTACAAACTGTGTTTATATGATTAAAGATAGTTTTTAAAAAAGTTACATTAATCAACTTTCCTTCTTCTTCCACTTTCAGCACGTTGCTTGTTCTCACTTTGAACGTATACAGTATCCGTTGTTGCCATACTTGCATGGCCTAAATCTTCAGAAACATCTTTAAGAGGGCGTCCACGCGCTATCTCCATACTGGCTCCAGTATGGCGAAGCCAGTGTGTAGATGCTTCCTTCAATTTTTGTGCTTTTGTAGGACTAACTGCTATACGCATATTTTCATAGGATTTATCAAAAACATCTTGAACTAATCTTCTTAAATGCCTTGCTGACATTCCACCTTCTCCACGTATTTTTTCAACTAGAACAGAGTTTTCGTTACTTAAAGGAATGCTAGTTAATCCTCGTGATAAACGGTATCGTTTCAAAAATGGAATAAAATCTGTAGGAACTGTTATATCTCTAAGTTTTCTACCTTTGCCAAATACTTTTAACCACCAATTTTCATCTTCATCTTGCCAAAAGTGTCCCATCACAGGAGACCAATTTGGTCGTTCAGATAATTCAGATATCCTCAAAAATAAGGTTTTTAACGAAGCAATTACAAACAAGTTACGTTCGTAGTTTGGGTTGTTGTTGGCCATCTCTTCAGCAGTATCTAGTACAAATTGCCATTGCATCGTTGTTAAGCGTTTCACTTCTTTAACTTGTGCATCAGTAATAAAATGCCGGCAATCTTTCCTTGCTACTTGAGCTGGGTTGCCTGGGCAAAGTTCATTAGACATTAAAAAATTATAAAAAACTGATAATGCTGTAAACATAGACTTTAATGTTTGTTGCGATGGTCGGTATTTTTTTTTATTTATTTCTCTATGTTGTATTTGGTTCTTAGCTGGTTGAATTTTAAATGGAAACCACAATTCATTTGCTGTTGAATAACCGTTCGATATTTTAAATCGTTCCTGATTAGATGTACCAATCCAAGTTATGGGTGGTTGCCAACAAAAATCACTATATTCCAAAATATCAGCTTTTCGTAATTCATTAATTGGTTTTTTCTTCTCTATAAATGTCCAAAGTAAAAATCGTTCAATTTCATTTCTAAATCTATCATAAGTGTGAATTGATTTATTACGACCAGTGAATTCTAAAAAAGACTTTCCCCAAGTAAAGTGTTCAAGCCACCAAGGTTCATTTGACTTAAATAGGCTGTCAATAGCAGGATAATCCTCGAACTCAAAATCACACAGCTCTATATAGGATGGAAATAAAGGTACAGGTTTGTTTATAGACATTATTAACTTAACTAGAATTTATTAAGTGATATATAGAGTCTAACAATGATATATCACTATGTCCAATACTTAAGAGTATCGGACATAGTAGGGTGTGTGAAATATAGGGTAGTATTCCCTGTAATCATTCGTAGAATGAAAAGTATATTTTTATGAGTTTTAAAGTATTTTGTATAATAAATTGAATTAGCATCATGCAAGAAAATATTGTTTATCTTTCATGATGCATTTAGATCGGGTTATTCTATAATCCTAACTCTTGGCACCAACGGCTAGCTTCTACAAATTCTTTATGGATAAAATCTGCATTTAAAGAATATTCAGACATCATAGGTTCAATGTTTTCTTCTGTACCTGTAATGTACTTAGTCGTTAACATTAATAATTCGCCTAACAAACCATCATGATTAACTAATGCATCTTCTATTGGTGAAGCCAATGGCATAGTTTTAACTATTTCATTAATTGGCATGCTTAAAATAACTTCTATAGCACTTAATAAACCAGTGATAAAAGCAAAATCACTAATTTCCGCAAAAGCAGATTCCCTTGCTATAGCTGTCATTAATTTAGCTGTGATCAACGCTTGCTTAGACACCTCATCAGTTTTATCTGATGTTAATTTAGATAAAGCTAAAATGGTTACAAACTGCTTAAGTTTATCCTCTCCTAAATAAGCTGTGGCTTGTTTAAGAGATGTTATCTCAATTCGAGTACTGGTAGCCACGTTATTTACCATTTTAAGTAAACCTACGGTTAGATTTACATCGTGACTAATGATTTCGGCAATTGAATCGAAGTTTAATGGTGTATTAAATGTTTCACTAATTAAATGTAACATTTGAGTTTTGTAAGGAGCTAATGTTTGACCTTCAACTATTTCAGGCTCATGGTAGAAAAAACCTTGATAGAAATTAAAGCCTACTTCAGCAAGTGATTGTAATTGATAATTAGTTTCAACTTTTTCTGCTGCTAACTTAATATTAAAAGGTTTAACCCGTGCTAAGACAGGCTGTAATCGTTTAGGATTTACCTTCTCAATATCTACTTTAATTATTGAAATATAAGGAAATAGCGCATCCCACTTTTCATCAAGATCATATTCAGTTAAGGCAATTTTATAACCTTTTTCACTATAATATTTTACTATTTTAATAAGACGATCTGTCGCCGTGATGTGTCCAACTAATTCGATAACAATTGAATCGCGATCAAACATTAATGGGTATTTATTAATTAAACACTTTTCAGTAAAGTTGATAAAAGCTAATTTACCTAAGCTGATTGCTTTGATATCGCCCTGTAAATGATTTTGAATGACTAATTTGGAACTAGCAACATCTTGGTCAATTTCAGGGAATTGATTTTCAGGACTATCTCTAAATAACAGTTCATAACCAATGGTTTTAGAATTTCTATCAAGAATGGCTTGACGTGCAATATAGGTACTATACATCTATTTATAAAGTCTTATTATTGTTAACTTAATTTTGATAGTTAAACATACCCTATTTTCACCATGAAAATAAAGGATTAACACTCTATATATACTATATTTTTTTTAATTAATTATCGGCGGAATGATTGAATTTATTTGTGTGGCAATAAAATTTTTGATAATACATTCACATTACTATCAATGTTTTTCGAAGGTGATAGTTGAAGAAGCCCTTCTAATAAAGAAAAAACATGAATATTTTCAAATGGTTCTATAGTTATGTTCTTTTTAAAGTTGGGACCTTGGGCAATAAATATTGCTGATAAATCAGGTTTATTTAAAGGATCATATCCATGGGTTGCTGAAGCTGTGTAGCCATTACTAAATGTAAATGGAGGTATTGCTTCTATGATCATATCTGGAATGACAAAATTATCAATATTGAAGTGCCAATGTTTAGGAAACTCCCCTTTTGAATATATAATTAATTGCTTGTTATTCGATAATTGTGATCGGACATCGTTTAATATATTTTGATTTTTTTCATAAATATATAACTGAGTTTGACCATTAATGACATTAATATTTTCAAAATTTGAAAATATATTTTTCCATTCAATGGCAGCGCCTTTCTCAATTGAAGTCATACCATGATCAGAAACAATTACAAAGTTAGGGGTTAATGTAGTTTCTGAAGAAATTTTATTAATTAAAGTGCCAAGCAATAAATCAATCTCATCAATAGCTTTTTGAAGTTCAATTGAGCCTCTACCATGTTTATGCCCAATGCTATCTATCGTTGAAAAATAGCTTGCTATAAAATCAGGCCTTTGATCAGAGGGAAGCTTTAGCCAATTAACGATTTGATTAACTCTTTTTATATTGGGGGTATTATGTACGTATGGAAAATAATAACTTGGTAACACTCCTTCAACCGTTGTTTCAGACTCAGGCCAAAAATAAATAGCTGATTTTAAACCTTGTTCTTCTGCTAGCGTCCAAATAGGTTTTGCAGTCAACCATGAAGGTTCAATGTTACCAGCTCCTAAACTATATTCTTTATTTAATTTTCGATGAAAAAATTTATTGTGTACTATGCCATGTTTAGCCGGGTATACCCCTGTTACAATCGATAAATGATTTGGAAAAGTCTTTGATGGAAAAATTGGTTGCATACCCTTTGCCGTCACACCTGTATTAGCAAGAGATAAAAGGTTTTTTGGTTGGTACTTAGTTAAGTAATCATAAGCAAACCCATCAATAGAAATGAGAATCACAGGGTTTTTTGCAAAAGAAAATGATGAGAAACAGATAAGAAATAGAACTAAGTATCGGTACATACTACAAGCCTTTCGCATTTTATTAATCAGCACAATAATTCTGTTATTGTGCTGATTAATTACAAGGAACAAATATTTAAACAAACAGATCTTTTACATTTGCTAAATCTGATTTACCTTCTAATAACTCTTGTTGAGTAAGTCCAGAAAGCTCATGTGGAAATACTAACCATTCATCAGATTCATGCACATAATAATCTGGTTTAATATCTACTTTTGAATTTTGAGGTTTATACCATGGACATGCAATTCGAACATCTGTTGGCATATTTTTACGGGTTAATAATTCTAACTGTGTGATAAGTGCATCAATACTTCTGCCTGAGTCAAAGACATCATCAACAATTAATAATCCATCATCTGCATTCGCATTTTCAATAATATAATGAAGGCCATGTACTTTGATTTCTTTACTTTGTTGGTTGATACCATAATAAGAGGAAGTACGAACTGCAATATGATCAGTTTCAACTTCCTTAAAATCAAAATATTCTTGAACTGCTATACCAATTGGAGCTCCACCTCGCCATATACCGACAATAAACTGAGGCCTAAAACCATCTTCAAATACTTTTGCAGCAACACGGAAAGAGTCTTCTAAAAGCTCCTGTGCTGTAATGAAACGCTTTTTCATTATTTATTCCAATTTAATGTTACTTAGATATAGAGATTATAACTTGAAAATATATAAATAGTTAAGATATTTAACCAATTAGTCAACTTATATAAATTTATCTAAAAAAAGTAATTGTTGGAAAATAATATTGGTAGATTTAATTAATAGCTCCTTATTACTATTTGAAAAGGTATCATTTGAAGTATGATAATTATCATGTATCCCTACTCCATAATAAACAAAAGGAATACCTTGTTTATGAAAAGCACTGTGGTCACTTGCCAATAGCCAATTGGTCCGTTTATTTAAATAATGCTTTGTTCTTTTAAACCCTTTAAATACAGAAATATTCTTATAATAATGATTAGAATTAAATTTTTTTAATTTAGTATCAGGTAATAGAGTTTGTAAACCTCTGTATATGTAATATAAATTTTTACTTTTATCACTACCAGCTAACATATCCAAATTAATATTTAGTTTAATATTGCCAATAAGGTTTGGGTTTTGATTTATAAAAGCTTTACTGCCTTTTAAGTTACTTTCTTCTGCATCAGTAAAAAGAATAATAACATTATGATTAATAGGTTTTTTGACTAACATTTCTGCGATCGATAGTAATGCTGCTGTACCCGAAGCATTATCATCAGCCCCATTGAAAACCTTTTTAGCTTTAGTTCCCAAATGATCATAGTGTGCTGTTAAGACAATATATTCATTATTTTGAGCAACACCTTCAATTAAAGCGATAACATTACTTCCTATTCGATTTGAAAATAAATTTTTTATTTGAAAGTTATGCAGATATTTATTGTTAAATGGTACTGCAGATATTTTACTTAAATATGATTTAATATACTGTTGTGCTTTAATGTTTCCTTGTGTTGAAGTATTTCTTCCTTGATAGGTCTTCGAAGATAGTTGTTGAAAATGATTAATTAATTGGTCTTGTTCAATATCGAATTGTACTGTTCTAGTAAAGTTAACTTTAGAACTAGATTGACACGAAGTTAAAAAAATAAAACAACATATAATAATAAATATGTTAATCATTAAATTCAGCAAACTTTAAGAAGTTTAATTTTGCCATATATTGAGATTCAATTGATTTTACTCGGTTGTATGCCAGAGCCTTCTTCATAGATTTTTCAGCATGCTTAATGTCTTTTAAAGCATAATAAACTTTGGCAATCCCAAAATAAAATTCATGGACACGTTTATCCATCCGAATTGCTTTTTTATAGTGTTTTAAAGCCTTGTTGTTCTCCCCTCTAAAGTAGGCCTCGTCAGCGAGTAATGCATGGTAATAAGGGTTTTTAATTCGTTTTTCAAGAATAGCTTTTTCAATCTCTTGAGCTTTTTCAAATTTATTCGTACGTGCTAATAAAAACGATAAATTACTTAATGCTGTTAAGTTTTCACCATTTATAGAAACTGCATGCTCATAAGTTTTTATAGCAAATTCGATATGGTTATTTAGCTTATATAGAATTCCTAAATTTCCCCAAGCAGCAGAGTATGAAGGATCAACTAGTGTTGCTTGTTTTAGATAGGCATATGCTAAAGAATAGTTTCTATCAACAAGTGCATGCGCTCCTTTATTATTATAAAACATCGCTAAAACCGTCTGTTTATTAACTACCCTTTTTGGAAAAGACTTTTTAACTAAATCAGGGTCAAAATCAATTTGTAATATTTTTTTGCCATATATGATCTCTTTATTATGTGATTTGGGTTCTGTTAAAACTAAATTTACATGCCCTGTCAACATATTGTATTGTCCATTACGGATCCAATACTCAGGTACTTTAACATCTTGGAATTTTACGTCTAACCCTGCTTCTTTAGCTAAAGAATAAGCCATAATAGTCAATGACATACAATTTGCTTTTTGACTATGATAAGTTTGACTTGCTGTTAGGTTAGCTGAGCTTTGGTATGCTAAATCGACATTGTCTTTTGAAAATATATGTTGTAATAATTTTTTAGCTCTTTTTTTATTATCTCTAATAGGTATTAACTTATCTTTAACCATTCTTTGCATTTCATTATCAATAGCAAAAACGTCGTTCTCTGTTTCTATTAATAATTCTTGATTACCTTTAAAGCTTTCGTCAAGGTAAAGCTCTGAATATATGGAAATACTTGTAGGTTTTATTGATGTCGTTTGACAACCTACGACTAATAAAAAATAAACAATGATAAAAAACTTGGTTAAGACTGAATGCAACATATAACCTCCATAATTATCAGAAATCACTTCTAATTAATTTAAGCTTATACTAAAAGTCTCGTATGTGTATTATTTATACACAATATTAATATGTTTTTACAATTCACTCTGTTTTGGAATAAATTAAATTTGTAAATAAAGATAAGGGTGAATATGGGCACTGGATTATTCAATAAAGTCATCATTAAAGTAAGTACCTTAAAAAACTGTTTATTCAATAATCACTTGTCAAAATATATCAATACCCTGAAAAAGATTAATCCCGATTACTATCAACTTTCTCTTTAAAATATAATGGTCATACAAATTAAGTATTTATAATCATGGACAATTTTGTTGGCTTGATCAAATCCTTATATTTTCCTACACTTTAAGAGTTAGCAATGACATTTAATGTCTAAGGTGGTTTTATGAGTTACGATCCTGATGCGGCAATGGATAAAGTTTTAATTTATTTTTCAGAAAATGTAAAGGATATAACGAGTGAGGAGTACGAAGAATTACAGGCTGAGTTTCAAGAACTTGCCGCTTAATTAAATAAGCCAATAAACTAAAAATTTATTGGCTTTTTTTATACATTTCTCTTAGTAAACTCGAGGCGAAAAAAAACTGCAACATAATAAATGTGCAGTTTTTTAGAATATGGCGGTGAGATAGAGATTTGAACTCTAGAAGGGCTACAAACCCTTGCCGGTTTTCAAGACCGGTGCTTTCGACCACTCAGCCATCTCACCATATGTGTCGCCTCGTTTAGAAGCGGTGCGAATATTAAAGTTTAGCAATTAATTTGTAAAGTTTTATTTTTAATAAATCAAAGTTTTTCATATTAGTTAATAAATAATTCGTTTCAACACAAATGTTATATTGAAACGTATTTAAAGAACTAATATTTGTTTACTCTTATTAGAATAGTTGAAATTAGTTCTAATTTAAGAAAATCACTACAAACTTAATAGTATTGTGCTATGTTTTTATTAATAAAATTATATTATTAAGTAAATTTCGCTTATGGTAGTAAATATTTCTAAAACTGTTCTTTGTTGCATGTTCTTCCTACCTTTACAGGCTCAAGAGAATTTACTAGAAGTTATTGAAGTTACGACACAATTTAAAAAAGAGAATCTTCAAAAAATACCGGTTTCTACAACTGTCCTTAATTATCAACACCTATTAGAAAAAGATATTAGTGATGCTACTGATATAGCCCAAATTACTCCAGGTATTACATTTGCAGAATTTGCTCCTGGCCAAGGTTATATGGCTATAAGAGGTATTCTATCTATTGAAGATGGTGCGAGTATGGATAACTCAGTAGCAATATTTGTTGATGGTGTTTATCAAGGCCGATTAGCGCATATTAATATTGAATTATTTGAAATTGAAAGAATAGAAATTTTACGTGGTCCTCAAGGTACTGTGTTTGGAAGAAATGCAATTGGTGGGGCAATAAATATTCTTACTAGAAAACCCAACAGTGATTTTTCGGCTAGTACTTCGATAACGGCTGGAAATTATAATATATTGAGATATAACAGTTC
>JAGSHH010000046.1 GCA_023954655.1 Colwelliaceae bacterium
GTAAAAGTAATGTTTAAATAGATAATTATCTTTTGCAAAAAAAACGACCTCTACAGGTCGTTTTTTTATGTTTAAACTTTAAAGTAATGGCTACTTATAATTGATAGGGTGTTCTGCAATTTTATTTATATAAATCAACTAATGTTTTAAATCGATCTTGTGATGTAGCATCACCTTTATTTGTTTGACAGACACTCTTTTGGTATTGATAACTATATAAGTCAAACCAACAATCTAAAATATTTGCATTCTGAGGCTCCCCTGCAACAGTTAATACTTGAGCCGCGACTTCAGCTGTGCACAAATGATTAATCTTACCTGAGTTTCTTAATTGATATTTAGGCAAATAATCTTCACTGATAAATGATTGAGGGTTTATTGAAAGTAAAGGTAAACCTGCTAAGTATGGACTTTTGCGAAACATTTTTTTAGCTTCTCGCCAACTACCATCCAACATAATAAATAATGGTTTTTTATGTTTATTAATATTTATTTCTTGATGAAAAACTTGCTGATTATCTTTTGCAAATTCACTAGGAAATACAATATAAGGTTGCCATTTTTCATCCTTAATAATATCTACAATTTCTTGTTCAATAACTGTTCTTGACCATAAAAAGGCATAAGTCTCAGGTATCAAATCAGCGATTAATTTACCCGTATTACTAGGTTTTAATACCTCTGTGTCATACATCAATAATAAAAATCCGACATTACTTTTTAAGTTTATCTTTAAAGAGCAAATACAATTTTCTTTACCTAATTGACAGAGTTCACAACGTATTAAACGTTGCCCTCTTGATTTATACTCAGTAGTTGAAAGGCTTTTACGATATTGAAGTAAACGATTTACAGCGTGCATGAAGATTTTTAAAAAGGAAGTTCAAACCGTATTTTATGAGAAATTGATCTAAAAGAATAGCAGCATTAATATACTTTATTTAATATATGTGAAATGACAAATAAAAAAAGGCACTTAATAAGTGCCCATTAAATCCAGAGAAATAGAATCTAATAAATTTAAGCTTTGTTTCTTTTATCAACATCTGCACTGATTACATCGAAATCAGATAGTTCGTTAATTTGCTGACTTAATTGTGTTTCTAAACGATCTATATTATAAACTGAATGGCAAAGCTCATTACCACGTTCTTCTAACTTTTCAGCTCTAGTTTCAATATCATGCTCTATTTGCTCACCAAAGTTTTCCATTCTGGTTTCAAAAGCATCCATATCACCACCTGAAAATAGCATCTCTTGACCAACGGCAATCAACAAGCTACCTAGAGAATTTTGGATAGTTTCCTCCACTACTGTCTCAATACGTTGTTCAAACTCTTCACCAAAAAAGTCATCATCTAAATTACCATTTTCATCTATATAAAATTCTTTTTCACTATCAAATCGTTGGTCAACTTCATCACGAATCAGGTGTAATTGAGTAGTTAACTCTTCTCCAAGCTCATTACCTTCACCAAGCAATTCATTAAATGCTAAATTAACCCCTTCAACTGCAATTTCAATAGCGTCTACAGCTATCTCTTTTACTTCAGGGATAACTGAACGAATACTTGTTGAGTATTCAGATACTAATGACTGCTGACTTGAATCTAATGAGATCTTTTCACCATTAACAATCAAAGTTTCATTATCAATAATTTGATAAAGAGATTTATCATTTTTAGTAAATTCAATTAAGTTTTTATTAATTCTCAATCCGGCATTTAATTCAACATCACAAGATTCAGAAGAAAAGCTTGTATCATGAGCAAAAGCAGAAGTTGTTGACAATAAAATAGCTGTAGCAAGTAATGTTTTCATTGAAGTACCTTTTAATATAAATATTATTAATTTTTATATTATGCATTCAAAAGAAGTGCCAACATCTAAGGTATTGAATAAAATGATTTTTTTTAATTAGTTGGATTGATATATTAATCACAACCGTAACAGTTAATGATTACTACTATTTTTTAGTTAATTTAACCAGTAAGTTTGATAAGTAATCTTCTTAAGAGGAGAATTGTTAAATGGAAATATATTTTAAGCAATAAAAAAGGACAAGATTAAAATCTTATCCTTTTCTTTAATTTATATACTTCAGTAAATACTGAAGAATTAAATTATAAAGCTACGATGTTCTCAGCTTGAGGACCTTTTTGGCCTTGTGTAACTGTAAACTGAACTTTTTGACCTTCAGCTAAAGTTTTGAAACCGTCGCCAGAGATTGCGCTGAAGTGTGCAAACACGTCAGGACCAGATTCTTGCTCGATGAAACCAAAACCTTTAGATTCGTTAAACCATTTTACTGTACCAGTAGTTGTCTCAGACATAATACTTTCCTATTTAATTGAGTAATGTTTGCCCTAAGGCGATGTTGCAGGAAGTGTAACTATTACTTATCAAACGGGACGTGCTACTAATAACGCGATACGATGTATATAAAAATAGGTCTTACTTTCTAGCTGCTCCGAATTCTAATGATTTATAGCTAAGAGTCAAGTAATTTTGATATTTTACTTCTCTACATTACTATTATTTATTAACTTTTATTCTATTATTGGTATCTCGGCTCTTCTTAATTAATACATCACTTGCTTCTAAATTTTCTGATTTTGCTAAACGATCATACAAAACCACGTTCACTGTTGCTGCTAAATTCATGCAGCCAACTGTAGGTATATAAACGACGTGATCAGCTTGATCCACCACAGTTTGGCTAATGCTGCCATCTTCAGGCCCTAATATATAAAGTGCACTTTTAGGGTGATTAAAAAGTGGTAATGGCGTAGCTCCCTCAACAAGTTCGACACAAACAATTTCAACATTCTCATCTTTTTTTTCTATAAGTGACTCTACCGGTGTTAATGGGATACTGACACTCATATTTTTCGTATCAGTAGAAAATTTTGCAGCTTGGCTATATCTTTTTCCAGTATAAATAACTTCGTCGACTCTATAACAACCAGCAGCTCTCATTACAGCCCCTACATTCGAAGGACTTTTTGGGTTAGTCAAACCCACAACCACTTTTGACTGCCCAACTTCAATATTCATCAATCTAATTCTGCTTATTCAAAAAACTACTAATATCAATTTTATTGGTTTTTATACGTAGTTCCAAGATAAAACAATAAATGACTAAAATAATCTATCAATTACTTTTGAAAGAAAAGCTATTATTAAGCGTTCATATTGATGAGTATTTAGATCAAAATAATTTCAAAGGGAATCAAATGAAAAATAGACTGAGCCAGTTTTTTGTAATTACAACTTTGCTTACCACAAATGCATATGCAGAAATGACACCTCTTCAGATAAACATTAAAGAAGTGATGCAAATGGAACATCGTACAGACGAAGATAAAAAGCGTGATCGTAATCGTTCTCCTATCCATGCATTATCATTTTTTGGTTTAGAACAAAATATGAAAGTTATTGAATTTGCTCCTGGCGGTGGTTGGTATACAAAAATTCTTGCTCCTTTATTAGAAAAAGAAGGTGAACTTCACCTTGCTTATAAGAGCGAATGGCTAGATAACTTAGATAAACTTTTAGCAAAAAAAGGATTTCAATCGACAACTAAATTACCGATTGAATTAGAATGGAATAATTCTGAATTCAAGTACGATCTCGGTAAACTATCTTTTAAAATGAATGATGCCGATATGGTATTAAATATTCGTGAATATCATAATTTTAATCTAACTGATAAAGCTAAATTAAATAATGAAGCTTTTAACGCATTAAAGCCAGGTGGAACCTACGTGATAGTAGATCATACTCGTAGGCATATGGAAAAAGAAACCCGTGAGTTAGCTCGTAGAGAAGATCCAGTTAAAGTTATTTTAGAAGTACAAGCTGCTGGTTTTATTTTAGAAAAATCATCTGATATGTTTTTCCGTCCTGATGACGAATTACGATACGAAGTTGGCAGAAAAACAGTTACCGGAAATACCGACCGTTTTACTCTAGTGTTTAGAAAACCTAAATAAGCTATTAGAATTATTATTTACTTGAGTTATTAAAAGTAACTCAAGTAAATATCTCAACTTTTAAATCCCAGTTAAATTCAAGTTATTTTCCAAAATGAACTACGTGATTACATTCATAATTTGTTACATTCAAAAGGCTTAATATCTTAATAAACCTGGAACTATTTTGTTGTTAGAAAATCAAACATTGCAATAATAATTTCAAAGGATTTAAAATATTTATGAATAAAATGTTAAAAAAAACATGGAAAGAAAATAAATCATTAATCGTTTTTATCTCATTCATGCTAGTTTTTAGAAGTGCAGTAGCTGATTGGAATGATGTACCTACAGGCTCAATGAAACCAACAATTGTTGAAGGAGATAGAATACTCATCAACAAGCTTGCATACGATATTAATATGCCTTTCACTCAACAATCTTTGGTAAAACTAGCTGACCCTAAAGTAAATGACATCATAATATTTGAATCAAAAGCCGCCAATAAAAGACTAGTTAAAAGAGTTATTGGCGTACCCGGTGACATTGTATCCATGAATAATAATGTCTTAACGATTAATGGAATGAAATTAACTTATCAAGTACTATCAAAAAATGATGATAAACAGGTACTTAATGAAATCATCAACCAATCACCACATAATATACAAATAACTAATACACAGTCTTCTTTAACCAGCTTTAACCCTGTAAAAGTACCAAAAGGTTATTATCTAGCACTTGGAGATAATAGAAATAACAGTGCAGATTCTCGTGTGATTGGTTTTGTTCCTCGTGATGAAATTATCGGCCGATCATCAAAAGTTGTTTTATCATTCAATTACGATAATTATTTTATTCCAAGAAGCGATCGTTTCTTACTTGATATTTAAGAACAGAAAATTAACTAATAGATGGCAAAAAACAACAAGTGAGTTACAAATAATTACTTGTTGTTTATCCTCCGACTAATTATCATCACTTCCTCGATTTATACAAAACAATCAAACTAATGACTAAAAATACCTTAATAAAATTAATCACGACAGCGTTATTCAATCTAAGCGTTATTAGCTTCGCCTCACAAGCCACCATAGTTGAATTTCAAACCTCCCAAGGCAATTTCAAAGTAAATTTACATGATGAAACAACACCAAAAACCGTTGAGAATTTTTTAAATTATGTCATCGACGGCGATTATAGTAATACTGTAGTACATCGTGTAGTACCTAACTTCGTTGTTCAAGGTGGTGGGTTTTACTTTGATGGAGAAATGCCCCTTTCAGAGATAGATACTGATGCTGCTGTTATCAATGAGCCAGTATACTCAAACGTTCGTGGCACAATTGCTATGGCGAAAAAAGGAGGAGATTCAAATAGTGCCACAAGCCAGTGGTTTGTTAATTTAGTCGATAGTAGTGCAAATTTAGATCTGCAAAATGGTGGATTTACTGTATTTGGCGAAGTAATTAACGATGACGATGGTGATGGTATGGAAATACTTGATGCGATTGCAGCATTAGGTCGTTGTAGTGATATACCCTTCACTGATGAATATACTGCTGAAAACTGTAATGGTGGCATTACGCCTGCGGCAGAAAATTTTGTCACTATTTACGATATAATTATTTATGATGATACTGTTATTACTGATCAAAACTTATCATCCGTTAAAAACACATTGATTAATGAACCAACAGCTTCACCTGATAATGGTTCAAGCGGTGGTTCTTTAACTTGGTTATCTTTACTCTTAATCGGCATGATAAGTTTCATTCGCAAGATTGTGTGATAATAACTAGCCTTCATTGACAATAAAAAGCCAGCGGATGCTGGCTTTTTTTTATAGGAAGAGTTTTACTTTTTAAGGTTTTGATTTCATATATTTATAAACAAAACGATTTGTTTTACCACGAACCCCTTCAGCGAATACATGACTGGTTAGATCATCTTTGTCATTACGTAAATAAAATGCTTCTTCAATTAAATCAAAGCCAGCTTCATTCATTTGATATTTAACTATTTCAGGATCAATACGATGAACATCATTTGGAGCATTAAAACCAGAGCCAGCAACACCAATATGATCAATAATAACAAAAACACCATCTTCGTTTAGAATGTCGTAAATTTTTGCTAAAGCCGCTTTATGATCAATAACATTTTCACGAAATTGAGTAATTTTTCCTTCACGAACACTATGGGTAAAAAACAAATCATGATAATTTAATGCAGTAAAAACCAAATCTATCGAGTTATTTTGTATTGGCATATCAACAATTTCAATTTTATCTAACCGTTGAACATTTTTTAAACGGTTCGCTTTTGTACGTTCAGTAATGCCTTTTTCAGCAAATTGCCAAATCACATTATCATTTTGTGCATAGACTTTTCCTGAATCGCCAACAGCCATCGAAAATAGTTCTGTGTACCAGCCACCGCCAGCAAATAAATCAACAACATTATCGCCTTTGGCTAATTCAGAAAAGTACATAATCTGTGCAGGTTTTCTTGAATTATCTCTTGCTGAGTCATTCTTTGCTCTGTACTCAGATGAAAGGAAACCATTTAATTTCTGTTGAGAAATTCGTTCATCTGCGAGCGCTCCACTACAAATCGTTACTCCAAATAATACAGTCATTATATTTTTTGCTGTTAATTTCATTTCACTTCCTTTTAGTAATAAATTAAATTTAAATCTCTTTATCAGAACATTTATTATTAAAAATCATTTCAAAAAAAACATATTAATATATTACAAAGTATTTCTTTCTATCCAGTCATCAATCATATAACGTGCTATTGATTCTTTTCTAGGAATTTGAATATCATCTCCATCTTCTCCCCACTCCGCAAACGCTGAAATTTCATTGGCTGTACACCAACGTGCACTCGATAATTCTTCATCATCAATGATAATCGTATTGTTTTTAACTTTCACACGAAAACCTATCATTAGTGAGCCAGGGAATGGCCATGGTTGAGAAGCCATATAATCAATTTTTTCAACTGAAAGACCTACTTCTTCATAAACTTCACGAACAACGGCTTGTTCTAACGACTCTCCAGGGTCAACAAACCCTGCAATCACTGAAAGTAAGTTATCAGGAGAACGATTATGACCAGCTAACAGGCATTTGGCAGCTTGCCCTTTCTGTTGGTATTCAACAAGCATAATCACAACAGGATCTGTTCTTGGAAATATCATTTTTTGGCAATTTTCATTAAAGCACTTTCTGCTATGACCACCTTCTTTACTTGTCGTTTTATTTCCACAAAAACCACAATATTGTGAACTTTGATGCCAATGAGATAATGATCTACCATAGCCAAGTACTGAGGCTTTTTCTTTGCTCACTAAACTAATACTGTAACGAAAATCTAAACTTTCTATATTTTCTTTTATAATTGAAGATAATATTTCAATGGTTTTTTCTAATGATGGCAAAAACAACGATAAATCAATAACAAATGTAGCCGAGTTATTATTTTCAATATCACATCCTAAAAAATATGCGTAGTCATCCAAACAACCTTCAACTTGAAAATTTGATTTAAATATATCAGTAGCATTTGATAATTCTAATAAACATTTCTTTGAGACGTTGCTTGATGTAAAGAAGTAATTTCCATTCCAAATAGGAATAAAAACAGTATTTTCATCTGTGTGGTTTTTATGTATCCACTTTTCTGATTTTCGTTGATTACTTTCTCTATTTAACATCATATGGGTAAAAAATAATTTATCCTTCATGGTTACTTTCCTTATCTGCCAATAAATAATTCTTCCATTCATTAGCCCAATCACCCATTGGATATATTAATAACAATAGTTTTTTCCCAATATCTGTTAATGCATATCCATTACCCGTTTTTTCAACAATTTTAGTTACTTTTAATTCTTTTAAACGGGTATTAAGTAAAGTAGGCGAAATACCATCGCAACGTGATTGTAACTCTCTAAATGTGAGCACATGTTTAGATAAATTCCATATAATACCCAAAGACCACGTCCGGCCTAATAAATCGAGTAACGCCATGATTGGCTTACCTGTTTTAGAACCTCTAACAGGTTGTTCGGGAAACGGAATGGCCATAACAGTCCTTTATAATTAATTTTATATGCTACATATTTGGTAGCTTACTACAAAATATGTAGCATATAAAATAAAAATATTGACTCATAAAGTGTGTATTAAAAAGGAAAAAGCTTAATAACTTACTTTTGTTCGAAGAGATTTCGTCTGACTTCTACGACTTTTACCTTCCAGTCTTTTTCTTTTTGAAGATCGAGTCGGTTTGGTTGCTTTACGAGTTTTTTGAACTACAGCGACACTTTTAATTAATTGCACTAAACGCTCAATTGCATCAGTTCGATTTTTTTCCTGAGTACGATATTGTTGACCTTTAATTACAATTTCACCTTGATTATTAATACGTTGATCCTTTAATGCCAACAACCTTTCCTTATAAAAATCAGGTAAAGAAGATTTTTGAATGTTAAAACGAAGATGAATGGCTGATGAAACTTTATTGACATTTTGACCACCAGCCCCTTGAGCTCGTATTGCACTGAGTTCTATCTCATCAATAGAAAGTGATACATTATTTGAGATTATTAATTCTGACATATCATTTAATCATTCTATAAAGATCAAAAACAGGAACCTAGGTTCCTGTTTATATTAAAATATTAATTAGACTAAAAATCTAATTAACCAAGATTTAATGCCTGTACTTTTTCATGAGCAATATCAGGGGTTGTTGCTAATGGTTTAACATGCAAATTAGCTTTTAATTGTCCTTTACGGTGTTTAAGCGCAGCATCCATTTTTTTAGCTGCACTTGCAATTGCAGGATACATCACAGGGTCATTGCTTGAAACTGAAACCGTTAGACCTTCATAATTAGTACTCAATTCAACATGATGCTTACCATGCTCTAATGAAACTATAACGTCTAATGCAATAAGGGTTGGAAAATGTGTGGCAATTTTTGAAAACTTTTCTTCGATATGTTCTCTAATAGAGTCTGAAACTTCTACATGGTGACCAGAAAGATTTATTTTCATAGCTTATCCTTTTATGTTGTTGCTCATATTAAGATTCGGGGGTAAATGGAAAAAACGCAAGTTTAAAAAGAGAAATATTTGATTAAAATCATCAAGCGGTTATTTTTAAAACAAAAATATATTAATTTATCGACAGATTATTATTTGAAGGATGAATATTCCCTAAATATATAAACCATTACCCAATAAATAATTCTATCAATTTTCATATAAGTTTATTTTTTAGACTCTTAATAAGTAATCTTACAATTAATGATTGAGTTTATATAACAACCACTTTATTAATTCCTTACCCAGACTTTAAAAAATATCTATGTAACTTGTAACTTGTAACAACCAAAGATATAACACTAAATATTAGTTAATTTAACCACCACACAATAAAAACTGCTGATTCTAGACCAGTAACAAAACACAACAAATACAATAAACCTTTAATATATAACAAAAAATAAACCTTGGCATTATGAATGCAATAACCTTTTTGAAGCAATAAAATTATTTTAATCAATTATCTTACTAGATACGATTCGTAATATTGACCATGTAAATAAGATTTATAGCTTCTTTAAAGAATAAAATTTAACGCAATAATTAAAAGCAACTTTGATGCAAATAGGAACTTACCATGAAAACATTAACTAAAATTTTAACTACATTAACTTTATCATTATCTGTTGTTGGTATTTCAAATGCATCAACACTAGTGGCAAAGGATAAGAGTATCTCCACAGAATTATGTATGACAGCAGCCTCTGGTAACCGTGCAGCTATGCATAATGCAATAAAAAACTCTAGATTGAGCAAATCATATGTTGTTTACAATATAAAGTGCAATGCTCAAAACATTACGGATTTCGTTGCTAAGAATGGCAAAAACCCTAATAAAATGAATTTATTATTAAATCATGGACGTAATAAAGGGCAAGTAAGCATTAACGATATTGCTTCACTATAATTCTCAAAAACAATATTTAACTTTTATAAAGCACTCAACGGAGTGCTTTTTTTGTTTAAATAAATATATTTTAATATTTACAACCAATTTCACTTTCCCCATTCCCCTTAAAAAGCCTTTTAAGATATAATAACTGGGTAGAGCTAACCCTTAGTGTAAAATTAGAGATATTTAATGTTTGACGATATTCGCCCTTATCGGGATGATGAGGTAAATCAAGTAC
Source organism: Colwelliaceae bacterium (assembly GCA_023954655.1). Lineage (GTDB taxonomy): Bacteria > Pseudomonadota > Gammaproteobacteria > Enterobacterales > Alteromonadaceae > Thalassotalea_H. The sequence continues at coordinate 10,227 of JAGSHH010000046.1, forward strand.
TTCATAAATTAATTAATGAAAAAGAGTTACAAGCATCAATCGCTCAATTTTCACTGCCATTCCTTAAAAAGTATGCCCCAAGTGTCGCCAATATATTGGTTAAATGGTCATTACAATATCGATTAAAGAACATTCATCATATTGAAGATATTCAAAATGAAGTAGCTAAATATATTGATAAAATCATTGATAAAAGTACAAGTGGTTTTACTTATGCTGGTTTAGAAAAGTTTGACCGAAACAAGCCATGTTTATTTATTAGTAATCATAGAGACATTGTTTTAGATGCCGCTCTAGTTAATTATGCCCTTCATAAAAATAATATTGAAACTGTAGAGGCTGCAGTTGGTGATAATTTGCTTCATAAAGAATGGGTGTCTGATTTGATGCGTATTAACAAAAGTTTTATTGTTAAGCGAAGCGAAAAAACTAAACGAGCAATGTTAACAGCATCAAAGAAGTTATCTAGTTATATTCACCATAGTTTAACCGAGAAAAAACAAAACATTTGGATAGCCCAAAAGGAAGGTCGAGCGAAAGACGGCATAGACAAAACTAATGCCGCGTTAATATCAATGTTACTTTTAAACAAAGGTAAAGAAACCACTATCGCCGAATATTTATCAAACTTAAATATCGTACCTGTAGCCATTTCATATGAATTTGATCCCTGTGATCACAACAAAGCTAAAGAGCTTGCTGAAATAGAAGCAACAGGCAGTTATCAAAAGCAAGAAAATGAAGATTTAAATAGTATTACTCAAGGTATGTTAGGCCAAAAAGGTAAAATACATGTTACTTTTTGCCAACCTATTCTAGGAGATTTCGATGACAGCAAAGCTATAGCTCAAGCGATAGATAAGCAAATCATTAATAACTACAAACTATACCCAAGTAATATTGGCGCCTATGAACAATTAAATAAAGCAGAAAATTCAACATCAATATGTGAGCAACTAACCTCTAGAATGCATGATTTAACACAAGAGCAAAAACATTGGTTATTAACGATGTATGCAAATCCTGTTTTTTCAAAAAAAGCGATCGAATAAAACTGACTGAACTAATTCAAACAATAAAAAAACCGCCTATTGGCGGTTTTTTAAAAAGAAATTTTTATAAGCTACTTATGGCTATAAAACACTGACATTGCTTTATATAAAGAATACAAATCAACTTTAGACCCTACTGCATAAGGAGAGTGGATAGATAAGATTGGTACACCAAAATCAATAACTTCCATATTATCATCTGATAAGTCACTACCAATAGTGCCTCCTCTAGATTTTCCTTTATAAGTAGATGTTTGCCATTTAATATTACTATTGTCTAAATAATTACGTGTCCACGCTATATATTCAGAATTAGCATTAAAACCACCACCATAAAGCTTTAAGTTAATACCGTTACCTAATCGAGGTGCATTACCTAGCTCCCAAACACTTGACCACGTTGGATTAACACCTGGATTAACATCTGCAGAGATAACTTTCGTATTTCTTAATGCTTTTCGTAGGGTATAGCCATTATACTTATCACCTTGCTCGTTATATAAAAGACCACTAATCAAATCAACTAAATAACTTGAACCTGCGCCGGTATTATTCACATTACCTACTTCCTCATTGTCTACTAGGTAAGCAATAGAAGTATATTCGGGTGTTTTTTGTTCGACAATAGCTTTTACAGCCGCAATTGAAGAGGCTTTATCATCTTGTCCGTAAGCAGCAATCATACTACGATCAAGACCAACATCACGAGGTTTGGTCGATGGTACTAAAGCAAGCTCTGCTGAAACAAAGTCGTCAATAGTTATATCGTATTCCTTCTTCAAGTAATCAGTCACTAATGTTTTTACTGATTTATCAAGATCCGGTTTTGCAGCAACAATTACATCTAATTCTTCTTTACCAATAACATCTCTATTAGTACGTTTTCTATTAGCTGAATCAACATGAGGCGCAAGATCATGAACCATAAAAATAGGATCATTTTCATCAAAACCAACTGATATATTTACTGTGCTGCCATCTTTTTTATCAACGCGCCCAACTAATGCTAAAGGAATATTTACCCATTGATAATTTTTAATCCCACCATGGATATATGTTTGAAACATTGCGAATTTTTGCTTTTCAAACAAAGGCTTACCTTTCAACTCAAGGCGAGGAGAATCAATGTGAGCACCAACAATTCGAATGCCCTGCTCTAAGTCTTTTTTACCAATAACTATCAATGAGATAGTACGGTCACGGTTAACATCATAAAAGCGAGCACCAGGCTTTAAATTACTATTTTCAGTTAAACGTTTAAAACCTTGTTTTTCTACTCGCTTAATTGTTTCTGTGACAAACGTAAGCTCTGTGGGACTACTATAAATATATTTTTTATAATCCTCTGCATATGCTTCAACAGCAGATAATTCTTTTGAAGATAAACTTAACCAACTTGAAGGCTGTTTTTTCTTATCTACTGATTTTTCTTTGTCAAAAGCCATGCTTCCTGAGGAAAAAGCCAATGCTGTAACAATTGCAATACTTGATAATGTTGTTTTAATTTTCATTTAATTATTGTTCTCATAATAGGTCTCTTACTAATAATAAAAGTTATTAAACGGTGATGACAAGTGATATTAATACAATAATCGTTAAACGGTATATTATCGATGTTAAATAGACATTTCCAAACTAAAAAATGGAATTTTATATTCACATAGTTATGCGTAAAATAATAAATATTGCACCACTGCTTAATAATGTGAAATATATATTCGTTGTTTTTGCTGCAACATATACTGCAATTGATGCCGAAATCAAATAAGGATTTGATAATGATAGTGCTAACTGTCCTTCCCTGATAAAGATAATAGGCACCCAAATCGCGGTTAACACCGCTGGTGCACTAAAACTTAAAAAACTAACCATTCTAGCACTTAATTTCAAAGGTATTTTGGGGTGTATTAATAAATATCGCGTTGAGAAAGTAATAAGTGCCATCAAGAAAATAATTAATAATGTCATAGTTTATTCTCATCATTCATCTGTTCATTACGTTTTTGATAACGCAAAACATTGTAACCAGCACACATACCTAAAATAGAAGCCAAAACAAGATCTAACTCCCATGCAAGAAGTTTAAATATAACAGAGCACACACCAGAAACTATAACGGCGACCAGTATTGGAATATTTTTTATTGAAGGAATCACCAACGCAATAAAAGTCACAGCAATTGCAAAATCTAATCCTAAGGTTGTTAAATCAGGTAAATAACTTCCTGCAAAAATACCAATAACATTCCACAACAACCAACAAAGATAAAAGCTTCCGCCAGATGCTACAGCATAAATCAATCTAACTTTACCTTTAAAAGATTTGGAATTTCCTGACAAAGCAAATAATTCATCCGTTAATAAAAAACCTAAGGGATAACGCCATTTACTAGGTAAAACTTTCAACTTATCTCTCAATGCTAAACCATAGAGAAAATGGCGTGAACTGATGATAAAAGTAGTAAATAAAATCGTAGCTAAGGGTGCATTACCACCAATCAATTCTGTCGCGACTAATTGAGCAGAGCCGGCAAAAACAATCAATGGCATCAATAAAGCTTCTAAAATTGTAAAGTCACGTTGAATAGCGAGTGAGCCACATAATATACCCCAAGGTATAACAGCTAAATTAAGCGGCATCATATCCATAAAACCTTTTAATACAATACCTAAAAAGGTTTTATGGCTAAGGTTTGAAAATTTTTTTATTTGTCGGGAATCTTTTTCTGACATTTCAATTATCGTTAAAGTAAGTCACTTTTAACAAATTTCCTCACTTTATTTCATTCCTTTATTTATAATAATTACTGTTGTTGCTTGTGCTAAAGTAACTTAACTAAAATTTTAAAGACAATGATATTCATTAATAATTCGCGCTAGGAAAAAAATGAAAAAAAATATCGCATTAATTACTGGAGCTAGTCGGGGTATTGGCGCAGCAACGGCTAAACTACTTGCTCAACAAGACTTATATATTGTTGTGAATTATCACAAAAATAAAGCAGCAGCTTTAAATATTGTTCAGCATATTATTAAACATGGTGGTTCAGCAGAGATTATTCAAGCTGATATCTCTCAAGAACTTGATATCATTAAACTATTTGAAAAAATAGACAAAATTGATGGCAACCTTACAAAACTAGTTAATAATGCAGGTATATTGTTTGAACAATCAACTATTGAAGATTTGACCGCTTCAAGAATAAATAAAGTACTAACCACTAATATCACAGGTTATATTTTATGCTGTAAAGAAGCGGTAAAGCGCATGGCAATAAAATATGGTGGAACTGGTGGCGCAATTGTTAATGTTTCATCAGCTGCATCAAGGCTCGGTGCTCCTGGTGAGTATATTGATTACGCTGCGAGTAAAGGAGCTGTAGATACCTTAACGAAAGGTTTATCTTTAGAAGTAGCCGATCAAAATATTCGAGTAAATGGAGTTCGACCTGGTTTTATTTTTACTGATATGCACGCAGACGGCGGAGAAGCTGAAAGAGTACAAAGACTTAGCCCAAATATACCCATGAAAAGAGGCGGTCAACCTGAAGAAGTAGCACAAGCAATAGTTTGGTTATTATCAGATAAAGCATCTTATGTTACCGGTAGTCATATTGACTTAGCCGGGGGAAAATAATTAAAATACTCCATCAAACAGTCAATTAACAAAAATAACATTGCCTCTTAAAATAACGCCTAAAAAGACAAAAATTATTCTGCCTTCTTTTCTAAGACGGGTGATAAAGGCTTATGCAATTAAAGCGGGAATTCGTGAGATTGGTTGTGAACTTTCAAGGATAGGGCGTTCAAGAAACTGGCAATTAATCGCCACTGAAGAGCAGATAATGTTAACAATTGCTTTTATTGATGCATCAAACGAAGATTCTTGGTTATGGCTCTCAAAAAAACTAAAACAAGATGGACAACATTTTAGTCATTCTTTATTGCTTGATATTGCTAAAAGAAATCCAAATATCACCATAAATGAATTAATGGCAAAAACAGATTGCACTGTTGGACAGGCTAGAAAGGTAATAGATGAAATTGAGTGGGCTGAAAACTAAACTAAATAAGCCTTTATCAATACAATAAAAAAAGCACTCTACTGAGTGCTTTAATCATTATTTTTGTTAATTAAAACTATTTCTTTTTAGGTTTTGCTTTAGCTTTTTTTGCTACTTTTTTCTTAGCTAAAGTTTCAATCCATTTTCCATCATCATAAATCGCTGTCCAACCGGTCGCTTTAGGCTTTCCACCTTCAGTAAGAGTTTCCGTCATTACATACTGCTCTTTGCTCTTACGGCTATAACGAACAACTGCTAGATTACCATCAGGGTCTTTTGCTGGAGCATCAGCTAAATAATAAAATTTAGATGATATCCGGTCTCGAAAACGTTGTAACTCTTCCACTTTAGGCGCACGCGTTTCTCTCGAACGAGGGAATGTATTCGCCGCTAGAAAAATTCCCGCTGCACCATCTCGCAAGACAAAGTGAGCATCAGACTTTTCACAAGCTAGTTCAGGTAATTGAACAGGATCTTCTTTTGGAGGAGCCGCTTCACCACTAGCTAAAAGTTTACGTGTATTTTTACATTCGCTATTTGTACAATCAAAATACTTACCAAAACGGCCGTTTTTCAATTCCATGTCAGCTTCACAACGGTCACACTCTAATACTGGACCGTCGTAGCCTTTAATTTTAAATTCACCTTGTTCAATTTCAACACCATCACATACTGGGTTATTACCACAAACATGTAATTTTCTTGTTTCATCAATCAAGTAACTGTCCATTGCAGTTGAGCATTTAGGACAACGATGCATTGCGCGTAACGCTTCAGTTTCTTGATCTTCGGCTAAAACACTCACCGCTTCTTCACCAGAGGTAAGGTTCATTGTCGTAGTACAACGCTCTTTTGGTGGCAAGGCATAACCAGAACAACCTAAGAAAACTCCTGTAGATGCGGTACGGATGCCCATTTTACGAGTACAAGTTGGACAATCTATATCAGTAAGAATAGGTTCATTATTTCGCATCCCACCTTCATCAGTAGGTTTATCAGCTAGAACAAGTTGCTTAGTGAAGTTTTTATAAAACTCATCTAAAACATCTTTCCAGACCATTTTTCCTTCAGCTATTTCATCTAGCTCTTGCTCCATATCAGCCGTAAAATTGTAGCTCATCAGGTTCTTAAAGCTAGCATCTAAGCTGTCAGTAACAATTTCACCCATTTTTTCAGCATAAAAACGTTTTTTATCTAAACGGACATAACCACGATCTTGAATAGTAGAAATGATTGATGCATATGTCGAAGGACGACCAATAGAACGTTTCTCTAGTTCCTTAACTAAAGAAGCCTCACCAAATCGAGCTGGAGGTTTTGTAAAATGCTGAGAAGGTTCAAGTTTCTCAAGCGTTAATTTTTCACCTACAGATAAATCAGGAAGATGAGTATCTTTATCACCTTTGGATAATTGCGGATGAACTTTAGTCCAACCGTCAAATTGCATCACACGCCCTTTCGCTTTTAAGTCAAAGCTTGCAGCGCTAACAGTCAGCGTACTCACGGTATATCTTGCTGCGGTCATTTGACAAGCAACAAATTGGCGCCAGATTAAATCATATAGTTTTTTACAATCATCATCTAACTTTTCTATAAAAGCAGATTCGAGCTTCACATCTGATGGACGAATCGCCTCATGTGCCTCTTGTGCATTGCTTTTACTGCCATATATTTTAGGTTGTTCGGGTAGGTAATTATCACCAAAGTTTTTGCTAATATAACCACGACACATTTCAACAGCATCTTTGCTTAAATTAGTTGAATCAGTACGCATATAAGTAATATGCCCTGCTTCATAAAGCCTTTGCGCTAAGCCCATTGTACGTTTAACGCCATAACCTAAGCGTGTACTTGCTGCTTGTTGTAAGGTTGAAGTAATAAAAGGTGCCGAAGGTGAACTTTTGGACGGTTTGTCTTCTCGTTTACTTACTTCATAACTAGCAGGCTGCAATATAGCTAGGGCTGCATTAGTATCTTTTTCATTAGTAGGCTTAAACGCTTTACCATTTTGATGAGTAACATCAAGGGTAAGTGCTTGATTATTTTGTGCTGTTGTATCTGCACTAATCTCCCAAAATTCTTTTGGATCGAATGCTTTAATTTCACGTTCTTTTTCAACAACCAACTTCACTGCAACTGATTGAACGCGACCAGCGGATAAGCCACGTGCAACTTTTTTCCAAAGAAGTGGGCTAACCATAAAACCAACCACGCGATCTAAAAATCGACGAGCTTGTTGTGCATTCACACCCGGCATACTTAACTCACCAGGAGTAGAAAATGCTTGTTGAATAGCATTTTCTGTTATCTCATTAAAAACAACACGTTTAAATTTATCGTCTTCACCGCCAATGATTTCTTTTAAATGCCAAGCTATCGCTTCTCCCTCGCGATCCAAATCGGTTGCGAGATATACGGTGTCAGCACTTTCAGCAAGTTTTTGTAATTCCGAAACAACCTTTTCCTTACCCGGTAGCACTTGATAAGTTGCTTTCCAATCTTTATCGGGATCAATCCCCATTCGGTTAACTAACGCTTGTTTATCACGTTTAGCTTTATATTTTGCTTTTGCCTCTGGTGCCATTTTTCTCACTTCAGCAGGAGATTTAGCGGCCACCTTTTTACCCGTGCTACTA
>JAGSHH010000151.1 GCA_023954655.1 Colwelliaceae bacterium
GCTTTATGGTTTGGCCGTCAATCTTATCAATCGGCAATAAATGTTTTATCTCAAGGGATTAAGCTTGATCCGAATGATAGTGAATTTCGTTTAATGAAAGCTCGTATATACTTAAATCAAGGGAAAACTGTTGAGGCTGTTAATACACTTAAAGTTTTGTCTTTAGTTAAGGATGTGGAATACCAAGCATTATTAGCAAGTAATGCTCAGCAAATTTCACAGCATGAAACGGCAAAAATAGCATATAAATTACTTTCAACGTTAGAACCAAATGCTGGAAGATGGTGGCTAGGTTTAGCCGTTGCTTATGATAGTAATAGTGAATTTGAGCATGCTAAAGATAGTTATGCTCAAGCCTTAGAGAAAATAGATCTTTCTGAAAATGCTCGGCAATTTGTTCGTCAGCGTCTTCAAGAGCTAGGAGAGTAACTGAAATGGCGGCACCTAAATTAAAAATGCGGCTTGGTGATTTGTTGGTTCATGAACATATCATTACCAATGAACAATTAATGCAGGCATTAAACAGTCAAAAATCAACAGGTAGAAAGCTTGGTGATACATTGATTGAATTAGGACATATCGCTGAACGCCAATTGTTGGAGTTTTTAGCGCAACAATTAGATGTTCCTTTTTTAGATATTAGTCAACGAAGAATTCCAACTGAAGTCGCTAAATTACTACCTGAAGTACATGCAAGGCGTTTGAGAGCGGTAATTATTGAAGATCAAGGTGATGCTGTTTTAATTGGTATGAGTGATCCTGCAGATTTAAGTGGTTTAGATCAGCTTGAGCAAATGTTAGCACCTAAAGCATTAAAACTTGCCGTTGTAATGGAGTCACAACTTTATGAAGCCTTTGATGGCTTATATCGTAGAACTGCTGATATCGAATCATTTGCGAGCCAGTTAGAAGAAGAATACGAACAAACAACAGATTTTGATTTAACCACATCGTTTGTTGATGAAGGTGGTGATGCTACTGTTGGTAAACTACTTCAATCTGTTTTTGAAGACGCTGTTCAAATGCGTGCTTCAGATATTCATATTGAACCTGATGAAAATCTGTTACGGATTCGTCAGCGTATTGATGGGGTGTTACAAGAAAATGTTTTAAAAGAAAATAAAATAGCTTCGGCAATGGTTTTACGTTTGAAATTGATGGCTGGTTTGGACATTTCAGAAAAACGTTTACCACAAGATGGTCGCTTTAATTTACAAATTAAAGGGCACTCTATTGATGTTCGTATGTCTACTATGCCTGTTCAACATGGTGAATCAGTAGTAATGCGTTTGCTGGATCAGTCAGCAGGATTATTGTCCCTTGATGAAACAGGTATGCCAGAAGATTTAGTTGCAAGAGTTAGGCACCAAATATCTCGCCCACACGGTATGGTTTTAGTTACCGGGCCTACTGGTAGCGGTAAAACAACGACGTTATACGGTGCATTGAGTGAATTAAATAAATCGAGTAAAAAAATTATTACTGTTGAAGATCCTGTTGAGTATCGATTACCTCGTGTTAATCAGGTGCAGGTTAACAGCAAAATTGATTTAACATTTTCCGGTGTATTAAGAACGGCTCTACGTCAAGATCCTGATATTTTAATGGTTGGGGAAATGAGGGATCACGAAACGGTAGAGATAGGCTTACGTGGAGCATTAACTGGTCATTTAGTATTGTCTACTTTGCATACCAATGACGCTATAACCAGTGCTTTACGTTTAATGGATATGGGAGCCGCGGGCTTTTTAGTTGGTAGCTCATTAAGGGCGGTTATTGCTCAACGATTAGTCAGAAAAGTGTGTGAGCATTGTCATGAGGAATATAAACCGAGCAGCCAAGAAAGCTTGTGGTTAACACACTTAGCAGGTGATGCAATTAAAGGGGCAAGCTTTAAACAAGGTAAAGGCTGCCAATCATGTCAATATACTGGCTATAGAGGCCGTATTGGTGTTTTTGAATTATTAGAAATGAATGAACCTATGATGGCAGCACTTAAACGAGAAGATGCAGAAAGCTTTACTGAACTTTCAAAGGCTAACCCCACATTTATCCCATTAGCAGTATCTGCATTTAATTATGCCTGCCAAGGTATTACTTCAGTAGAAGAAGTACTACGTCTTGTTGAAATTATAGATGTTAAAGAGTAAGTAAATGGCAGCTTTTAGCTATGTAGGCCGAAATTCACAGGGAGCTCAGGTAAAAGGCTCAATAGATGCAGCTAATTCTAATGCAGTTGCAGAGCAATTATCTCGTCAACAAATTGTCCCTTTATCTATAAAGGAAGCAAAAAGTCAGTCGACGTCTTCTAATGATCTTGCTCATATAGACATAGGGGATTTGCTTGGCTTTTCGGCGATATCTCTTGATGACTTAATTGTTTTTTGTCGGCAAATGTATGCATTAGTTCGTTCAGGTGTACCTATATTACGAGCGATAAATGGTATGGCTGAATCAAGTAATTCTCCTAAATTAAAAATTGCACTTACTGAAATTGCCAGCCAACTAGAAGGGGGCTATGAACTTTCTTCGGCATTGCATCAACATCCTAAGTTATTCTCACCACTTTTTGTCTCATTGGTGCATGTAGGTGAGAACACGGGACAATTAGATGAAGCTTTTAGCAAGTTAGCTAGCTATTTTGAGCGAGAGCAAGATACACGCAAGCGAATTAAAACTGCATTGCGCTATCCATCTTTTGTATTAGGAGCTATTGCAATAGCCATTATTATTTTAAATATTTTTGTAATTCCCACGTTTGCCAATATGTTTACTAAGTTAGGTGCTGATTTACCTTGGGCTACCAAAGCGCTGATTTCTAGTTCTAATTTCTTCTTAGATTATTGGCCACATTTATTGGTGGCATTTATCGGTATGTTTTTTGGTATAAGGTCTTATTTAAAAACAAAAAAAGGCTTGTATAAGTGGGATCGAATAAAAACTAAATTGCCGATTGTTGGTTCTATAATTGAACGTTCTATTTTATCGCGTTTTTCGCATAGCTTTGCCATTGTATTAAAAGCAGGTGTTCCAATGACCTCTGGGTTAACACTAGTATCAGACGCAGTTGATAATACTTATATGAGTGAAAAAATTATTGCCATGAGAACAGGGATAGAAAGTGGTGAAAGTTTATTGCGTTCAGCTGTTGCCAGTAATTTATTTACTCCCTTAGTATTACAAATGATTGCCGTTGGAGAAGAAACGGGTCGAGTAGATGAGTTACTCGAAGAAGTGGGAGATTATTATGAACGTGAAGTGGATTATGAATTAGGTACGCTAACGGCAAAAATTGAGCCTATACTTATAGCTATAGTCGCTTCGATGGTACTCATTTTAGCACTAGGTATTTTTACCCCCATGTGGGATATGATGTCGGCATTCAAAGGGAAATAATGGCTAATCAAACTGAGCTGAACAGTCGTGAAAAAACGCTCGGTGAGAATGTGATCATAATTGCGCTAATAACTGTGCTAATGGCAAGCTTTTTATATTATTTTTTTAAACAAGAGCAACGGTTTACTGAAGTAGGTTTCGATGCTGTTGCCCGTAACTTTTCTTCAAGTGTAATGGCTGTTAGAGCACAGTGGTTTATGGATGGGCAGCCGGATGAAGTGGTCTTAAAGGAAAAAGATCAGCCAACATTAGTATTAAAAGTTAATAATAAAGGTTGGATTGATTTTAGTGGAGAAAAAGACAGTTGCCAGAAAATATGGCAGACCCTTATGGCAACAGACCTAAGCTTTCTGAATCAACCCATAGTTGTAGTTGAAATAAAAAATGAGCTACAAGGTAATATTAAAAATATTTGTCGATATAGTTTATCGAGCGGAGAAAGTTTTGATTATCAAATTGAAACAGGTAAAGTAACAGCAGTAGAAATTAAAAACTAATGGCTTTAAATATGCATTAATTTAATATGTAAGAATATATAAATAAATTATCTAATTAGTAGATATTTATAATCATTGTTAATGAATTAAGTGACTTAGCAAGTAAAACGTTGTTAGAATCAAAGTAGTTAAGATAGTAAAAATAAACAGGTTAGAGGTTGTTATGAAAAAACAGTCGGGTTTTACACTCATTGAGTTAGTTATCGTTGTTGTTATTTTAGGTTTTCTGGCTGTGACAGCAATCCCTAAGTTTTTGGATTTGACGGATCAAGCCAAACAGGCAAACATTGAAGGTATGGCGGGTGGTTTTGCAACTGCTGTTTCTTTAACTCGCGCGCAGTGGGAAGCTGAAGGGCGTCCTGAAGATACAAATACAAACTTTGTTAATTATGATGGTTCAGCATTATTTTTGACAACGCCAGCAAGTAATAATGATCCTGACCTCCGTCCTGGTTATCCTATGGGGTTGACTACAACAGGGACAACTAACGGTAATATGAATACAGATCGTTGTATAGAAGTTTGGAATAATGTGCTTGCTCAACCTCCTTCTATTTCTGCGACACCTGCTGATCTTAACAATAATTCAAATACTAATTATTTTGTTGTTCAGTCCGCCGGAACAGGTTCAAATTCTAATAATACTTGTATTTTCTATTTGAAAGAATCTTTACCTAAATCAGGTGGAAATTACGTTACACCTACCACTACCGCTCAAGGTAATAATTTTACTTACGACCCTGCGTCTAGCACCGTAGCCATTACAATTAATAATAATTAGAAAAGAGGTTTATTATGAAAAAATTAACAAATACAAAAGGTTTTACGTTAATAGAGTTAGTGGTTGTTATTGTTATTTTAGGTATTTTAGCAGCTACAGCGGCGCCTAAGTTTATTGATTTAACTAGTGATGCAAAAGCTGCCGTAATGGAAGGTGTTGAAGGGAGTATTGAAAGTGCTGTAAGCATGATTCATGCTAAAGCGTTGGTACAAGGTAAGGCTACTGGAAATGACGATGTTTTAATAAATGGCCTTTATTATGCAGTAACAAATGGTTATCCACGTGCTCAAAGTGAAGGTGCTGGTACCGGTGCTTCAGATACAACGTCAATTGGAATTATTGGCACATTAGATATTGATACTAATGACTTTACATTAACTGAAGGTGCGCCAACAATTTTTCAACATGGGGACGCAACTGGTACTGATTGCCAATTAACTTATACAGACTCTGCTGGCGCAGGTCAAAGACCAGTAATTGACAGTACATCATTAGCAACTACTTGTTAATTTATAAAAGTTATTGTTGAATAAAGGAGAGCTTAGCTCTCCTTTATTTTTTAAGCTTAGATATAAGTGAATTATGAAAAAGAATGGTTTTACCTTAATTGAACTGATTGTTGTGATTATTATCTTAGGAATATTAGCGGTTACAGCTGCTCCTAAATTTATGAGTTTACAACCAGAAGCTGAAACGGCCACTTTACAAGCGATAAAGGCATCACTCGAAGGTGCTTCCGCTCTTGTGTACGGTAAATCATTGATAAAAGGGAATCATACTTTAGCAAAGAAGTTCACCCCGCCAACAGTGTCAGTAAATATCGGGGATGGGGCAGGACTCAATAATGATGGAGAGTTATTCATTGGCTATGGATACCCAATAGGGCTTTGGGCTGAATTTGATCGTATTGTCGATATTGATCCTCAATATTCTACAGTAGCCTATGGCACTAATTTTTCTACTTTCGTAGTGTATTTTGATAAAAAAGGCATACCTACCGGCTTAACTGATGATTGTATTGTTTATTACATAGCACCTAGCACTTCAGGTGAAAAGCCAACCATTGTTGTAAACCCATGTGTTTAATGAATAAATATGATGCCAGCAATTACATCAAATAAACTGAATGGTTTTACCACCATAGAGCTAATTGTCACTCTAATTATAATGGCAATTTTAGCTACCACTATTATCCCCAAATTTTTTACTAAGAATGGCTTTGAAGAATTTACCTATCGCAATGAAGTTATTACTAAAATAAGAGGGATTCAATTACGAGCCATGCAACAAACTAATTCGACTGAATGTCATGTCGTATTGGTTAATCAATTAAAGCTTGGAATTCCCGATGATTGTGATGTTACTCCGAGTTTCGGTAGTGATTGGAAAGCTGGTACTACAGGGGTGATCATTGAAAGTGACAATGGCGTTCAATTTAATGTTAGTGGTGGTAATTATTTCTTTTCATTTGACCAAATGGGAAGACCTATAGGTTGTAGTGATCCTTGTTTAATTATTATTGACGGTGGAGAAAGTTCATTGACGGTAAAAATAGAATCTGAAGGTTATATTCATGCGCTATAACTATTCAAAGCTTAAAAGAATAAATAGTGGTTTTACATTAATCGAAACTGTTGTCGGTATTGTTGTCTTAGCTATTTCATTTTCTGTAATCACTACGCTTATTTATCCTATTGTTGAACAAAGTGCAGATCAATTACATCAAGTTAAAGCGGCTGAATTAGGTCAATCAATGTTAAATGAAATTCAGAATAAAGCTTTTGATGAAAACTCAGATAAAACCGGTGGAGTAATTCGTTGTGGTGAAGTTTCCGCGCCAATCTGTACCCTGAATAATAGCTTAGGCTCTGACATTGGTGAATCACGTGAAAGCTATGATGATGTTGATGATTATGATGATATTAATCATGGTGATGAAATTCAAGGGTCTTTGAATGATAATTCTCTTGCAGACTTATATGTCGGTTATAGTGTTGATGTATCCGTTTGTAATGATGGTGATTACGATGGTGTTTGTAGTGCAAAAGTTATAAGTAATACTGATAACTCAACGGCTAAATTAATAACCGTTACTATTAGAACACCCACAGGGTTTGATATTCAATTTTCAACATATAGGGCAAATTTCTAATGTTGAAATTTAAGGTTAATAATCAATACGGTTTTACATTAATTGAATTAGTCATTGTCATGGTGTTATTAGGCGTTTTATCTGTAGGAGTGAGCAGCTTCTTAAAGTTTGGCACACAGATTTATTCAGAAACAAGTGCGCGCGATCAAATCATATCGTCAGCGCGATTTGCTGTTGAGCGTTTAAATAGAGAATTAAGACACGCATTGCCTAATAGCATAAGGCTGAAAAACGCTTCACAATGTATAGAGTTTATTCCTATTGTAGAAAGCACTATTTATACCGAAATCCCTGTTGCTCCGGAGCTAGCAACTAATGAAATGACAGTCATTAAGTTTGATGATAGTTTGTTTAATAATACCTTAAGTGCAGTTGTATACCCTTTATCTCCTAATGATCTATATAACGGAACTGACCTATTTGTTAATAATGGCAAGATCTTTGGAGTTGATAGCATCACAGATAATACTTCTGATGAATGGACAGTATCTTTAGATGGTAATATTCAATTTCCGCAGGACTCACCAACCAATAGACTTTTTTTTATTAAAGACTCTGTCAGCTACTGTTTGACCGGGAGTGCTTTAACGCGGGAAGGTATTTTAATGGCTGAAAGTATTATTAATGTTGACCCTTTTGAGGTAATACCCGCCACACTTCAACGAAATTCTATTGTGCAAGTTCGGTTAACTTTTGAAAACAATACAGAACAAGTCACTTTTAATAATGAAATACAGGTGCCTAATGTTCCATAAAAATAATAGCACTTGTAATAAAAAGCAAAGTGGTAGTGCTTTAGTGATTGCGATATTTGTTATAGTTGTCATGACATTATTAGGCACAGCCTTAGTTAGAATGATCAATTCAAGTGCTGAAACAGTTGTTTATGAAGTGATTGGCACAAGAGCTTTTCAAGCAGCACAAATTGGCTTACAGAGAAAACTACAAGAATTGTATCCTTTATTACCTGCCTCAGGCACTTGTCTGGTTACTCCTGAATTTGATTTATCTACTGTTGTAGGTTTAGAAAATTGTAAAGCGATAAACGTAACTTGTTCAATTGATGCGACTGTTGCTGGTGTTACTTATTATAGTGTGAAAAGTACCGGTCAATGTGAAATTTCAGGAGTGTTAACATCAAGAACGTTAGAAGTGCAATCGCGTGAATTATAACAATCCATTTACAAACAAGTGTTTGATTTTTTTACATTCACCTTATTTAAAGTAAAGTGTTTTTATTTATACCTTTGAATTACATGAGTTTTTTGTTTTTGGCATGAAGTTTGTATATGTTAAGTTAGTTGTAACGTTGTCTAATCATTAATATGAGGTTTTTTTAATGTTTAAGTTTGCTATAAAAATTTCTTTTCTATTATCAATAATATTTTCTGGTTTTGTACAAGCCGGTATAATTACAAACCTAACTCAAGAAGAGCTTGATGCTAATAACTTCGCTAACGCCGAAGATTTTCTGACTGAAGATTTATTAAATGTAAAGTTTATTACTCTAGGCGGCTGGGATTTTGTTTGGGCTTCACCAGTAAACATTCAAGAGTATGAAGA
>JAGSHH010000125.1 GCA_023954655.1 Colwelliaceae bacterium
CAAGTGCAAACCATAGATATTCCTCGTGGTACAGCAAATTTTAGAGCATTTGCTGATATGGCTCGTGTTCATACTGGTGAAACGTTTATGACGGAAACACCCAGTGGAGAAAAGGCGTTAAATTATAGTGTAAATAAGCCGCTTGGTGTCGTCGCGGTTATTTCTCCTTGGAATCTTCCGTTATTATTAGCAACATGGAAAGTTGCACCCGCATTAGCTTGTGGCAATTGTGTCATTTTAAAACCATCAGAAGAAACCTCTTCTACAGCCCTTTTACTAGCGCAAGTGATTGACGAAGTTGGTGTACCTAAAGGTGTTTTTAACCTCATTTTAGGGCGAGGGAAAAATGTTGGTGATCAGCTGACAAGCCATAAAGAAGTAGATGCAGTAACGTTTACTGGAGCAAGCGCTACAGGACAACATATTATGCGCTCGGTTTCTCAGGGAGTTAAACCTATCTCTTTTGAATTGGGAGGGAAAAACTCAGCGGTAGTGTTTGCTGATGCAGATATAGAAAAAGCTGTGGCTGGCGTTGCCCGTTCTACATTTACTAATTGTGGTCAAGTGTGTTTATGTACTGAAAAGGTTTATGTTCATAGGTCAATTGCGAATGAGTTCATTCAAAATTTAAAACAAAAAGCTCAAGCAATTAAAATAGGTTATCCAAAAGAAGATGGCGTCTTTCTTGGCCCTCTTGTTTCAAAGCAACATCAAGAAAAAGTACTTTCTTATTATCAATTAGCTAAAGATGAAGGGGCTGAATTTATTGTCGGCGGTGGTATTCCACAATTTAATGATGAACGTGATCAAGGCTGTTATATCCAACCAACGATTATTACTGGATTAGATGATAATAACCGAATCAATCAAGAAGAAATATTTGGTCCTATTTGTCATATCTCAATTTTTGATGAAGAAGATGAAGTGATTGCTCGCGTTAACAATACACCTTACGGATTAGCAACAGCAATTTGGACAGAGAATTTATCACGTGCTCACCGTGTTTCACCACAAATGGATGTGGGTTTAGTGTGGGTTAATACCTGGTTCTTGCGAGATTTGCGTGCGCCATTTGGTGGCGTTAAATTATCAGGAATAGGCCGAGAAGGTGGTAAACACTCACTTGGGTTTTATGCTGAGCCTGTGAATATTTGTATTAGAATCGATGAGGAAAAAAGCTAATGGAAAGTAAAGTTTTAGCAAAAAAAGCAGTGCCTCGAGGTAAATTTCCTCACGTGAAAAGAGCAGGTGACTTTATTTATATTTCAGGCACTAGCTCACGCTTACCTGATAATAGTTTTGCGGGTGTTAAAGTGGATGAATTTGGCGCGACGGATTTAGACATAAAAGCACAAACCAAAGCAGTAATTGAAAATATTCGCGACATCTTGCAATCAGTAGGGGCAGACTTAAGCGATCTGGTTGAAATCAGCACATTTCTCGTCAATATGAATGATTTTAAAGGATATAACGAAACCTACAGCGAATATTTTGATTTTGATGGTCCAACCCGTACCACAGTTGCTGTGCATCAATTACCCCACCCGCATTTATTAATTGAATGTAAAGCAGTGGCGTATAAACCACTGTCTACTACGTAATTTTAGGATCTTAAGATGAAAGCAAAGTTAGCGGCCTTTAATTTCCACCGTTGGATTGAAGAGCACAAACACCTTCTAAAGCCGCCGGTAGGTAATGTGCAAATTTGGCAAGATACCGACATGATGGTGACTGTTGTGGGCGGCCCAAACCAACGTACTGATTTTCATGATGATCCGGTTGAAGAGTTTTTCTACCAGTTAAAAGGTGACATGGTCTTAAAAGTGATCGAAGACGGTGAATGTAAAGACGTATTTATTCGTGAAGGTGATATTTTCTTTTTACCTGCACATGTACGCCATTCTCCTCAACGACCAATGGAAGGCAGTATTGGCTTAGTGATAGAGCCTAAACGCCCAGAGGGTGAAAAGGACGCTTTCGAGTGGTATTGCTTTAATTGCCACGCATTAGTGCATCGCACTGAAGTTATTTTAAAATCGATTGTTGATGATTTACCACCGGTTTATCAGGCTTTTTATCAAGATGAGAAAGCACGCACCTGTGAGAAATGTGGAGATCTTCACCCTGGTAAAGAGCCGCCAAAAGGCTGGGTGACATTAGATGATGGAGATGCTTAATGAAAATCATTGATATTCATTCACACTTTTTTCCTAAAACCTGGCCTGACTTACAAGCAAAATTTGGTGGAGATGATTGGCCATGGCTAAAACATCTACCTAATAATGGTGAAAGCTTTGATAAAGCGATGCTGATGAAAGGCGCGCAAGAATTTCGACCAATATATTCCGCTTGTTGGGATGCTCAAGTACGTTTAGCACAATTAGATGAGCAAGGTGTAGAACAGCAAATTATTTCAGCGACGCCAATTTTATTTGCCTACGAAAAACCGATTGAAGAAGCACTTTATTGTGCGCAGTTATTTAATGATGCTGCGCTTGAAATTTGTCAGCAAGGTCAAGGACGCTTATTTGCTTTAGCACAAGTACCATTACAAGATATTGATGCAGCATGTAAGGAAGCGAGCCGTGCAATGAATACCGGTCATGTTGGTATTCAAATAGGTAACCATGTTGGTGAAAAAAATATGGATGATGAAGGCGTTTTAACCTTTCTTCAACATTGTGCCGATGAAGGTATTCCTGTGTTTGTTCACCCTTGGGACATGATGGCAGCTGAACGTACTAAAAACTATATGATGGGATGGACAGTTGGTATGCCAGCCGAAAGCCAGTTATCGATAGTTTCAATGATTTTAGGTGGTGGTTTTGATCGTGTTAGCCAATCATTAAAAATTTGTTTTGCTCATGGTGGTGGTTCGTTTGCATTTTTATTAGGTCGGCTTGAAAACGCTTGGTTGCATCGAGACATCGCCCGTGGAAAATCTGAACAGCCGCCCAGCTTTTACCTTGACCGATTCTTTCTAGATACCGCAGTGTTTGATCATGATGCGTTAGATTTATTAGTGAAAAAAGTGGGTACCGCTAAATTGATGTTTGGCACTGATTATCCTTTTCCATTAGGCGAACAACAAATGGGTCAATTAATTAAAACGTCACAAACATTAACCAAAACAGAGCAACAGCAATTATTAGCCAATAATGCTGAGCAATTTTTTAATTTACCTATTTCGGTTTAATACTCAAAAATTTCAGCAATATGATGACTGCTAAAACGAGAACTTTATGAATTTTGAAAATACTTTACCTTTTGCACAACAAGAAGACAGCTTTGATGAACTATCAGGTTTTCGTGAAAAATTTCATTTCCCAATTATCAATGATAAACGTGTGCTTTATTTCACCGGTAACTCTCTAGGTTTAGCACCTAAATCAGCAAAGAATTATGTAAATGCTGAAATGGATGAATGGGCAAAATGGGGTGTAGAAGGACATTTTGAAGCGAAGAACCCGTGGGTGAGCTATCATGAAATTCTTACTCCCGCGAGTGCTGAACTCGTTGGAGCAAATGAATCAGAAGTAGTGTGCATGAATTCTTTAACCACGAATTTGCATCTGTTATTTGTATCTTTTTATCGTCCAACCAAACAACGTTATAAAATTATTAGCGAAGCAAAAATGTTTCCTTCTGATCGTTACCTGTTAGAAACACAAGTAAAGCACCATGGCTTTGACCCAGATGAAGCGATTATCGAGGTATCTCCTAGAGATGGAGAACACTTAATTCGGGAAGAAGATATATTGGCGACAATTGATGAACATAAAGGTGAATTAGCATTAGTGTTTTTCGGTGGGGTAAACTACTTCACTGGTCAGCTATTTGATATGAAAAAATTAACACAAGCAGCGCATGATGTGGGGGCTTTAGCAGGATTCGATTTAGCACATGCTGTCGGTAATATTCCTGTAAAACTTCATGATTGGAATGTCGATTTTGCCGCTTGGTGTACTTATAAATACTTAAATAGTAGCGCGGGAAATGTTGGCGGAATATTTGTTCATGATAAGCACGGTGATAATACTGCCTTGCCAAGGTTTGGTGGTTGGTGGGGCCACAATAAAGAACGCCGATTTTTGATGGAAAATACCTTTGAACCTATGACAGGTGCTGAAGGTTGGCAACTTAGTAATGTACCGATTATGGGGATGGCAGTTTTAAAATCTTCATTAGATATTTTCCAAGAAGCGGGAATCGAAAACCTGCGTGAGAAAAGTGTGAAATTAACCGCGTATTTAGAATTTGTTTTTAACGATATCGTTGACAAGTTTCCCGATATTCAATTAGAAATTATTACCCCCAAAGACCCAGAAAAAAGAGGGTGTCAGTTATCGGTAAAGTTAATAGGAACTGATAAATCATTTTTCAAAGCATTAACCAATGCCGGAGTTATTGCTGATTTTCGTGAGCCAGATGTTGTACGGCTAGCGCCCACCCCTCTATATAATAGTTTTGAAGATATTTATCAACTTGGTCAAACTTTAGAAACGCTATTAACAGGGTGGCAATAATGGCAGAACAAGCACAACAAAAAACAATAGCCATTAATGGAGCAGGTCCTGTCGGTGCTCTACTAGCTGTAATGTTGGCGAAAAAGGGTTATCAAGTTGATTTGTTTGAGTCACGTCCGGATTCAAGAAAAACGAATATTTATCAAGGTAAGTCGATAAATTTAGCATTGTCAGACAGAGGTTGGAAGGCCTTAAATGCGGTTGGTTTAGATGAAGAAATACGTCAACAAGCGATCCCAATGTTTTGTAGGGTAATGCATGATGTTGATGGGAAAATAACAAAACAGCCTTATGGAAAAGAAGACCAAGCTATTTGGTCGGTTTCTCGAGCGGGTATTAATGAGCAGCTTATTGATTTAGCTGAGAAAGAATCCACTGTAAATATTCATTTTGGTCATCGATTAACGCAATTAAATTTTGATGATAATACAGCGGTATATATAAATGATAATCATCATCAAAAAATCCATCAAAGTGACTTGGTTTTTGGCGCAGATGGGGCTTTCTCAAAAGTACGTCGTTTGATGCAAGAATTACCAAAAGAGCGCATAAGTTATAGTCTCGACTATATGCAACAAAGTTATATGGAATTATCTATTCCTGCTAACGAAGATGGTAGTCATAAGCTAGAAAAAAATGCTTTGCATATATGGCCACGTAAAAACTTTATGTTGATTGCACTACCTAATGTTGATGGCTCGTTTACCTGTACGTTGTTTATGAATCATGATGGGGAATTGTCGTTCTCATCATTAGATAACAAGCAAAAAGTGAATGAGTTTTTCCAAAAATATTTTAGCGATGCAATGGTGTATTTAGATAATCCAGTTGAAGACTTTTTAAGTAAAGCCCCTTCGCCATTATGCTTAGTTCATATCTATCCATGGTTGGTGAATGATAGTGTTGCGTTAATTGGTGATGCTGCCCATGCGATGGTGCCGTTTTATGGGCAAGGGATGAATTGTGGTTTTGAAGATTGCCGAGTATTAGCTGAATTTGTTAATGAGCATAACCACCAGTGGCCAGATGTTCTTGAAGCTTACCAGCAGGAACGTAAGGCTAATGGCGATGCTATTATTGAATTAGCGAAACGAAATTTTGTTGAAATGAGTGATTTATCTGGTGATGAAAACTTCTTGTTACGCAAAAAAATAGAGGCTCAGTTTCATCAAATGTATCCTCAATTATGGGTGCCACTTTATACCATGGTTACTTTTTCACCGGATATTCCCTATAAAAAAGCGTTGGCGCTTGGTGATATTCAAAAGGAGATTATGGATGAAATCATGCAAATCCCAAATATTGAACAAGAGTGGCAACAAGCTCATGTTTATCAAAAATTGCAGCAATTAACACAAGATAAATTAACAGCTAACCCGTTGGAGATATCCTTATGAGTTGTCCACATCAACAAAAAACATCAAATTATCGTGAAGTGGAAGATTCAATTCATACTGATTTTAATGATGACATGTCTTATGGTGATTATTTATGCCTTGAACAGGTCTTATCCGCGCAAAAACCATTGTCTGATCAACACGATGAAATGTTGTTTATTACTATTCATCAAAGTAGTGAATTATGGTTGAAGCTTGCAGGACATGAACTAAGTGAAGCGGTAAAGAATATTCAAGAAGCGGATTTTGGCCATGCTTTTAAAGTGATCTCACGAGTAAAGCAAATCTTTAATCAATTGACACAATCGTGGAATATTTTATCTACATTAACTCCAGTCGATTATTTGAAATTCCGAGATTCATTAGGGCACTCCTCTGGTTTTCAATCGCATGGCTATCGTAAATTAGAGTTTTTATTAGGTAATAAAAACGCAAAATTAATTGAGGTACACCAAGCTGATCCTATTATTTATAATGAGCTAAAAACGGTTCTTGAATCACCAAGTCTTTATGATGAAGTCATTAAAGTCTTAGCTGATAAACAATTATTGGAAAATACAGATGTACTTAATCGTGATTTTTCAAAACCTTACCAACAAGATCATCATGTTTTACAAGCATGGCTTTCGGTATATAAAAATGCCGATGAACATTTTGAACTGTATGAATTAGCCGAAAAACTAATTGATATAGAAGATGCTTTTCAACAATGGCGATTCAAACATATGTATACAGTACAACGCATTATTGGTAATAAAATGGGAACAGGTGGTTCATCGGGCGTAAGCTTTTTGAAAAAAGCATTGGATATTAGTTTTTTTCCAGAATTATTTGAATTGAGAACACATCTTTAATATTAATGAACTACCTCTATATATTATCTTCATTAATTTTTGTGTAAGTTGTCTGATCGACTAGATATGATATTAACATTTAGTTAACATATAGCCTGTTATATAACTTTTGTTAAATGGATTTAATTAGGAGTAAAAAGGTGTTTTTAAACCGTTATTTTTTGCGTAGTATATTAGTGTTAAGTGTTTGTTCTTTAGCTGCTTGTGGTGGAGGTGGTTCCAGTTCCCCAAAAACATCATTTACCTCTACAACTCCAACAATCCCGACAGTAACAACCATTGAACCTAGTATCATTCAAATTGATGATGTACTAACTGTTGGACAATCTACCGAATTGATCTTATTTGCCCCTGATCATGAGGTTTCTAATATTCAATGGTCACAAACCTCAGGTGAGGTAATTACATTTTATGCGGCTCACAGTAAGGTTATTGGTTTTTCTCCAATATTAGCGGGAGATTACTCTTTCCAAGTAATTTATACCGAAGATAATTCAACAGAAAAAACATTAACTTATGATTTTAGTGTTGAAGAGGTAGATTCATTATTAACAGCACGTATAGGGCATGTTGTAATTGAAGGTAGTGGTGTTTCATTAATATCATATGCTAGTACAAATATTGATGGTGACAGTGTAAATACTGATTCTCTTCGTTGGACTCAAACAGAAGGGCCATCGGTTACTTATACTGATGACGATACCAACGGTAAAGTTGCAGTTTTTTTTGATGCACCCGATGTAGAAAAAGATACGGTATTACGATTTAACGTCTCAGGTACGGTTAATGGTGATTCAGTCTCAGATGATATTGCCATCCTAGTGGAACATACTGCACAAAGTATTGAAACTGACTATCGTTACGCACCTTTTAATGAACAAGTGGCTGATGTGTTTTTATACAATTCTGACTCTCCAGCGGGTCAAAAGCTTATTGATTGTGTTTATTCGACTAAAGCTCGCTATTCCAATTCATGTAATTTTAATCAGACACCATTGATTGCTCATGTTAGTGATTCACCAACAGTTGATGAAATAATGGATCGTGTTGTTATTTCGCATCAATGGATGGGAGATCAATTTAAGCAGTTTTTAGAAACTTACGATAATGAACATAATGACTTTAAAAACCTATTAAGAGCAACAACAGCCATTGTTATCTCTTATGATATTCGTCCTTCATTTTATCACCCTTATACCGGTGCTATCTATCTAGACCCGAGTGATTTATGGGAAACACCAGAACAGCGAGATACTATTAATCAAGCTCCTGATTATCGGGCTGCGTTTGGAAGTGATTTACAATTTGAAATCCCTTGGCGATATGTTAAAAACAACGAATATGCCAATTATTATTCGCCGATAAGCTATCGTTTATCACGTACCCTTTCATCATCACTATATGACTTTGCTTCTCTCCTTTACCATGAGCTTGCACATGCTAATGATTATTTTCCAAGTGAAAGTTGGGATGGCTTTAATGGCACTGAGACATTTTTAACTGTTGTAAACGATTTATTTAACAACAGTGCAATTCAGTCAGATGATCTTCAGCGCGCTTTACCATTAGATGAAAATTGGGCGACAGGGGGGCAAAATGAATTGACAAAGTTAGGGCAGGTTCGCTTCCAGGGTGAGTCAGCAAACGATACCCAAAAAGCTTATACGATGGAAGATGTTGCGAATATGTTTAAAACAGAGGGAGCTCCTCAGTTTTATAGTTACAGTTCAACTCGTGAAGATTATGCAATTTTGTTTGATGCTTTTATGATGCACGCTCGTTATGATGTTAGCCGTGATGTAGCTGTAAGCGACCAAAACTATGATCAAATTGTGTGGGGCCAACGTGGGCGTGAAGGAGAGACACAAATAAAACCTAGAGTAAAATTTGTGACAGAACGTGTTCTACCTGAATATACTGAAGCAGCAAGTATTATTGACAATTTACCTGCACCTCAACCTTTTGATCCGAACAAATCTTGGCGTGACAATTTAATCATGCAAGAATCTGTACAAGTAGATACGAAAGGACTTGCAGCAAACTTAATGAAATT
This sequence comes from Colwelliaceae bacterium, assembly GCA_023954655.1. Taxonomy (GTDB): domain Bacteria; phylum Pseudomonadota; class Gammaproteobacteria; order Enterobacterales; family Alteromonadaceae; genus Thalassotalea_H. The sequence continues at coordinate 8,831 of JAGSHH010000125.1, forward strand.
AACTAAAAAAGTGGATTCACGTTTAATCCCTAAAGATGGTGAAGCACGTCACGGTAGCGGAAGAAAATTTGTATATTAAAAGTTAGCAAAAATAATTGATAATTATTTTTTTGTCATTACCATGAACCCATTCAAATTTTGAATGGGTTTTTTATTTCATGGATATAACCAAAAGTCAGTTATCAATTAGTCATTTGAAAATGATCTGCCAGCTAGAACGATGTGAAACAGTTAAAGAAGCTGCACAGGCATTATTTATTACCCAACCAGCACTTACCAACCGTATCCGTGAAGCAGAACGTCGATTGAACACTGCTTTATTTTATCGTCGAGGGCGTAAAATCATTATGTCTAATGCTGGTAAAAGGCTTCTTCAATCAGCAAAAAAAATCCTCGAAGAGCTAGCCCGTGCTGAGCATGATATTTCAAGACTCACTGATGGTATTGAGCAAGTATTAAGAATTGGTTTACCTCATTATGCCTCTTTTAAATGGTTGCCTACTTTAATGAAGGGATTTCATGAACTACACCCCAGTATCGAATTAGAAATTACTTCTGAAGCCGCCATTCAACCATTAAATGCCTTATTAAATCATGATGTTGATCTTGCAATGATTTCAAGTGCATGTGAACAATTTGAACTCGATGAAAAAAACTATTGCTCCGTTTGTATCAACCAAGATGAGCTAGTTGCCTGTTTATCTGTAAAACATAAAAATGCAGATAAAGACTATTTAACAGCGCAAGATTTTATTGATGAAACTTACGTTACTAATTCGACTGTTCCTGAAAAAGATCGTGAGTATGAACTGTTCTTTAAACCTGAGGGCGTTTTACCTAAAAGAGTGCTGCAAGTTGGATTCAGTGATGCGATTTTTGAACTAGTTAAGGCAAACATTGGGATCTCAATATTTTCTAAAAGGCAACTAAGTCGGTTATCTCCTGATGATGACATTAAAGTTATTCCACTAGGTTCAAAAGGTTTAGCTCTATATTGGCATTTGGTTTATTCAAGTCAGACGCTGATTGCTGAACCTGCAGAAAGTATTATTACATTGTTGCAAAGCACTGATTACCAACGTGCAAAGTGATCTTCACTAAGCCCTAAAGTATTATTAATAATTGTTTTATTGCCTTCATCATCACGGATTACACCATTGTAGTGACCAATATATTGACGGAAATTGCTCTTTATAAACCAAAAATTCAATCGTTCTTGGCGGCTATTTATCGGCATAAAGC
>JAGSHH010000092.1 GCA_023954655.1 Colwelliaceae bacterium
CGAGTTTGTCTTTCAAATAAATTAAATCCCAATTGATCTTCCAATTGTTTAATTTGATGACTAACGGCGGAAGGTGTTAAAAACAGTTGTGAAGCAGCATGCTTAAAACTTAAACATTTTGCAGCAATGCAAAAAGACCGAAGTCCTCTAATAGGTGTTTGAATAGCCATAGTTAATGATTTGTAATTATCCCAATATTGAATAAGCAAATGTCAGACCACTTGTGTTTTAATTGTTATCTTGTTGTTTTATATGGTTTTAAGTTGTTTTTCGGTCGTTTTATTTTAATAATAATTTTGTTTTGCTTAGTTTTGGTGCAACTTGATAATGAAAGTGAATAAGTATTAACATTTAGAAAGAAAAAAGGGTGCAATAAAGCACCCTTAACATCAAAAATAATGTTCAAAATTTAGAAACCGGGGGAGGTTTGAAAACAAATTTATCTTATGGTTTTATAAAGCATTAAACAAACGAGATAAACTCATTTGATAGGTTAAAATAATTAACTTATAGGAGTATCATCTTTTGAGTAACTTAAGTTTTCTGTAAAGAGTTGATATGCAGTATATTGTTGTTAGTGATATTTTTGGCAAAACACCAGAGTTAGAAAGGTTTGCTGAAAGTGTTAGTTATAAAGGTGGTTTTCAAATTGTTTCTCCTTATAAAAAAGAGAATCTTCAATTCTCAAATGAATTAGAAGCTTATAGTTATTTTTCTGAAAATGTTGGTATTGATGTTTATTTTAAGCAACTTTGTTCTTATATACTTTCAATTAACATACCCTTTAGATTAATCGGTTTTAGTGTAGGTGCGTCTGTTTGTTGGAAATATATAGCAAATACTACTAATGAAAATCTGATAAAAACCGATTTGTTTTATGGTTCGCAAATAAGAAATTTTATAAATTTAGAGCCGCTAACGCCGGTGAACTTAATTATGCCTAAATCTGAGCTTCATTTTTCAATTGATTCACTGATTCAAAGATTACAAAACAAACAAAATGTTTCGATAGATACTACTCAATATTTTCACGGTTTCATGAATGAATTATCTGAAAATTATTGTGAACGAGCATATCAGCAATATGTAACTATTTTATCATCTGATATTTCTTAGACGGATTATTTTTCCTGACATTTAAATAGTTTATTTAAAGTTTTAACAAGGCTAGGGTCCGTTTTATTTGATGTAGCTAAATATAAAGCAACATCAAGCTCTTGGAAATCATAAACATATTTAAATTGAGATAATTTATAAGAAGTGTCATCAACGGACGAAATGTAATGGTTTACTGTAACTGGGTAAATATCAGCCCTACCTTTATTTAATAGATTTAATGCTTGTTTAGTGTCATTTACCCAAATGGTTTTATCTTTGTTGATAAGATTGTTTTCTTGAAAGAATAAAGAGGAAGCTTCATCTCTTTTTAGTATCATTCTGTAATTTTTTACCTCTTCAACTTTATGTAATTGTGCTATCTGACTTTCTGAAGAAGTGAGTAACTTTGATTTTACGTTTGATAATAACGAGACCCATTGAAAATTTTCTTCTCTTTCTGGAAATCGAGCGATTGAAAAAATAAAACTGTTCATTTCAGTATTAACCTGCCGTACAGCTCGAGCCCACGGTAATACTTTTATTTCATAAGGCCAATCTACTGAATCTAAAGTGTTTTTTATTATATCAACAGAAGAACCGCTTAATTCTTGTTTCATGCCAATGACTTGGTAAGGTGGAAAATGTTCGGTGTATAACGTGAGTTTGTGTTTTTCTATTAAAGAAAAATTATCACAAGCCATAATGATAGGACTAAATATAAAAACAGATAAAATTTTTAAGAATTGATTTTTCAATTACAACCTATTAATAATCACTTACAGCATAGCTTGTAATATATACATTTTACTCTACAAATAATATAAATTTAACCGTTTTTAATTAAGATACTCTCTACTGGTGAACCAGAATAGGAGTTAATTTTTTTAATAAAAGGCCTGTATGTAAAAAATCAAAAATGTAAGAAATGATAGAAATGAGAATTATAGGTGCCACATTGCAGGAGTTATTCTAGTAAATATTTTTCTCGTTCAATGTTTCAAATAATTTATCCGTTAATAGTTTAATAGTATTCTCATGATAATAACTAATTATATTTAAATCTTTAAATTTTCAATGGTGTTATAAAAAAAGAGTATTTTTAATATATTGAAAGGTTCAGCTCGTGAGCTAAACTTTTAATGAGGCTCATTCCAACAACAGAATTTCCATAATTATTTAAAGGAGGGCTCCAAGCGCAAATCACTCCATAGTTAGGGACAATCGCTACAATACCACCACCTACACCACTTTTAGCTGGTAATCCTACAGAAAAAGCAAATTCTCCAGATTGATCATACATACCGCTAGTAGATAAAATTGCATTAACACGATGAGAATCTTGACGAGAACAAATTATGTCATTTGTTCTAGGGTCGCTCCCTTTATTTGCTAAAAAAAGTAAGCTTTGAGCTAATTGCTGGCAGTTCATTGAAATTGAACATTGGGTAAAATAGTGATTTAGTACTTCTGGAACTTCCGCTTCGATATTACCAAAGCTTTTCATTAGGTATGCTAATGCTGCATTGCGATTTCCATGAGAAAGCTCTGATTGATAAACGTTTTGATCAATGTGAATGTTGTCGTCATTTGCCAATGACCGCATAAAGGTTAGAAAGGCGAGTTTACTAGAAGAGTAATGACTTGCAAGTACATCTGATATTAACAATGCACCTGCGTTAATAACGGGATTTCGAGGAATACCTTTTTCCCATTCTAACTGGATTATAGAGTTAAATGCTTGACCTGAAGGTTCCATATTTATTCGTTGCCATAATGAATCCCCCATACGATTCATTGCCATAACTAAACCAAATACTTTAGAAATACTTTGAATAGAAAAAGGTTGCTGGTAATCACCAACACCAACAATGTTTCCGTCAATGGTTGCGACACAAACCCCCATTAGTTGTGGGTTTATCTTTGCAAGAGCTGGAATATACTCTGCAACTTTACCTTGCGTAATAGAATCTTTTTGGCTAAGGAGTAGATCGTGTAACTTTTCTTGTAAATCTGGTATGTTTTTGATCATCTTGAGTACTTATTATGATTTACGCAATATGAATTTAAGAGCTTTAAATGAAGCTGCATTATGCATGAAGTTTTATAAATAGATACACTTTTGAGATGGGGATTAAGGTTCAGAGTACAATGAACAAAAACATTTAATGGTTCTCTTTCAAAGGTTAAACTTGAAAAACAATAAAATAACTTAGCAGTAACTTGCTATAAACTGCTTCATTTCCATTATTAAAGATTATTGTTTTAAAATTAAGTGTAACAGCTATTTGAAATATTTCCTGATAGTTGAAAATTTAACACTTATAAACCAATAGTTTGAGTTGGTATTTGTTATTTTTAAGTGTCTTTATAAGGTGTGAGGGAATAATTCTGCATTAAGATAGAGATCGTGTTGACCTTCTAAGTTGAATGTTTCAAAAATAACAGGCTATTTAGTTAGATATTAGATAGCTAGACATGAAGCGTTTTTTATTAGTGTGCAAGGCACCATTATACGATAATCAGTTTCCTCAAATCTTGTATATTACCTTCAGAGATTGGAGCATTAATAATACGTTAAGCGCTAATGACCAAGATAAAGATAGATTTTTTGCATAAATACCAAGCCTCTAATTTTTTATCTTTAGTTGTCATAGATAATGTAACTTAATTGTGACCGTAAGTTGATGTCAGCGAATAAATATATTTTATCTGTTGGTTTGTATCCGTTATTAGTTTATTTACTGGTCTACCAGGTGGTCATTAATTTTTTTGATAGTTAGTTACGAAGGCATCACAATAAAGTTACCAAATTGTAAAACTTTATGTTAGTTTGTTGCTCAGATGGAGCTATTTTAACTTTATAAGTCATTGTATTAAATATTAGTTATTTAAATTATCAGTTATTTAAATTATTAATTATGATCAAAAAATAAAGCGAAAAGGATTTAACATTAGATATTTTGATAAACCCTTTAAATGATTGAGTGTGTAGAATGACTAAAAAAATAATTTTAATTATAGTTAGTGGAGTAATTTCACTGTGTTGTTATGTGAATGACGTAAAGGCTGGTTTAATACAGTCTGACTATATAGAATTAGGTGATAACCTAGCTGTTTATGACGAATCAACAAACCTAACATGGTTAGATTTATCTGTTACAGACTCAAATCCTTATGAACAAGCTATTACTCCTCATAACAATAATGGATTCGGATATGCAACAGCTAATCAAGTAGTAGAGCTTTTCTCTGGCTTTTTTGGAAATTCATTAGTATTTTCTTCACAGGGTTACAGCACAGGCAATATTTCATCATCACAAAATTTCTTTACATTATTTGGTGCTACAAGTGCTAGCTCTTCTTGGGGTTTTTTCTTTGATAGTAATAATAAGTTCTCTTTAGCTGGTGTTACTTTAGGTGGAGGAAAAATATACTCTCCTGATTTCCCAGCAAATTATAGTCGGTATTATGATTCTGGAAATTCAGGTGTTGGTACTTATTTAGTGAAAGAAGGGCGCATTATAATAGAAAAGCCAGTTGTTGCTGCTTTTGCTCCAGCTGCACTTCCTTTACCTGCAGCACTTCCAGCAGTAACCGTTTCTGAGCCCACATCATTAGCGATTTTTGCCTTAGGGGTTTTTGGCCTACTGGTGCGACGAATTAGTTAGTTCCTGTAGCAAATTCGATAGAAAAATTTAACCATTCATATTATTTGTTAATGGTTAAATTTATCAACGTTTAGTTAAGTTCTTCAATACTAGAAAACTTGATGAAAATAAAACTCAAATATAGTTTTATCGTTTGGATTAATGAAATTTAGATGATACTCAAGGAGTTTATTGAAACTGTTTTCTGAGTTTAAATGCTCATTAACTCTATCTATCAATGCGTGTGTTTCTGAATTGTTAGTACACATTAAGTGACCTAATGCATACGGTTCAATAGACTCTATTTCAAATGACCTTGCAACTAAATTAGATTTAAATGTAAAAACTCGGTGGGGATATAAAAGTGCAAACTCAGCTCTTCCTAATGAAAACATGTTAATGATACCCGAATCATGCTCACTACTTTGGCGAGTGATTTTATTTTTATTGGGTAAGGCTGCTATTTGTTCATCTAAAATATCTCCGTATGATATTTGACCAGAGATTAATAATTGAGAATTTTTACGCTCATTAAATAATTCGAGTAAATTCACTTGGTAGTCTGGTGAATACATAGTAGAAAGAGGTGAGTATGCACTATGTTGGTACAAACGCCTGCCGAGGAATAAATTGATAGGTTTACTGAAAATGTATTTTTCTAATCTTTCTTTTGTTTTTATTTTATTGACAACACAAATATTTTTTCCTTCATCCATAAATTGTAATGAGCGCTTGACGGTCATGTATTCAAAATGAATATTAGAGAGTTCCTTTTGTAACGCATGTAAATTAGTAGAGGCACTTAAGTTATTTTCTCCTCTATTATCCTTAAGTGCTTTAAGATCAATAATATTATCTGTATGAATATAGATATTTGCTGAGAGTGAGAAAGGGGCAAGTAGACTTATTGCTAAGAAAAGAAAAATTATAAATTTAATGTTCAATGAAGCAATAAACCCAAAAATATTTGGCATTTTTTTATTATAGCAAAGTTTTTACATTCACTATATTTTTCGCTTACTTTAATAAAACTACCAAATTGAATTGATTCACAAAGTGAAAAACTTATCAAAATTGTACTTTTAATAATATAGAGTAAATATTGTGTTTAGGATATATCTGCATATTTTAGTGCCTATTAATCTATATAATTAAACTAGGTGGATACAAAAGGCTAGTTGATTTTTTTCTAATAGTGATGTTGTGGTTGAATTCGACCAACCACTTCAGTAGAGATGATTAAAATAAAGCCCTAAAGTATTATATTTATAAACTGCTTTCCTTTACTTTTTTGTCTCTTTTAAGTAGTTTATCAACATTCCAAATAATGACAGAACCATCGACACTTGAGCTTGCAAGTGACTCTCCATTCTTGCTAAAAACCACATTGTTTACATCGTCGGCATGACCACTTAACTCTTTTAAAAGATGACCATTTTCAACGTCCCATAGTCTTACTGTAACTTCTTTTTCATTCTCTGATGTACCCCAATGGTATTGAAAAAATTCACCAACCAGCCCTTTGTCTCTATTGCTGCTAGCAATGATTGAATCATCAGGATTGAAAGATAGACCATAAATTGAATAAGAATCACCTTCGATTGTACGTAACACTTCCCAAGTATCGGTACGCCAAATTTTGATTGTATAGTCATCTCCGCCAGAGGCTAGAAGTTTGCCGTCATGGCTGAATTCAAGTTCCAAAACGGCGCCAGAATGTTCTGTTAATGTTGAAATGAGCTCTCCAGTTCTTGCATTCCAAATGTTAATATTATTATCTTCTCCGCCAGTTAATATAAACCTTCCATCGGGGCTATAGGCTAAACCCCAAACATCTCCTTTATGCGCGCTAAGCTTAATTGATTCACCTGTACTAATATTCCAGAGCCTTGCAGTATCGTCAGCGCTAACACTTGCTAGGCTTTTGTTATCAGGACTAAAACTAACTGCGATTACCATTTCTTTATGACCTGAAAATGTGTGAATTAATTCTCCATTTGATGTTTGCCAAATTCTAACATTATTGTCATAGCTGGATGTTGCTAGTAATTTTCCGTCACTATTAAAGTCTAGTCCAAGGACACCTTCAGGGTGAGTTAATGTGTGTAAAATTTTACCGTTACTTTTCTGCCAAATTTTAACGACAGGCTCATAACTCGCACTTGCCAAAACATCATTGTTAGGATGGAAATCCACCATACAAAAGCTGTTTTTGTGAGTAGGGCAAATCTCGTATTTTTTGGATGTATTACTCAGGTTTTCTGTTTGAGAAATAGCGCTACAACTATAAAAAAAGATGATAAAACTTACACTAGTGAATACTGATTTTATACTTTTGTTTAACATGGTTAACTCGCGGTAAAGGTATATTTGTTGGCATAATAATTATTAATTTTATTGAATGTAATTGAAGAATGATGAAAGGAAACTTTATGATGACAAAGTATTTAAATATTCCCTTCGTCCTCAAAAATCCTCCTTTTGTCATACAGTCGATGACAAGAGATAAATTTATTGGCAAGCTATAGTGATGAAAATGATGAAATCTTTACTTGCCACATACTTTAGCCAGCGCGACGAATGGCTTTATTTTGCTTTAGTATTCTCTTTTAGCTTGTATCAACTCGAAAACCCTTTATGGTCAAAATACATTGGCCATATTCTCAATAATGCTGTTTATCTCTCACCTTTAATAATTTTTAAACTGTTTGAAAACACAATAGTTAATCGAATAAGTCGTAATTATTTCAGAGTATTAAAAATTTCTATTTTTGTTGTATATCCAGTGGCTTTTGTTTATTGGGAGTACTTTTTTTCCTCTTTAGTTTCGGTAAAAGAAAATCACTTTATTGATAGAACTTCGATGATTCTATTATTCGCATTAGGTGTTGAAGTGTTGTTATTTATAAATCAATTTTTAAGCAATAAGCGATTGATAAAGTGGGCCCCTAAAAATATTGGCCTAAGTGATCTTGTTCTACTTTTTATGTCATTTATTTCAGTTTATACCGCAATGCTTATTACCTCAGACTTACCTTTGTGGCTGGAAAGTAACTCTATTCAAAATACTATAAACTTCATTGAAATTGCTAACCAACCATTAATGGCTATAAGTTTAGCTTTTCAGATTTTTTGCTTGTTCTTTTGTGGTTATATTTTTTATTGGATAAATCTACATGTGCTAGTTAAATCAGTGTTAGCTAAAAGAGGTTGGATAATTTACTTTTGCTCGGTTATTTCAGTTGTAGTTACTCTTTACCCTATAATAATTGAGCTTTACTTATTTCTTCCTATAAATACGATGGCTGAACCTATTATTCCGGCTGTAAATGCAGACCCCTTTGATTGGAATAATGGTAGAGTATTCATGGCAGTATTGTTACTCAGCCTACCGGTAATATTGGTGACTCAATGGCATAATAAAAGTAGTCAGTTTGCTTTGTTAGAAAAAGAAAGTATTAAAACAGAACTACAACTATTAAAACAACAAATAGACCCTCACTTCTTTTTTAATACCTTAAATAATCTATATGCTCTATGTAGAAAAAAATCTGACCTAGCACCTGAGATTGTTCTTCAGCTTTCCGAGTTAATGCAATATGTCGTGTATAAAGGACAAGAACCATGGGTTTGTATCGAGGAAGAAGTTCGCTATATTAATGATTATATCAATCTACAAAGTATTCGCTTTAGCAATAAAATATCGATCAAATGTGAAGTGGATATTGGTAATGAACAGGCTTTGGTTTCACCTCTGTTATTAATCATTTTAGTCGAAAACGCTTTTAAACATGGAGTGGAATTAGCTACTAAAGAGTGCTATTTGCATATTCATCTTAGTGTAAAAAACCATCAGCTTCGCTTTGTATGTAAAAACTCATTTGAGCATGAAAGCCCAATCAAGTTTTCAGGATTATCTAATAAGCGTATTAAACATAAAAAAGTTAAATTGGGGGTGGGCTTACCTAATTTGAGGCGCAGACTCATGCTCATTTACCCAAAGGCCCATCAACTTGAATTGGTTAAGCAAGGGAATGAGTTTAAGGCAATACTTGATATTAATTTAGAGGAAACATTTAATAAAGAGCTCAATGGTAATATGAGGTGTGGAAAAATTGATTAAGTTAAAGGCTATGATCATCGATGATGAACCATTGGCGCATGAGATTCTACTTGACTACTTAACAGAAGTTTCATTTATAGAAGTTACAAAACAAGCATACAATGCGGTTGAGGCGATGAGTTACCTCAGTCAGCATAGTGTTGACTTATTATTTCTCGATATTAATATGCCTAAACTTTCAGGTATCGACTTTTTAAGGGTAATCAATGAAAAGCCACAGGTGATTATTACATCTGCCCATAGGCAATATGCTCTTGAAAGTTTTGATTTAGATGTTTCTGATTATCTTTTGAAACCTTATCGTTTTGAACGCTTTTTAAAAGCGGTGAATAAGGTTCATCAGCAAGTTCAACTTCAGAAAAATATTAGTCCTAGTCAAACTGGCGATATGGAAAAGAAAGCTTTTTTTATTAAAGTAGATAAAAAACTCGTTCAATTAGACATTGAAAGTATCACTAGCCTAGAGGCTTACGGAAATTATGTAAAAGTATGGCAACATAATAAAATGTACCTCACGCCACGAACGTTGATTTCTTTTGAAAAAGAATTAATCGATAAGAGTGAAAACTTTGTACGTGTACATAAATCTTATATTGTGCAGAAAAAACATATAAAGGTAATTGAAAATAAATCAATAGAAATGGTTAATCAGCAAATAGTCCCCATAGGAAAAAGCTATCTGCAAGTATTAAAATCATTTAAAGGTTAAAGCATTAAGCCCAAAAATATTTAGCATTATTTTATTAAAGCAAAGTTTTTACATTCACTATATTTTTTGCTTTCTTTAATAAAACCACCAAATTTAATTGATTCACAAAGTGAAAAACTAATCAAAATTATACATTTAATATACCTTGTATATTTTAGTAGGTAATGCCTTTTTATACTCACTAATCTCAATTGTATTAAGGTTTGTTTGAACAACTGATATGCGCATAATATTCTTGGTTCTCTCGCTGTATTTCTCCAAAAATAAATAAAAAAACTGTTTAATCTGCTTTGATTAATTCCGGTTTACTAATTTGATTATAGGTTTTGGGTTTATCTATTTGGTGAGCAATTAAGTTTTGTGGAATATGTGATATAAGCAAGTGATTAAAATTATCAACATTTGTATTGTTAGTATCTAACCATGAATTTATTAGTGAATTATCTTGTGGAAGCATTAATGGCATAGCTTTACTGTGTATGTGTTTTAGTTTTTCATGTGGCGCTAAGGTGATAACTGAACAAGAAGTAGTAACTTCCCCCGTTTGCTTATTAACCCAATCTTTTGCTAAACCACCTAATATAATACCCCCGCTTTCAGCTTGAATATCGTAATAATGCACAGCTTTTTTATTTTGAAATTCAGTTTCTCCAAAACCTTTAACAACAATAATGCAACGTGATTGTCGATAAGCTTGATAACCAGCACTTCTTGGTGTGTTTAATTTATCAAATCTAGTATTAAAGGAGGTGTACTTTGAAGGTTTGAAACTTGTCTCGTGTTGATCTAATAATAACCACCATGTAGCGTTTTGCACAACTCTACTATCATTAATAACTCTTACTATCGAAACAGTATCAGCAGCTTTTACAAACCTTTTGTCCATAGGTTTATCAAGGACTTTATTAATGTTTAAGCTGGTATAAAGTTTTTTTACACCGCTATCAAATGTCGCATTAAACCTACCGCACATAACTTAAGTTTTTTTTTGGTGAATGGCTTTTCAAGCTTAGCACCTTCTCTTAAGTATTTCGTGCCTATTAACTTCTTGGTATCACAAAATTAAATAACGTATCTGGCTAAAAATGTGTAAGGTAGATTGTTTTATTGGTGCTTGAGGAGTTTATTATAGATTTCGAACAAGTTATTGATATAAAAAAGCCCCAACCGAAGTTAGGGCTTGAATGAATGAATGGTGCCGAGTGCAGGAGTCTAACAGGCGTTCTACTGACTGCAAGGTCGCTACGTGCTATAGGTAAAGACACTTGTTAAATGGATTATCTACATGAATTCCATATTTAAATACCATAGTAGCCCCATTATATTTTTTAGAAAATTATTACTTTAACTTCCAATCAAAACCTAAGGTCATACCTATATAAAGCAAATTGACCTTAGTTAAACTTCGTTACTAGCCAGTCTTTATTATCGCTGAAATACAAAGTACGAACTTGACCTTTGCCTTCAATATTTACCATATTGATCTGCGTCGGCCAAAGTTCACGTAACGCGCCATTAAATAACTTCACACCATCAAGCTTGCTAGGTATTTTCGTTTCTTGATAAACCCAAAAGAATTTACCTTCAACCTCATAGCCAACATCGGTTAATGGTAGCGTTTCATCAGTTAAAGTGTGTACTAAAAATTGCTTAGCTACATAATTAGCAAATTGCTGTTGAGTTTTTTCTGAGCTGATAATGTCAGCTTTTTTATCAAATAACGATTGTACGGCATGCTCTGTATCATGGATGTAAAAACGATGTGATACTTCCAGATGACCGGAGCGTTTGTTAAACAAAACTGTTGTTTCAGCTGCTTTTTGCTGGTGGCTATAGGCACTGCCTGTAACCACTAGCAAAATAGCTGAAAGTATAAACAAAAAGCCTTTAGGCATTATTTATCCTTTTTTTCTTCTTTATCTTCGCCAACTTTTAGTTCAGTTTTAATATCTTTCATGATATCGCGACTAACTTTAGCTGTACTCTTCTTACGTTTGTATGCTTCAACGCGTGAAGGAATAATTTGACGAGGGTAGTGGTTATTCTCTATATCTACATCAGCAGTTTCCCAACCTGGATCAACAACAACGCTTGCTAACTCTTTGCCCTTTTCAGTAACAATAAGCTTACGAACATTTTTCGGTGAACGGCGCCAGATTTCAGCAGGAATATACTGATCTTCAACGCTACCGTCTTTATACGTTAACTGAAGAAGAATCGGCATAACTAAACCACCTTTGTTAGAAAACTCTAATACGTAGTAGTTTTTGTCTTCTTTGATAGCACGTTCAAATACTTCTTTTTCCCAAGGCTTTAAACCTTTAAGGAATTTATTGTAAGAGTTACGTTCTTTGTTAGTTACCGTGAAACGGTCATTTTCGTCGTAAAAGTCAGTTACGTCTTTATTACGATCTACCCATAATTCTGTACCTTTAGCTTTGTTGCGTTCAACAAATAACGACGAAGGTTTTTCGTTTTCAATATCACGTAAACGAGCGAAATCGATATCAGGATTCTTCGTATCTACACGCATTTGGAATACTTTATCGATCGAGATATCAACGTGATCTGTTGAGTAGAACCAACCACGCCAGAACCAGTCTAAATCAACACCTGAAGCTTCTTCCATTGTGCGGAAAAAATCTGATGGTGTAGGACGTTTAAATGCCCAACGTTCAGAGTATTCTTTGAAAGCAAAATCAAATAATTCACGGCCTAAAATAACTTCACGCAAAATGTTAAGTGCTGCCGCAGGCTTAGTATAAGCATTTGGGCCTAAACGTAATACGCTGTCAGATTGAGTCATAATTGGCACTTGCTTTTGAGACTTCATGTAACCAGTAATATCGCGTGGCTCTACACCCCACGGAATCGTATGATCCCATTCACGACCTGCAACACCATCAAGGAAGCTGTTTAAACCTTCATCCATCCACGTCCATTGACGCTCGTCTGAGTTTACGATCATAGGAAAGTAAATGTGACCAACTTCATGAATAACAACACCAATAAGGAAACGCTTCTCAGCTTGTGAGTATGTGCGAGAACCGTCGTCTTGTAAGTCAGTACGTGGGCCATTAAAA
>JAGSHH010000088.1 GCA_023954655.1 Colwelliaceae bacterium
GAGCTTTGTTTTTTTTTATCGTAAATTTTGAGTCAGGTCTTTTGGTATAAGATGAAAACATACCTACATCGTGTTACATCGTATTACACCGTACTTTGCCCTTACATCGGCCTTTATCCCTAAATACAACGCACAATTTTAAATAAAAAAAAGCACTGTTTAAACTTATTATTTACTGCTTAATAAAAATATTGACCAAGTATTTTTTATATTCATTACACCACTTTATCAAGCGCAATCGTATTGAGAAATAGAATAACGGACACTCATCACGAACTGAATTAATAAAACAGATAAGATGTTGATTTTTAAACTATATTTAATTATTTTTATCAATTAAATTTTCATGAATGGATACTTTTCAAGTAAGAATTAGGCTATATTATTCAAACCAATGTGGATACGTTTCTTTTAAAGAACTAATATATGTTCGACTAATAGGAAGCTTTTCTGAACCAATAACCATACGATATTTAAGTTTCGAAATTGATTCAACATGGCTAACTTTTTTAACATTTATTATATATGAACGATGTATTTGAATTAAAGAATTGTCATCAAAATATAGTTTTATCGTTCGTAAACGCATAGAGATGTAACGCGGATCTTTTTTTGATTGTAGATAGATACCGGTGTAACCAGACTCTGCTTTTAAATACTTTATTTGATCTTTAAAACGCGTTAATTCGTATAGCTCGGCTAAAATTGTAGGTTCTTTTACCAAAGATTTGATAGCCTTTTGAATCATTTGAGTTTGATAAATCAATACTTGTATAAGCTGCTCTTCTTCTGATGATAACTTCTTATCCGTTACTATTTTGATAATAAAATCATTCGAATTAATTATTCTTTCATATCCTTGATATAATGCATCATTGCCTAGTTCAGAAAGTAACTGTTCATTTTGATAAATAGTCATTTTTGAATCTTGTTGTAAAAAATTTATAAAGAAAGAACAAGCCTGTTCAAAGCCCTTATGAATATCTTTACTCGGAATAGAAGACATATTAAATAATTCAATATTATTAATTAAATCACTTTCATGCTCGGTATTAGACTCATGAGCACCGACTTGTTGAATTATATTTTTAGCACCTGATGAAGTAGCGTTTAATTCTCTCTTTTCTTTCAAACCCTTATTTTCAAGTTCTGAGTCTAAATTTTGTTCGAATGAAAAATTTAATCCTTCAAGCTGATTTATCATGTACTTAGGGCTAGGAAAACGAACACTAAAACTTAACATTGAACGAGATATTTTTTTTATGCTTAAGCCAAGTGTATTCGCTTGTTCTATGAGTATTTTTAATTGCGCATGATTTAAATTTTGATGATTGTTTTTCTCAATAGCATTTATTGTGAGATCTAAAAAAGAGTCATTTACAATTATTTTTATTCTGATGTTTTCTTTTAATGCAGTATTTTCACAACATAAAAAACAAACATTATAAAAAAACTGCTGCAGTGAAGTGGGATCGATAAATAACTGACAATTAATAGCACATTCCCAGCTTAAATGTCTTTGTTTATTAATGAATAGAAGAGAATCTGTTGTTTTCAATAACTCATCTAACGTAATAAAGTACGATGGCTGTTGAGTCATTGTATTATTAAATTTACTTTCCGATAAAATAATACTTGTGGGATGCAACAAACCAGAAGATGCACTAAATAAATCTTTTGCCGTTTTGTTATCAATTAGACTCTTTTGTTGCAATTGTGAAGAGATAGTCAGTAAGTTTAATAACGGCCATTCAAGGCTTTGTAAATTTTTCCTTAATAAAGAAAACTTTATTTTATCTTTCGCGATTAACGAATAACGCTTATTCATTAAAAAGAAAGTAACAAAAGCAAAAATTGATAAAATAACTAAGAACTGAAAAATTGCAATCAGTATATTTCTATTTTTATTCCATAAATCACTAATTTTATAGAGTGAACCTGACCAAAAGTGAAAGTTATGAAAAGTATGTTTCAGTACAGTGCCACCATTATGTAACTGCCTTATCGCAATTCCTGCTAAATGATTTTTTTCAACATAATTTACTTTTTCAGCAATTGAACGTTCACTTTCAAAAGTAATAAAATGACCTCCAAACTTTTGAGAGTCATATAAATAACTCATTTTAGCGTAATCATCCCAATGAAGGGAATATGTTTTAGAAGCTAAAAAAAATGATAAACTCTTTTGGTTGTAAACACCGGTTTCACCTAGAGGTTTACTATCCCAACTTCCCCAACTATTTTTTTGAGGGCTTTGTTGTAAACCATTATTAACCGAAGATACACCATCCCAACCAACGGAAAAAGATGGGATAGCCATCACGATTTTATTAGCTTGAATACCCGAACTTTTCAATTGGATCATAGTTTGGTTAATTGAGCGTTTCTCAGGTTTTGCATATAAGGGGGATAAATGATCTGTCAATTCAACACTATCACCATAAATACGGCTTACATCAACAACGATAGCGTCAGTACTTTTATTAAGTAATTGTGCTTGTTCAATTTCATCAATAGAATAAGGAGCTAATACAACCTGCAACCAACATTTTTTAGTTAATTCATCACATTGAGTTTTCAATTCTTCCAAAAGTAACTCTAAGTTATGAGGATCATCGTTATGATTTAAGAACTGCATGTCCGTTGGAGTAATGGAACGATAAATCGGAAATTGCCAATCTATTTCTATTCCATCAAACTGATACTCCTTCATAAAATCAATTGCAGACTTTGCAATCTTTTTCCTTCCCGCATCAGTTGAACTCAAAAATGAAAAATTCTCAGAGCGTTTCCAGCCACCAATACTAATAATGTTTTTTAATTCTGGCTGTTGATTCTTTAATTTAATTAATTGTCCAAAACTCCCTAGAATTTTTTCTTTCTCTATATTTACCGTTGGATATAAATGTTCAATATCGGCAAACGCATCACCTAATTTAATTGTTCCATCATGAGATAAATACGCGCTTTTATAAACCAAGTGTGTCATAAAGTGAGCTTGAAGATCTTGTATATGTATATTTGGGCTGTAAATTGCCCATTGAGAGTAATAGCCCATAACAATAGGAGTGCTGGTAACAGAAAGTGGGGGTTTATCAGTTTTATTAGCTATTGAGTTACCCGAGTAAAAGAAAAAAACTAAACAAAAAATAGTTTTCAATATTCTACTTAGTTCGAAAATTATTGTAGATAAGGTTTTAAGACTTAAATGTAATGTCATAGTTTTAATTAATTGACAATAATTACAATGATGTAAAAAATTTAAATATTTCAAACATATTGGTAATATTTTTATTAGCATACCTAATAAACTCAGGCGTGTGAAATAACATTTACATAACATCATACTATATAGATTAATTTAATTGGTGTGTTTCGATATTTATCATTTGGAAGGAGAGCTAAATGGGACTAAAGCTTAATCTTTCAGCAATTAAGTTTAAGACTTTGCAAAGTTTCTTTTCAACAAAGCCTGCTAAAAGTTTTGTATGCTCGTCTAATAAAATCAATTCACTTTCAGTTAAGGCAACAAAACAATGTAGGATATTATTGTCTTTATCAAAAAAACTCACCGCATCATCAGCATAATCAATTCTTTCATTCATGCTAGGTGTATCTGTCTGCTCATTAAAGCTTATAGGGGTTTCAACAGACAAACAAATGTCAATAATATTTTCTTCATCACCATACCAACCAGCAGTCATAGTTTGAAAATTGAACTGAGCTTCAAGTTTATTGGTGATTGATTTTAATTTAACGAATTGACACTTTAACTCATCATTAAGCTTGATAGAAATTGGTAACTGAACACTCATTTATTTATTCTTATTAATTATTCTACAGAAGATGTTATAACACGATTACGACCGTTTTCTTTGGCAACATATAAATTTTCATCTGCTATTTTTAACATTGCATCAAGATTATCTTCGGGTAAATGATGTATTCCAATACTCACACTAACGTTAATAGTGTGTTCGTCAAATTCTAATGGTGTATCTGCTATTTTTTGACGAAATTTATTCATCAAATCTGACGCCAGTTCCAACTCAGTATCAGTAAATAGTACGACAAACTCTTCCCCCCCTATACGTGCAACTATATGATCATTAAATTGCTTAGATAATTCATATGAAAAATATACTAATAAATCATCACCGACTTCATGACCATAATTATCATTAACTTGTTTGAAGAGGTCAATATCTAGCATCGCGACAGCTACGGGTTTATTTTCTAGAACAGATGTGTTGTATAAGTCTTTACCTTCATTAAAAAAATATCGACGATTATATAAATTAGTTAAAAAATCTCGATGGGCAGCGTTACGAAGAGCTTCCATATAAACCAACATATCTATATTTTGATTAATACGACAAAGTAATTCTTCATATGATACTGGTTTAGTTAAAAAATCATTGGCCCCATTCTTTATAAACTGAGCACCAAGTTCATTATTTCCTGTTGCTGACAAACCAATTACAGCCAACTGTTCTTTTAAATGATGTTTTCTAAGATCTAACGTTAGATCAAATCCATTCATTTCGGGCATATTGTAATCTGTCAGTACTAATTTAACATCAGGATTTTCTTCTAAAACTGTTAACGCTTCTTTACCATTGCCAGCTAATAAAACATTAAAATTTTGTAACTCTAACATGTGCTGAACCAACTTCCTTGCAATCATAGAGTCTTCAACTATCAATAATTTAGTACTATAGTTTTCATATAATCTACCGACTAAATTAACAACATATTCATACGCATTTATACTATCCTTAGTTATGTAATCAATAACACCTTTATTAACCATAGTTTCGCGCATTTTCTCACCAAAAGTACCGGTGAGTGCAATCATTTTTACTTTAGCGCGATTAACTAAATCAACTATTTCACCATTAGCTGCATCTGGTAAGTTCAAGTCACAGATAACTACATGGTATTCATGGCGATGTTTACTTAATAAATTTTTAGCTTCAGCATAAGAATTAGCTAAATGAACTTCAGCTCCGTAACGTTCAAATAATAATTCCTTTAACATTTTGGCTAGTGATGCTTGATCTTCAACAATTAAAATTGGTTTATCAATTTGAATATCGTGAATGTTTTTTCTTATTTTTCTCTGATCTGACCTAACCTGAACCATATACAACCTTTAGCATAAGAGCGTCCCTTAACCACAAATTTCCTTTTGGTTTTATTATAGATTAACTTATCAATATTGCGTAATTAAGTCTTTAATAATTCTAAATAAAAAAAAAGCTGCCGAAGCAGCTTTGTTAAATATTAAAGGATATAAATATCTCAGTATTAAAAAATTATACTTAAATTAATTTTCTATCATTTCAACGGCAAATGCTGTAGCTTCGCCTCCGCCAATACAGAGTGACGCAACCCCTTTTGAAAGACCTTTATTTTTCAGTGCGTGTATAAGTGTCACAATAATACGGGCACCACTAGCACCTAAAGGGTGACCCAGTGCACATGCACCGCCATTGATATTCACCTTTTCAGAATCAAGTTCTAAAGACTTCATTCCTAACATAGTCACCATGGCGAATGCTTCGTTTATTTCAAATAAATCAACATCATTTGTTGTCCAGTTAGCTTTACTTAAAACTTTTTCCATTGCTCCAACAGGTGCAACTGTGAACTCTTCTGGCTTTTGAGCATGTGTAGCATGAGCAATTACTTTGCATAAAGGAGATAAACCACGCTTTTCTGCTTCTGATTGTTTCATCATCACTAGTGCGGCTGCACCATCAGAGATTGAGCTTGAATTTGCCGCGGTAATAGTTCCGTCTTTTTTAAATGCCGCACGCAATGATGGAATTTTATCTGGACGAGCATTTCCAGGTTGTTCATCAACTTCAAAGACAGATTCGCCACGACGAGATTTGATTGTTACAGAGGCAACTTCATTAACAAAAGCACCTGATTCAATAGCCGCATTAGCACGTGATAAAGATCGAATAGCATATTCATCCATTTGCTCACGAGTAAAGTTATTTTCATCTGCAGTACCTTGCGCAAAGCAGCCCATGGCTATACCGTCATAGGCATTTTCTAAACCATCAGTCATCATATGATCAAGTACTTGCCCGTGTCCCATTTTTATACCGGCTCTACCTTTAGGTAATAAATGAGGTGCATTAGTCATACTTTCCATACCACCAGCGATAGCAATATCAATAGAGCCTGCAACTAAAGCATCATGCGCTTGCATTGCTGCTTTCATACCAGAACCACAGACTTTATTAATTGTTGTACATACTGTCGATAAATCTAAATTAGCAGCTAATGCAGCTTGACGAGCAGGAGCTTGTTTTAAACCCGCTGGTAATACACACCCCATAATCACTTCATCAACTTGATCATTTGCAAGATTTGCGGCTTTCAGTGCAGCACTAATAGCCGTAGCACCTAATTCAGGAGCAGAAACACTAGACAACCCTCCCATAAAACCGCCCATTGGCGTTCTTTTAGCAGAAACGATAACAATAGGATCAACAATAGACATAAAACTCTCCAGCGAAATAAACTAAAATAAAATTCAAACAGTTGTTCGATATAATACGCTACTATCAAGTTTACGCCAACGTTAACTTGATAGTTAATTGGTACTAGTTAGCGGCGTCTGTATCAAATTATTGCCAAAGATATGTGGGATATCGACAGAAAAGTTTACGTTAACGTAAACTTCATGGTATTGTAAGAATAGAATAATTATAGTTGAGTATGATATGACCAAGCCTAACACAATTTCTTACTCCATAGGTGAGTTAGCAAAAGAATTTGACATTACTACTCGTAGTATTCGTTTTTATGAAGACCAAGGGTTAATTTTACCTACGAGGAAGGGACAAACACGAATTTATAACCAAAGAGATAAAGTTAGACTAAAGTTAATTCTACGCGGTAAACGTTTGGGCTTTTCTTTAGCTGAAACAGGCCGTCTTTTTGAGCTTTACGACGCCGATAAAACAAGTGCGACACAATTAAATACCATCATGGATTTAATTGCTTTGAAGAAAGACGATCTTAATCAACAACTAGAAGACATACAAGCTGTATTAATTGAATTAACCGGCTTAGAAAAAAATTGTAAGGACGCGTTAGAGTCCATAGAAAAATAATAAAGTACTTACGCATCAACTTAAACTCAAAAATATTACTTTTAAAGGAACAGTCATGATTTCAACCTTTTCATCTCTTAATTTTAACTTAGGCGAAACAGTCGATATGATCCGCGATCAAGTTAATGCTTTTTCTCGTGACGAAATAGCACCTCGTGCAGAACAAATTGATATTGATAATGAATTTCCAAATGATTTATGGCGTAAATTTGGTGATATGGGGCTTTTAGGCATGACCGTTGACGAAGAGTATGGCGGTTCTGGATTAGGTTATTTAGAACATATGGTAACTATGCAAGAAATTAGCAGAGCTTCTGCTTCTGTTGGTTTAAGTTATGGTGCAATGTCTAACCTTTGTTTAAACCAATTAAACAAAAATGCTAACCATGAACAAAAACTAAAATATTTACCAAAACTTTGCACTGGAGAACACATTGGTGCTCTTGCGATGAGTGAGCCTAATGCTGGTTCTGATGTTGTAAGTATGAAATTACGAGCCGATAAAAAAGGCGACAAATATATTTTAAACGGCAATAAAATGTGGATCACTAATGGTCCTGATGCCCATGTATATGTTATTTATGCGAAAACAGATACTTCGGCTGGCTCTAAAGGCATAACTGCTTTTATTGTTGAACGTGATTATCCAGGTTTTAGTCGTCATCAAAAGCTAGATAAACTAGGAATGCGTGGTTCTAATACCTGTGAATTAGTGTTTGAAGATTGTGAAGTTCCAGCAGAAAACGTTTTAGGTGAAGAAGGGAAAGGCGTTCGTGTATTAATGTCTGGCCTTGATTATGAACGTTTAGTATTAACTGGTGGGCCATTAGGCATTATGGATGCTTGTATGGATTTAGTTGTTCCTTATATTCATGATCGTAAACAATTTGGTCAATCCATTGGGGAATTTCAATTAGTCCAAGGGAAAATTGCCGACATGTACACGCAAATGAATGCGGCTAAATCATATGCTTATTTATGTGCACAAGCTGCAGACCGTGGTGAAACCACCCGAAAAGACTCTGCAGGCGTTATATTATATTCAGCTGAATTAGCAACAAAAATGGCATTGGATACTATTCAACTTCTTGGTGGGAACGGTTATATCAATGAATTTCCTGCAGGACGCTTATTACGTGATGCAAAACTATATGAAATTGGTGCTGGAACTTCAGAAATTCGCCGTATGCTAATTGGTCGTGAATTATTCAACGAGTCAAATTAATCAAATGTTTATTTGTGAAGGTTGGCATTTTTGTCAACCTTTCACTTCCATATTATGAATTAATACAATATCCGCAATAAAGGTAGATCGTCGTGGCGAAGATAATTTCTAAAATCAATCCCCGTAGTCCCGAATTCATCGAAAATGCTCAAGCGATGCAAGTGCAAGTTGATGACTTAAAAGAAAAACTCAAAAAGATAAAGTTAGGCGGTGGGCAGCGTAGTCGAGATCGCCATTTATCGAGAGGTAAGTTATTACCCAGAGATCGAGTTAATGCCTTACTCGACTCAGGTTCGCCATTTTTAGAGTTATCTCAACTAGCAGCATATGAAGTTTATGAAGATAACGTCCCTTCTGCAGGTATAATAACAGGCCTTGGCCGCGTTGGCGGTCAAGAGTGTATTATTGTCGCTAATGATGCCACAGTAAAAGGCGGCACTTATTACCCTCTTACCGTAAAAAAGCATATTCGTGCTCAAACCATAGCTCAAGAAAATAATCTCCCTTGTATTTATTTAGTTGATTCAGGTGGCGCAAATTTACCTAATCAAGACGACGTATTTCCAGATAAAGAACATTTTGGCCGGATATTCTTCAACCAGGCTAATATGTCAGCTCAAGCTATTCCACAAATAGCGGTTGTTATGGGTTCATGCACAGCAGGTGGTGCTTATGTACCCGCGATGGCAGATGAATCAATTATTGTTAAAGAGCAAGGAACTATATTTTTAGCGGGTCCCCCTTTAGTAAAAGCAGCAACAGGAGAAGTAGTTAGTGCAGAAGATTTAGGTGGTGCTGATGTTCATTGCAGAACTTCAGGCGTTGCAGATCATTATGCCCAAAACGACCATCACGCATTAGAGATAGCAAGAACTGCTATTGCAAATTTAAACAGAGTAAAACCAGTAGCAATAAATATTCAACCAATACAAGAGCCGGAATACGATAGCAATGAAATTTATGGTGTTATCCCAAAAGATTCCCGTCAACCGTTTGATATTCGTGAAATCATTGCTCGTGTTGTTGACGGAAGTGAATTTGATGAATTTAAGGCACTTTATGGTACAACTTTGGTTTGTGGATTTTCTCGCATCTTCGGCTATCCGGTTGGTATCATCGCCAATAACGGGATACTTTTCGGTGAATCAGCTCAAAAAGGCGCTCACTTTATCGAGCTTTGTGCACAACGAAAAATTCCTCTCGTTTTCCTACAAAACATAACAGGGTTTATGGTTGGTCAACAGTATGAAGCAGATGGCATTGCAAAACATGGCGCTAAAATGGTGACTGCTGTAGCAACCGCACAAGTACCAAAATTCACAGTACTAATTGGAGGAAGTTTTGGTGCCGGAAATTATGGTATGTGTGGTAGAGCCTACGACCCTAGATTTTTATTTATGTGGCCAAATGCTCGCATTTCAGTAATGGGTGGTGAACAAGCTGCAGGTGTATTAGCCCAAGTAAAAAGAGACCAAAAAGATAAATTAGGTGAAACATGGACCGAAAAAGAAGAAGCTGATTTTAAACAACCAATAATAGATAACTATGAACATCAAGGGCACCCATATTATGCATCAGCTCGTTTATGGGATGATGGAATTATTGATCCAGCAGAAACCCGTCAAGTATTAGGCTTAGCAATCTCAGCATCACTTAACAAACCAATTGAAGATACCAAGTTTGGTATTTTCAGAATGTAGGAATCACCATGACTGATATTAAAAAAGTATTATTAGAAGTTGATCGATACGGTGTTGCAATAGTTACATTAAATAATCCTGACAAACACAACGCTTTTGATGATGGAGTTATTGCTGAGTTAACCAAAGTATTTATGCACATTGCTGAACGTTGTGATATTAGAGTTATGGTTTTAGCTTCAACAGGGAAAAGCTTCTCAGCAGGTGCTGATCTAAATTGGATGAAGCGCATGGCGGATTATAGCTATGAGGAAAACTTAGTTGATGCCAATGCTTTAGCAAATATGCTTAAAACTTTAAACTTTATGCCACAAACAACGATTGCCAAAATTCAAGGTGCTGCTTTTGGTGGCGCAGTTGGTTTAGCCAGCTGTTGTGACATTGTCATTGCAAGTGAACAAGCAAGTTTTTGTCTAAGTGAAGTCAAGCTTGGTCTTATTCCAGCGACAATCAGCCCATATGTTGTTAATGCAATAGGGCAAAAAGCGAGCCGTCGCTATTTTCAAACAGCCGAGCGGTTCTCTTCTAAAAGGGCTCATACCTTAGGTTTAGTTGATGAAGTCGTTGAATTAACAGAATTAGAAAATGCTGTAAATAATATGATAATTACTTTGTTAAAGAATGGCCCAAAAGCAGTTCGCCAAGCAAAACGTCTAGCCTTAGATGTAGCATATCAAGAAATAGATCATGCCCTATTAA
This sequence comes from Colwelliaceae bacterium, assembly GCA_023954655.1. GTDB lineage: Bacteria > Pseudomonadota > Gammaproteobacteria > Enterobacterales > Alteromonadaceae > Thalassotalea_H. The sequence continues at coordinate 10,761 of JAGSHH010000088.1, forward strand.
CTATTACTAGTGAGCGTATAGCTGAAATTCGTGTATCTAAAGAAGGTCAAGAAGGCTTAGGAGCTTTCTTTGAAAAACGAGTACCAAAGTGGCAACAAGAGCCATCAAGTCAAGGATAAATCATGTCACAAATAATATCTAAATCAGCAAAAATGTTTACAAAAATACTTATTGCTAATCGTGGTGAAATTGCTTGTCGTGTTATTAAAACAGCCCGAAAAATGGGTATTTTAACGGTAGCAGTATACTCTGATGCAGATGCTAACTCTTTACATGTCAGTATGGCTGATGAAGCTATTTATCTTGGACCATCACCTTCAAGAGAGAGTTATTTATTAGCCGAAAAAGTTATTGAAGCAGCGCAACGAACTGGCGCGCAGGCTATTCATCCAGGCTATGGTTTTTTATCAGAAAATGCTGATTTTTGCCGAATGTGTGAACAAAGAAATATTAAATTCATTGGTCCTCCTGTCGGGGCAATCGAAGCTATGGGATCAAAATCTGCTGCTAAAAACATCATGGAAAAAGCCAAAGTTCCGCTTGTTCCTGGCTATCATGGTGAAGACCAATCAGAGGCGGTAATAAAAAAAGCTGCAGATGACATGGGGTACCCTGTATTGTTAAAAGCTACTGCAGGTGGTGGCGGTAAAGGAATGCGCCAAGTATGGAGTGAAGCTGAGTTTTCAGAAGGCTTTGCTGCAGCTAAACGTGAAGCAAAATCGTCATTTGGCGATGATACCATGTTAGTTGAAAAGTATTTAACACAACCACGCCATGTTGAAATACAAGTATTTTGCGATAACCACAAAAACGCTGTTTTTTTATTTGAGCGTGATTGTTCGGTTCAGCGTCGTCATCAAAAAGTTATTGAAGAAGCCCCTGCTTTTGGCATGAGTGAAGAATTGCGTAATAAAATGGGTGAATCTGCAATTAAATCAGCTCAAGCTATTGGTTATCAAGGCGCAGGTACCGTTGAATTTTTACTCGATGTTGATGGTTCATTTTACTTTATGGAAATGAATACTCGGTTACAAGTTGAGCACCCAGTTACTGAATTAATTACCGGGCAAGATCTAGTTGAATGGCAAATACGTGTTGCAGCAGGTGAAACACTACCTAAAACTCAAGATGAGCTATTCATCAAAGGTCATGCTTTTGAAGCACGAATATACGCAGAAGATGCAAATAACGATTTTTTACCCGCAACAGGTAAATTAAACTTTTTACAACCGCCGATTGAAAATGACTTTGTTCGTGTTGATACTGGCGTTCGACAAGGTGACGAAGTTAGTGTTTTTTATGATCCAATGATCGCTAAATTAATTGTCTGGGATGAAAATAGAGAAAAAGCCTTACAACGTTTAGCAAAAGCCTTGTCTGAATATCGAATTAATGGAGTAACTACTAACATCGATTTTCTTTATAACTTGGCAACTTGCCCACCTTTTATAAATGAAGAAATTGATACAGGCTTTATTGAAAAGTATCAAAATGAAATTTTTCATAATGATGAACAAATGCTTGCTGATGAGCTGCCTATGGCGGCCTTGTATTTAGTTTTATCTTTAGAATCTAAAGCTAAACAAGCAGCAGAGCATACTTCAGACCCTTACTCTCCATGGAATAACACCAACGCCTGGCGTTTAAACGAAGCTCACATTCACCACTTAATATTGGCTCATAATGATATTGAATACCCAGTAACCGTTGAACAAAAACGACAAAGTAGTGATAGTTATTATTTAATTACTGTTGCTAACAAAACACTTGATTGCCAAGGCAGAATATCCGAAGACACTTTGCATGTAAGTATTGATGGTTACAGAAGCCAAGCAACTATTTCAAGAAATGGTGATGAGATAAGTCTTTATCGTCAAAATGGTGCTTTCAACTTTACTTATATACAACCTGATTGTGGTAATAACGATATTGATGATGCGAATGGCGGTTTATTAGCTCCTATGAATGGCACAATGGTTAGTGTACTTATAAAAGCTGGCGATACCGTCAAAAAAGATCAACCACTAATGATAATGGAAGCTATGAAGATGGAACATACCATCAAAGCCCCTTCTAATGGCATAGTCGATTCTCTTTATTATGCTGAAGGAGATATGGTTGACGGTGGTAGTGAGTTGTTAGCCTTTACTACTCAGGATTAATCATGAATAAGTTACCTAAAAGTGTAAAAATTGTTGAAGTTGGTCCTCGTGATGGCTTGCAAAACGAAAAACAATTTATCAATGCAGAAGATAAAATTAATCTCATTAATCAAC
>JAGSHH010000063.1 GCA_023954655.1 Colwelliaceae bacterium
AGAAAAACCGTAAAGATTTACTCGTTATTGAAATTTCAGAAGGCAGTTCAGTATCAGGAGTTTTCACTCAAAACCGCTTTTGTGCTGCACCAGTAACTTTATGCAAAAAGCACTTAAACTCAATGAATAAAAATGAAGTTTCGGGTATTAAAGCATTGGTAATTAATACCGGAAATGCTAATGCCGGTACAGGTGAACAAGGGATGTTAGACGCCATCACTACTTGTCAGGAATTAGCTGGAATTTTAAGTATTCCTGTTGAATCAATATTACCTTTTTCAACAGGCGTAATTTTAGAACACTTACCTATGGATAAGCTCATAGCCGGTTTGCCCTTAGCAGTTAATAATTTAACTGCCGATAACTGGGCTGATGCAGCTTCAGCCATTATGACTACCGATATTGCACCTAAAGCTTATGCAACACAGCTGAATATTGAAAATAAATGCATAAAAATTACTGGGATATCTAAAGGTGCCGGTATGATCCATCCCAATATGGCAACTATGCTAGGATATATTGCAACTGATGCGAATATCAGCCAGCCATTATTAGATTTAATGACAAAAGAAATTGCAGACTTATCATTTAACTGTATTTCGGTTGATGGTGACACCTCAACAAATGATTCTTTTATTATTGTAGCGACCAATAAAAGCACTGCCCCTGCTATTACAAAACACACTGATAAAGGCTATAAAGAAATCTTTAATGCTCTACTTGAAACGGCTCAATATTTAGCTAAAGCAATAGTACGTGACGGCGAAGGAGCAACAAAATTTATAACCGTTAAGGTTAAAGGTGCATTAAACATTGAAGAGGCAAAAACTATTGGTTTTTCAATAGGCAAAAGTCCTTTAGTAAAAACAGCGATGTTTGCTTCCGATCCAAACTTGGGACGCGTACTTGCTGCTATCGGTTATGCTTCAAGAGAATGTAAATCTTTAGCTGACTTAGATACAGAACAATTAGAGCTATATTTCGGTAATTTATTAGTTGCTGAAAAAGGTGGACGTGCAATAAGTTACAAAGAAGAAGACGGACAAGCCATCATGAACGATTCTGAAATTGATATTACCGTGCAACTTCACCGTGGTAGTGAAGAGTCAACCATTTGGACTTGTGATTTCAGTTATGATTACGTAAAGATTAATGCTGAGTACCGAACATAGAACATAGTAAATATAGTGCTTTGTTTTATGATTATAATTAGTCGCTATTTTAAACCTTTCTACTAAGTAGTAACATTTTAAGAATGACAACATTAAAATAGTGCACCTAAAGTATATAAACAAGAACATTATTTCATTTAGTAACTCAGGTATAATTTTGTCTTACTATTTAGTAGAATTAATAATAATTAACAAGACAAAAAGCGATATATAAAATACTTCCTTGCGCAGCACTATCAAATTTGCAACTTAAAATTGCTACCTTCAACCTGTTTAATTACCTTGAACCGCCTAATGCATTTTATGAATTTGAACGCATTTATAGTGCTGAACAGTGGCAAAAAAAACAACGTTGGATTACAGATTATTTAGGCGAATATCAACCCGATATCATTGGTTTTCAAGAAGTATTCAGCCCTGAATCATTAAAAAAACTCGTGCTAACACAAGGGTATGAATATTTTGAAGTAATTGATCAACCTGATGTTATTGATGACTTTATTTATCAAAGTCCCGTTGTTGCGATTGCGTCTCGTTATCCTATTATTGATGTATCTTCGGTAAATCCGAATATTGAACTTGCTGAAACATTAGGTTTATCTCTTGGTTTTTCTTTTAGCCGAAAAGTATTAAGAGCTACAATTGATGTTCCGCATATTGGTCACATCGATTGTTATGTTGTTCATTTCAAATCTAAACGTTCAATGATTGAACTTGATAGCCAATTTAATAACCATTCAGCAGAAAAAACAATTATTGAAAGCCTCAAAGCACAAATTTCTGGAGGTTGGGGCTCTACTATTCAACGTGGTAGTGAAGCGACATTGTTATTCGTTGAAATGATAGAACGTCGCGAGTCAACAAACCACCCTATAGTCTTAATGGGTGATTTTAATAACAACCTAACTGACGGTATTTTATCTCATTTACTGACAAAGACTTTACGCTTTTCATCAAAAATAGATTGCGACACTTACCTTGCTAAATATTGTTTAAATGACGCTTGGAGCCTATTTCAAAAAGTGCAGATTAACGAAGAAAGCGAAAAAACCCAAGTTGATGATATTGTTAATAAAATAAAAGAAGAGCGCAAACCAACACATTACTTTGGCGGTAATGGTTCAGTACTCGATTACATTTTACTATCGTGTGAATTTGACGCTGGATATCATGACAGTCTGTATCAAGTTAGCAACTATAATACATACGACAGGCATTTGATAAACCCTATTTTCGATCGTGATGGAGAAAGTACCGATCATGGAATCGTGTTAATCACATTAACGTTAAGATCATAAATAGCTGTATTAAAAGGCAAGACAATAATTTAAGATAAAGGAAATAATCAAAATTTATTCATTCATAACTTTTCAATACCAGTGTTGTTATAAAAGGTGAAAGTAGATGAAAAAACTTAAATGTTGTGAAATAACTTTCCCTTCTATAAATCTATTAATTTCTCCCGTTAAGAAAGTAAGTTTTAAGTTAAATAAACTCTTATTAACTATTCTTGTTCTGTTTTATTCATCATTTGGTATCGCAAACCAGCTCAGGTTTGTTGCAGAAGATCTCCCGCCATTTCACTATTATGATGAAAACAATAAACCAGTGGGTGCTTTGGTAGAGGTGATTGAAGAATTAATGACCTCTGTAGAGATTCCTTTCAAAATTGAACTAATGCCTTTTGCAAGGAGTTACGGTTTAACCATTAATAATGAAAACGTTATCATGTTTTCCTTAATGAAAAGTCCTGATAGACAAGAATTTTTCAGATGGATAGGACAAAGTTATAAGAGTAAAGCTTATCTAGTTGGATTAAATAGCCGTACAGATATAAAAATCAACAAACTCGATCAAGCTAAATCTTTTGTCGTTGGCACTATTAGAGGTTATCACTCTGAGAAATACTTAAAAAACGCTGGGTTTACCGATAATAAAAACCTTCATTTATCTGTTAATTATAAACATATGTGGAATATGTTGTTTGAACAACATATTGACTTTATTTTAACTAACTTTGTTGCTATTGAAAGAGAAATGGAGAGTATTGGATTTCATAAAAATGAAATTAAACCCATAATCGAACTACATGACTTCCCCGGCGACTTATTTCTTGCAACAAGCCTTTCGACAAATGAATTAAACGTAACAGCAATATCAAATGCGCTCAAACAAATAAAAGACAACGGGACTTATGCTAAAATCATGAAAAAATGGGATTTAGAGTAAAAATATTAAATCAAGATAATAACTCTAAGCCATTTTTACTTTATCTGCTTTAATTAACATATCGCCGTAACCTTCAACCTTACAATCAAGAGGGTGATCACCATCTAACAAACGTTTAATAGTTGCTTTACTGCCAATTTTAAGCACTATTGAACTACCTTTCACTCTAAGATCTTTTACTAGGGTGAGTTTATCGCCTACGGCTAATTTATTACCATGAATATCTTTAACAATTAACTCATCTTCATCAGGTTCATCGGGATTCCATTCAAAATTGCATTCTGGACAAATAAGCATAGATTGATCTTGATAGACATATTCTGATTTACAACTAAGGCATTTAGGTAACATTTCGCTCATATTTCACTCATGTTTTACTTTATCAAATTCGTTACAGCTTATGTTATTTTATCAGCCTAATTCATCTGTTGAAACTAAGAATTATTAGCGCTCATCTCCCAAGAAAATTATCAATACCAGATAACAATTTATCATGTTAAATTACTGCCAACACCTCGAATAAATTCACAAGAATCCTGTAAATGAATAATAAATTTAAATTCCTTGCCAGCTTTTGTTTAATCTATGCCATAACAGCATGTTCTGATGTTGATCAAGCAATTAAGAACACTGAAAAGTTTATTGCTGAACAAGCTATAGATAAAAGCGATCCCAATTGGAAAACAAAACTAACTCAACCTGAATTACTCACTTTTACGCAAGGTAAAGATTATTTTTGGGAATTACAAACTAACCAAGGCAATCTCAGTATCAAGTTGTTTAGTGAATCAGCTCCAATGCATGTGACAAGTACCATTTTCTTAACCGAACTTGGCTTTTATGACGATTTAACATTTCATCGTGTGATCCCTGGTTTTATGGCTCAAGGTGGAGATCCCTTAGGAACAGGAACAGGTAATCCAGGATATCAATATGATGGAGAGTTTGAAAGTGGAGTAAGTCATAGTGAATCAGGTATGTTAAGCATGGCAAATGCTGGTCCAGGTACCGACGGTAGTCAATTTTTCATCACCTTTAAACCAACTCCTTTCTTAGATGGTAAACATACAGTTTTTGGTCAAGTAATTAATGGTTTGGAAGATACTTTAGTTAAAATTGAAACATTAGGCAGTCGGCGAGGTAAAACAACAGAAGAAGTAAAAATAATTAAAGCTTCAATTCGGATCTCTGACAGTAAATAATTACTATTATGGATAGTGGCTATTTAAAGTGCCACTATCCTTTACTTAAATAAAAATTGAAAATTGATTTTCCTCTTTGTTTTTTTAACCCAAAGGTACCAATGTGATTAGAATCTTATGCTTTGCTTTTACGATATTAATGTCATTTCAGCTATTTGCTGCAAATACTAAAGGGCAATATATTCAACCTACAAATTTATCCCCAAAAGTGCGTATAGACACCTCAATGGGCAGTATTGTTATTCAGTTAGACAGACACAGAGCCAAAATTACCGTGGATAATTTTTTAGGATATGTAATTAGAGGACAATACGATAAAACTCTTATTCATCGCGTAGAAGAGGGTTACCTTATCCAGGGAGGGGGATTTATGACTAACTATTCAGAAGTTGAACCCGATAAACCTATTTTCAATGAATCAGGAAATGGCCTTAAAAATAAAGAAGGCACAATAGCAATGGCCAAACAATTGAGTGATGCTCATTCTGCAACTAATCAATTTTTTATCAACCTTAATGATAATAGTAACTTAAACCCTGGAAATTCATGGGGCTATGCCGTTTTTGGCGAAGTTATAGAAGGCTATGACATACTTGAAGCAATGTCACAAGTTGAGGTAGGTTACAGTGATCAACTAGGTTATCCTACAGTACCAAAAAAAATGATTACTATTTTAAGAGTGGTTATTCTTGAAGAGGAATGATTAAAGAAAAGCAAAAATAAACTTCACAATATCGTTGATTAAGGTCAAATATAACCTATTAAAATTTTCTATTCACTACTCTATAAAGTGACAACAGTAGTATAATAATCGTCCATATTTTAAAACGAAGTTGTTGTGATGATTGTTGATTTAAATAGCCGTTACGGTTTAAACCCCGCACATAGTGAAGTAGTAGAAGCGTGTAAAACAATTGATCCATGCGATACATTAGATATGGGCTGTTCAAATGGTCGTAATGCTTTATATCTAGGCCAACTTGGACACAAAGTTACCGCAATTGATGCCAATCCAGATGCTATTGATATCTTAAAAGATATTAGTGTTAAAGAGGAGATGGATAATATTAAGGCTCAAGTATATGACATTAACAATGCGAACATTGATAAAGACTATGGCTTTATTAACTGCACTGTAACATTAATGTTTATAAACCCATCTTGTATTAAAGCTGTTATTGCTGACATGCATCAGCACACTGTAATTGGTGGATATAACCTAATTGTATGTGCGATGAGCACTGAAGAATATCCATGCCCTGTTCGCTTCCCATTCACCCTAAATACAGGTCAATTGCGTGAGGCTTATAAAGGTTGGGAACTGATTAAATATAATGAAGATGTAGGAACTATGCATAATGGTGCAAAGTTACAGTTTGCTACTATGTTGGCTCGAAAAGTTGGCTCGAAAAGTTGACCCGAAAAGTTGACCCGAAAACTAACTAGAAAATAACAGCCACATTACTCATTCTATACAATTGCTAAAGATATAAGACGCTATTATTTATCAACTATTACAGTATTATTTTTAGCCAAGTTTACTGTATAAAAATATTAGGTTAAGTTTTGCTATTACTTATTATTTAGATATTCTAACGAGCCCATTTCTACTAATCGACTTTTAGTACGTTCGAATTCAAACATTAATGCGCCGCTTTTATAAAGTTCATTTTGGGGTACGTAGGCAGTAAGAAAAAGATTAATCTGACAATCATAACACTCATCAACCAAAGCGATAAACCTTCTAACAGCGTCGTCCATAGGCGCTAACACCACTTCACGTTCACCCGTTTTATTTGCTGAAACATTAATATTTGAACCATTATCTTCGGTGCCTCTCGCTTTTATTCTTTCAAAAGCTTGTCCACTCATAGGAGGAATATTGAACAACAATATGGTTTTATAATTTTTAGCTAATTCTATGTAATCAAAATGACTGCGAGGCCCTTGACATAATGCTGAAAATTCAAAACAAATTACCTGTTTACCTTCTTCAATGTTTTTTGCGATGTACGGTATTTTACGCCCTAACACGCTAATTCCAGTTTCAATGACTGAACTGTTCTTACCTGTATTTTGTAGCTTTAAACCGAATCGATCTAATAGTATTTGATGTAATGCTAATTGGTCCTCTTCTGAGTAAGGTAATTCAAAATAGTTTTGCTCAAACGTTAGTGTACGAAGTCGATGATCATGTTCACCATTCAAATGTAATATATGCGTATTTTGCTCAATTGCGTCTATAGCCGGTAAAAACCTCTCTCTTTGCAATCCATTTCGGTATAACTCAATAGGTTCACAATTACTGGTACAAACAACAACGATGTTCAAATCAAACATAAATTGCAGTAAATTTCCTAACAACATAGCATCACCAATGTCAGAAACAAAAAACTCATCAAAACATAACACGTGATATTGTTGGCTAAATTTTCTTGCAATAATTTTTAATGGCTCTGACTTGCCGGATAACTCATTAAGCTGACTGTGAATATCTCGCATAAAATGATGAAAATGTTGGCGTTTACATAGTTTCCCATCAAATTTTTCGACCAAGCAATTAACAAATAAATCCATTAAAAATGTTTTACCGCGCCCTACTTTACCCCATAAATAAATCCCCTTTATTGCCTTTAAATTCTCGTTACTTTTGCTATTGATTCGTTGTAGATTTAAAAATAATTGCTGCAACTGTTCAACAGCTTGTTGTTGGGAAACGTCACAGCTTATTTTTTTTGAGTCGACTAGATTTTGGTATTGTTTTAGGGGAGAGATATTCGACATTAGATTTAAAGTTGATTAATAACAGAGGAATTATATCTTAATCACAGGGTCAACATAAACACCCATTAAAAGTGTTTATGTTAATAATCAATTCTTTACTTAGCAGTTACAAAGCCATTACATCCATGATTTACCAGATGTTTCTACTTCAAATAAACTACGGTTAATAAGCTCAATCCCTTGTGACTCTTTAATAAAAGGAACATTCATAGCGCCAGATGCTAAGACAAAACTAACAGAGCATAATTTACGGCGTTTCATAAATTTACTTTGTTTTAATACTGTTTGTTGAACTTTATAAATAGGGAATACAAAATGATCGACACCAAAAATTCCTTTTCTTATGTATAAATACTTATTATCAATTGCGTATCCCCAGCGTTTCCAACGCATAAAAATAAGTAGACAAATGAAAGCAAAAACACCTGTTATCGGTAAAATTAAGGCGTAGTTTTCTATTATAATTAGAAAAGTGAATATGGCTAAATATAACGGCATACATAAAAAGCCAATATAACGGATAAAAAACCGTTTACTAATCGTAATAAAAGAAATATTTGCTAAAGCGTTTTCAGGGTAAACATCACAAATGAGATCCAATGCTTCATTTGTAGTTACTGACGGAACAATAATTTTATCTGTTAAATTAGAAATACCACCATTTTCCATGCCATTCATTTGAGAACTAGACTGTTCAAATCGTAGATTAACCCTATTTAATAACATATCTAGCCAATCACGTTTATGGGCTATTTTTTGCAATCGAGAAAGACGCATACTTACTTCATGCTTAGTAAATAAACCACTGCGCCTAATATAACGATCTTCAATTTTACTCAAGGTAAAACCATAAAAGGTCATTATGGCTCCAAAAATAGAAAACAAGGTCATCATCAACATAATCATCATGGTTATTGAAAATGCATAAAGGCCAAGTTGCCACATTGAGTGCGTGCTGGGATCAAATATTTGCGCAATATCGATACCAAAGGTCAGGAGAAACTCACCCGCATATTTACTTAACTTTTCATAAAATGGTGCTAGAACCCCCAAAAAAATCCAAATTCGGTTACTCGTAACACCATGTATAACTAGATCTTTAATCGAGCGAGTATTAATAACTTCTTCTTGATTGCTAGAAAGGGAAACAGCTGACTTTTCCTCATCAGAATCAACCGATTGCAATATTGCTTCGTTATGCTGCCCCATTATTTCTTGTTTTAATTTTTCAGCGAAATCTAGCTTCAGCGCCACAACTTTTGCTTCTTGCTTACTCGAGCCTGCAGTATCGAGCGTTAAACAGGCAAAACCCATTGCACGATAATATATCGGCTGTTCAATTTTTACATTCTGGATACGCGAAAAAGGCAAGTTAACATGCTTTTTACTCAAAACTCCTGAGCGAATTTCAATACTACTTTTACTAAGACGATACTGAAAGAAATAAAAATTTAACACTGCAGATGTGATCAGTAATGCCAATATACCTATGGCAATAGGAAGTCCTATCCAAGGGTTATCTTTAATTGAGTTATAACCAAGAAGAATTGGTGGAGCGATGTAGACAAACTGACCGATTATGCCTTGAATAAAACTTGCACCAAAATAAATAATGGCGATAGGTGATAGTCGCTGCCATTGGTTAGTCTCATACTCTTCACCCGTATTGTTACTAACTTCCGGATCCACTTCCGTCGTATTAGCCATGTGTGACAGAGTCCTTATGTTGCAAAATAAACTGGCGTATTTTTTGCGCTTTCGACAATTCTAATCCAGGAATTTCAAAAGTATGTAAAGCCCCTCCAGCACTAAACACTTGTAAAGTAGCTAAACCTATTTTTCGTTCTATTGGCCCGCGTTTTAATTCAATATGCTGTATTCTAGTAATAGGTTGCGTGACTTTTTTTCTAAAGAACAACCCTGATTGGAAGCTCAAATCAAACTCTCGTAAGGCATAGGTCTTTAATGGATCCGCAAGCTTTTTATAAATGGTAAAAAGCAAACATATTGCTATTAGAACACTAACTACAACAGTAAGAACCGTCAGCAATGTTTCATCCCATTCCAACCAAGGTTGTAATCTCAAAAACACAAGTATTAAAACAAAAATTGTGGTAAATCCTGCGCCAAGTTTAAAGTTTGTTGCTGCATATTTGGGCTCCAATGGGAGCATTTCTATTTTGTGAATATCTGGCAGATTAGAATCAAATACTTGCGGATTAATTTCACTGACAATATCAGTCATTTCGCATTCCTTATTTTGCCAACTTCTATGGTTGGTCTCTTACGTTTTTTATCACTATAACAAAGCTTATAAAAATGTTGATATGTTTATGTAACATAAAGTTTTGTAAGTTAACTAATCACATTCTCAACTTATCATCAAATTTAGCTGTTATTAAAATATCATATTTAGATAATGTTCAGACTCAATTGATATGTTTTGAAATAATGATGTTGGCTCTGTTTGCAAAATCATTTGCCCTTAACAATGTTTTTATTTGAATAAGGCTATAATGACTTAACATACTGTTAATATGAAAAAACTCTAAATGAATATTGTCGTTTTGGTTTAATATGTCCATTTCTTTAACGTTAGATTTTTGCTCAAAGACTGCGAGTTCAGCTATTCGACAAGACAAGTAACAAATAATAATATCCATTTTATCTTCGTCATTTAGCGTTTGTATATTTTGTTCATTAGTTAATGGACTTAAATTATATTCAATATCCTTCACCATTGTTTCTGGTAATTCCCACGTTGAAGCTGCTTTACTACCTATAAGAGATGAGTTGGTTTTATATTTTATCTGTGTCTCATTAATACGCTGATAAAATGAAATACCATTTTTATACAAATATGATAAATCAGGATTAGAAGATAACAATATTAAATCGCCCAAATAAAATAACAAGCACAGTGTTGAAAGCTCAGAGGCGTTATCTTTCCCAATCACTTTACCTAATTCTAATGAAATACTACTGGCTAGAGCACTTGCTTTCCAAATATTATTAAATGATTGTTCTTGCTCATCATTATTTGATTCAAAACTTGCTTTTAATGCGAGTTCAGTTGCTATGGCTCTTACCTCTGAAAGCCCCAAATACATTATGGCATGGTTAATATCTTTTATAGGTTGCTGAACACCAAATCTTGGCGAATTAACAACAAATAAAATTCTTCCTGCTATTTTTGCATCAGATTTAACAATTGTTACCAGTTCTTGTTGCGTTACTTGTCCTTTGGCAAGACTAATAAGCATAGGATGGGGTTTTCTATATTTTTGCATCATACTAAGTGTCGCTTGATGCTGAGTCTCACATACGTCAGAAAAAGTAATTAAGTTAAATTCCTTTAACAGTTCAGGAGCTTCATAAACTTGTTCACAAGAGTCTAAAGTATGATTAATAGGAGTTGTTACATCGGTTTTATTTGAAAGGGAAACTCTTCTGGATGTTAATGACTCTTGGTTAAACTTTTTATTAGTGGCTAATTTTACATCGCTGTTTTTTGACCGTCTTAAAACTATCCAAAGTAAGGTTAACGTAGTAATAATTAGTATTGTGATTAGACTATAAACCATTGGAATCCTTTCTTTCTAATATAAACCCTCATTTAAAGTTTACATTAATCAATTGATGAGTATAGGTTTTTATTATGCTATTCATGAAAAAGGTGAACATTAAGCTCACCTTTACAATTTTTTGGTTCTTTTATTACCAATAATTCAAGAAAGACAATGATTAAATAATTTATGGTTCTAGCGCCCCGAAAGAGAGTTAGTACTAAAATTTACTTTTTATCTAAAATCTAAAGCATTAAGGGGCTTTTATGGATTTGCTAAAATGTGAAACGAAGGGAAAACTAGCAAACTCGTAAAAATCCCGTACTGTAAAGGCTTGTTAGGTTTTTTTAGCAAGAACCTTTTTAAATACAAAGAATATTATTAATAAATACACAATAGTGGCGATATGTTTAGCAACAACCTTAAATGGTGCTTGAGCTTCATATGCAAGTAGCCCGTCTGTAATTGGCATAACAATCGCAAACAATGCCCCCCACATTAAAACAACGTGATTTCGAGTATATAAAAGATAGCCAAAAATTAAGGTAATAAAAATAGTACGCGATCCATATATCTTTACCCAGTCAGCATCCATACTAGAAAAAAGTTCAGTGCCTCTTACTTTAGAAAAGGCGGCAGGATCAATAAATGCAAAAGAGCCATAAAAGCACTGCAACAAAACTATAAGTGAAACTAATACAAAACCTACTCTTTCTAATTTAGTAATTTTATTCATCATGATATCGTTTTTTACCTGAATTATAGAAAAGCCTAACGCCCATTTAAGGGGCTGATTAATAGCTTGCTAAAATTGTTTAGCGAAGCGAAACCGAGCAAACTGTTAGCTGTCTCGATTTAAATTATACTTATATTTTGCTTGCTCTAAACTTATAGTATTCTTCCAAAGCTAAGGGCACAGAAACATATGGATTCTCCACATGACCAGCACCTACACTGTAACTATATTTAGAGTAAAAATTTAATGGTGCATCAGATTCTATTGCGGATAATAAGCCTTTAAAAGAACCTGTAATAATTTCATTTTCAGCACCACCTAGACTCAAATATAAAAATAATGGCTTACCACTAACCTTATTTAACCCTTTCTTGAATTCATTAACAACGACAGATTTGTCATACCAAGCAGCAGGGCTAAATGCAAAATAACCAGTAAATAATTCAGGTTTAGTTACTATTGTATATAGAACAAAGCTACCTCCCGCAGAAAAACCACTTAAGACCCTATTGTTATTTATAGAATAATTATTTTCTAGGTATGGAAGAACTTCTAACTCAATAAAATTTAAAAATAAATCTGCTTTTCCGAATATTGAAGGAGAATTTTCATTATTAGGTCGTGCTTCTATTTTTACGTCTTTCCTGGCATAAGGAGGAACAAGATCCCTATTTCGCGAATCAACCCAAAATAGATTAGGGATTGCAACAATAATGGAGTCTTCTATCTTACTTTTATGAGATAGATCTGTCATAGATTCATCCCAACGGCTTAAATTGAAATTTCCATCTGACTTAATAATTAAAGGGTAACTTTTTTTCTTATCATAGCCTTTTGGTAAACGAATAAATATTTTCCTTTCTTCTCCTAGAACCTTGGAATAAATATTATGGTCTATGAAATCAGAGGTGTAATGTTCTAAATATCTTTTGGAAAGTACAAAAATTGAAATTATAAAGATGATAGAAATAACTAGAATTATTTTTAGTTTATTTGAAACTTTCACTAAAATTTCCTTGAAAAAAATAACGCCCTAATAAGAGGCAAATAATAGTTGGCTATAATATTGAGCGGAGCAAAAAAAGCCAACTGTTAGCAATCCCGTTTTAGTTATTTGTTAGGTGAAAAACAGCCTCAACAACAACTTTATTATCTGCAAATTTAGGATGATAGACGTTTTTACTTAACGTATAAATTGCTTCCTGTATTAACTCGCTATTAGCGTCATTTATTGGTTTTATATTTGTAGGCTTTCCGTCTTTACCAACAATAAACTCCATACGTACAACTCCAGATAAGTTTCTTTGGATTAAGTCATCTGGATATCGAGGTGTAATTTTTATAATTGGAGTAGGACCACTAATTGGTTTTATATCTGTCCATATATCACCTGAGTTATTAACATAGTCATTCGACGTATTTGCACAACCCAACAATATAACTACTAGAATTACACACCAAACTTTGTTCATTTCTCTTTTCACCTAACGCCTTTTTAAGCGGCTTGTATCAGTTTGCTAAAATGTGGAACAAAGTGGAACCGAGCAAGCTGTTACGGATCCGACTTAAAACCCTTGTTATAATGCGGCTATCAGTCTTTTTTACTGATATACACCGCCGCTAATTTAGTATTACCATCAGCTATTATAAGATCGCTTTTACCATCTTTATTTAGATCAGCTAATGCAACTCCCCAAGGGTTTGGAATACTTGGCAATTTGAAACTAGAAGCTTTAATTTTAGTCTTTCCACCAAAAACAGCATATAATTCCCCAGACCAATTACTAACCAATGCGTCTTTAAGGCCGTCGCCATCAATATCTCCAATGGCTATTTGTTTTGCCCCTGTTTCCGTTTTGATTTCTGTTTTATTTTTTTCTAGGAAATTTCCAAACCCATCACCAGGAATTATAGTGATTAAGCTACCATTAGATGCAACAATTAAATCTATATTCTCATCACCATTCATTTCAGCTAGCTCAACAGCAAACGGAGCATCATATGGTGTAAGCGTTTTCAACTTAAATGACAGCTTATTTGAACTAGTGTTAATAGCTATCCCTATTTCACGTTGGTTCGGTGTCACTATATCTAATAGCTCGTCAGCGTTTATATCGTTAATTGCAAATCCCCTGTATGGGTCTCCACCGGTGTCAATAAGCGTACTTACCGATTCGAACCGCCCGTTAACCTGTCCTTTATAAAAACGTAATCCATTATGAGTACGGCTATCCACAATGAGATCAATTTTACTATCACCATCTAGGTCTTCTAATCGAACGAGGTGTGGATGCGGCGATAAATCAGTCTTAAAAACAGAATGAGGCGTTGTTTTAAAGTCACCCTTTCCATCACCAAAAAGCAAGGTAACATACGATGTTTCATGATTAGCTATGGCGACATCGACATTTCCATCATCGTTGATATCCGACACAGCTACGCCAGTAGGGTTTTCACCAACAGGGAAACGACCTACCTCTAGTAAATCACCATTTCCATTCCCTTTAAAAGTGATAATATTATTGTCAGAGTAATTTGCAACAATAACATCTAAATTGCCATCTGAATCAAAATCACAAACTGATATAGAGGGTTGGCCTGACCCAACGTTTAGCAATGAGTGCGAATAAGTTGTAACGTCTATTGCGTTCGCTCTAGCTTGATAAAAACAACTTAATGAATTGATAAGAAAAAATAGCGCAATCTTAGATTTATTCATGCATCACCTGAGTTTGATTAGCCTTATAACGCCTCATTCAGGGGCTGATAATAGCTTGCTAAAATGTTCAGCGAAGCGGAACCGAGCAAGTTGTTAGCAGTCCCGCTACTGTAATGGCTTGTTACATTCATTATTTAGAAGCATTATTGACTAATGAAAAATAGAGGAATAACGACAAAAAAATATAAAAGCTCCCCTAAAGTAATTTAAATTAACAAATTGGTCACTGTACTTTCAAAATGCAATGCAAAAAGCAAAACCCTTTGACAATTGAATATATATCAATACAAATGAATTTTAACCCACTGTATTATAACCCTTTTTATGTTGGTATGTTTTTTGTAATAGTAAACCTAAATTTACTTAAGTGATGATATTATACAATGAAAATTTTACCTAATATAATTTGTAGTATTTTTTTACTCGTTGCGTTAAATACTGAAGCGGGTTTAATTGACTTTGAAACGACAGCATCAGGCGGTTTACCGACAGATAATAGCACCATAGAATTCAGTGATGCTTTCATGGCTGACGCTGTAACTGTGCGCTTTGGCTTTGATAGTAACGCTGATGGTATTTTAGATACTAAAGCAGTTTTTGAAGAAGTTGGAAATATAGATAGTGGTGGTGATACCGGATTTTGGGGAATTGGTGCAGACAAAGATACCGCAGCCCCTGGTTTTACTTCACAACTGGGAAACTTTTTTTTAAGGCAGAGTGAGCCTTATCAACCCTTTGGTACTTTTGTCATCTTTTATGATGCTATCAACCCGGTGACTGAAGCATCTGGTGAAATTTGGGATATCGATGGTGGAAAAAATACGGAACGTTTTCTCGTAAAAGCATTTGATGGTGAAACTTTACTTGCTTCAATAGAGTCACCTTTAGGTATAGACAACACGTTAGACGGAAAGCCTTGGACATTTGGTTTTAGTGATTTAACTGATATCACTAAAATAGAAATCACTTTTACAGGCAGTAAAACGGGGGGCATTGGGCTTGCCTTTAATAACTTTTCTCCAATAGAAAATATCAGTTCCGTAGTTAATGTGCCTGAACCTTCTACAATATCGCTTTGTTTAGTATGTGCAATTATAGTGTTGTATAGAAAAACATATAGCAACGGACTGTGATTTTAATGCATAGGTCACTTTGCATAATTTTGAATGTAACGCCCCATTAATGGGCAAATAATAGTTGGTTAAAATATGCGACGCAGGAGCAAAAACCAACTGTTTTTTGTCCTGCTTGAGTGGCTTGTTAGCTTTTTATTGCTGACATGCTTGAAGCACTCTGTGATGAGAGACATCTAC